>NZ_JBKFAX010000002.1:0-480305 GCF_053345865.1 Mycobacterium sp. C31M | reverse complement strand
CTCCGATAAGGCGCCGAACTGGTGGGCGTTCTCGGCGATCCCGGTATCAATCGAGGCTAGGGCGTCGGGGTCGGTGACCAGGTGGGTGCGCCAGGTGATCGCATTGATCACTTTCGCCGACACCGCACCGTCGGCGAAGACCGCCGCGGTCTGCGGTAGCCGTTCGCGCAGGGCGACCCCGATACGCATCTGGGTGCTCGCGGCCTGCGGCCCCAGGTTGCAGGCCGCCGAGACCTGCGCCTTGGCCAACGCCCACCCATCGATGAGCTTATGCGCCGAGGTGTCGTCCTCGTCATCGCAATGCCGGGCTGTGACCTCGGCGACCAGCGCCAAACGCCACGCCGCCTCACTCGATTCGGCACGGGTTGCGGTCTGCAACGCAGCGATCAGCGCCGCATCGGAGAGCTGACCCGGATCCCCACGATCTTCGAACATGTGTGCGATTATGCCAGGGGGGTGTGACATTGATTCTGATGACGCGGACCGGGGTGAGGATGGACCTGACCGTTTGCCGCTGGTGATGACTCACCGTCTGATTGACCCCCTGCGGGGTTGTCATCCACCGCACGAGAGGGCACCACGATCGTGACATCCCACGTCGATGCCCACCTCGACGCCATTCACCTGGACGCACTCACCGATACCGCTCACGGCCGGCAGGTCGTTGCCTCACCCGAAATGCGCGCGAGTGATCAGGACACGCGCAGGAAGGCGCCCGTCGGGTCGTAGTAGACGGTCTGGCGATCGCGCTCCGGGCCGTTGACGATGTACATCTCGACCACGCCGTTGATGTTGTCCCAGGCCACGGTCACGCCGCTGGCGTCCATCTCGGCCCGGTCGCCCTGGACCCGGTTGAAGGAGTCCTCCCAGGCGCTCACCATCGTCTCGGGATCGACCAGGTCGGCGCTGAACAGTGTGGCCAGCAGGGCGTCGTACTTCTCTGCGCCGCCGTAGTCGTAGGGGCGGACGTCGGTGCGGCCGTCGGGGTAGGCGACGTACTGGTTCAGTTCGGTCGGCTTGCCGGGGTCCAGAGCATCGACGCTGAGGTTGCCACTCGGCGAGATCGATATCGACTGCACCTGGATGTCGGCCAGCTGCGCACCGGCCAATTCTTCGAGGGTCGAATTGGCGTTCTCGACCGTCTCGATGGTCAGTGTGGTGGGTGCCGGTGCGGTTGATTCGGTGGCCGAGGGCGCCGCCTGAGGTTCGGTTGACTGGCTGCCACACCCGACGAGCAACCCGCCGGCCAACAATGCGCTTGCGAAGGTCTTCAGTGTCTTCTGCACAGAACCACACCTTAGATCCGTCGTTTTTGCGTTCGCAACTATGCGGTGTCCCAGAGTCGATGTAGTACGCTTTCCGAAAAGTTCGACAGCCCGAACTTTTATGTTCAATAATCCTGAGCCATGGAGTCGTCGATGCGGATGTGCAGACTCGCCGCCGCGTTGGTCGTCGGCCTGGTCCTGGCGGGATGCGCATCCATCGACCGGGACCACGGCGCCCTGACGGTCTACGCGACCACCGGATATCTCGCCGACGCGGTCGCCAACATCGCTCCCGAAGCCCGGGTCACCACGATGGTCGGCCCGGGTGGGGATCCGCACACCTATCAACCGTCGACGCGGGATATCGAGACCATCCTGAACGCCGATGTCGTGCTCTGGAACGGACTGCACCTGGAGGCGCAGATGATCGACCAGTTGGGCAGCCTCGGCGACCGTCAGCTCGCGGTGGGCGATCAACTGCCCGACGACATGCTGCTGGCCTGGCCCGAGACCGACGACGAGGGCAACCCGCTGCACGACCCGCACATCTGGAACAGCCCCGAAGCCTGGACGCGGGTCGTCGGCTACGTCGCCGACAAACTCGGCGAGATCGACCCGGACAATGCCGAGACCTACCGCAGAAACGCCGACAGTTATCGGACAAGGATCGAGGCGACCGCCGATGAGGCCGCCGCCTTGCTCGCGGCCGTACCGCAACCGCGCATCCTGATCACCGGTCACGACGCCTTCAACTATTTCGGCCACACCTATGACCTGACCGTTCGCGCAACGGATTTCGTGTCGACCGAGGCCGCGTTGAGTGCCGAGCAACTCTCCGATCTGGCCGACCTGATCGCCGCTCACCGGGTGCCGGTGATCTTCCAGGACAACCAGGCCAACCCGCAGGCGATCACCAGCTTGAAGGAGGCCGTCCGGGCCCGCGGCTGGAACGTCGAGGTCTCCGACAAGGAACTCTATGCCGACTCCCTCGGTGCCGATCCCGGTGTCGACACCTATCTGGGTGTGTTCACCCACAATGCCAGGGCCGTCGCCGACGCGTTGGCGGTGTCCCAGCGATGACCGACGAACTGGCCTGCCGCACAACAAACCTCAGTGTCGCCTACCGGCTCGATCCGGTACTGCGCGGGGTCGACTTCCGGGTGCCCACCGGGGTGGTGATGGGTGTCGTCGGGCCCAACGGTGCCGGCAAATCGACGTTGATGAAGGCGATGCTCGGACTGGTCAAACCGCTGACCGGGACGACGGAGTTCTTCGGCCGCCCGCTGAACCGGGTCCGTCGCCGAATCGGCTACATGCCGCAGTCCTCAAGTGTGGACTGGGATTTCCCGACGACCGTGCTCGACGTGGTCACGATGGGCACCTACGGCGGGCTCGGCTGGATCCGCCGGCCGGGCAGCAGCGAACGGCAACGTGCCCAGGCCGCATTGGAACAGACCGGCATGGCCGACCTGGCGGCCAGGCAGATCGGTGAGCTTTCCGGCGGTCAGCGGCAACGGGTGTTCCTGGCTCGCGCCCTGGTGCAGGCCCCCGATCTGTACTTCATGGACGAACCGTTCCAGGGTGTCGACGCCAAGAGCCAGCAGGCGATCGGCCACGTCCTGCGCTCGCTGCGTGGGCAGGGCAAGACCGTCGTCATCGTGCACCACGACCTGGCCACCGTCCGGGACTACTGCGATCACGTGACCCTGCTGAACCGGCGGATCGTCGCCAGCGGCCCGGTCGACGAGGCCTTCACACTCGCCAACGTCCGCACCGCCTACGAGGTGACCGCGGATGACGCCTTCGCGGAGTTCGCCCCGTGAGCCTGGTGGAGTTCCTCTCCAACCACACCTACCGCATGGTGTTCTTCGGAACCTCGGTGATCGGGCTGGTCGCGGGCGCGCTGGGCAGTTTTGCCTACCTGCGCAAACAGTCGCTGATCAGCGACGTGATCTCGCATGCGGCGCTACCCGGCACGCTGCTCGCGTTCCTCACGGCCACGGTGGTTTTCGGCGCCGACGGACGCAACATGCTCGGGCTCATCGTCGGCGCGGTCGTCATCGGCACGATCGCGGTGCTGTTCGCCAATGCCGTCGCCCGTACCTCCAAGATCCGGATCGACACCGCGATGGCGGTGTCACTCACGATCTTCTTCGGCACCGGCATGCTGCTGATGCGGGTCGTGACCAACAGTTCGTTGCCCGGCAAGGGTGGCATCCAGGACTATCTGTTCGGCAACGCCTCGGTGATCACCATGACCGACCTGACCACCAGCATCGCCGTCGGTGGGCTCGCACTAGTGTTGATGACGGTGTTCTGGAAGGAATTTGCGCTGCGCACATTCGATCCCGACCATTCCACGGTGCTCGGGTTCGGTGCGCGCGGTATCGACACCCTGATGTTCACCACCATCGTCATCGCCACGGTGATCGGGGTGAAGGCCGTCGGGTTGGTGCTCATGGTCGCGTTCGTCGTGACGCCGCCGGCGGCGGCCCGGCAGTGGACCCGCACGCTGCCCGGAATGGTCGGACTGTCGGCACTTTTCGGTGCGGTGGGCAGTGGGGTCGGCGCGTATCTGTCCATCATCGGCGGCAAGATTCCCACCGGGCCGCTGATCGTGCTGACCCTGTTCGCGATCTTTGTCATCTCGCTGCTCCTCTCGCCGCGGCGCAGCGTGATCACCCGGGTGATCGGCCGGACGCGGGCCCGGGCTGCGCTGAAGCGCGAACTCACGGCCGAAGGCGCACAATGAATTTTGTCCTCGGCACCACCCTGCTGGCGGTCGTGACGGCAGTGGCCTGCGCGCTGCCCGGCGCGTTTGTGGTGTTACGCCGCAACTCCATGCTGGTCGATGCCATCAGCCATGCCGTGCTGCCCGGGATCGTCGTCGGCTACTTCTTCACCCACGATCTCGACTCGCCGCTGCTGATCGTCGGGGCCGCCGTTGCCGGGGTGATCGTCGTGCTGGGCAGCGAATGGCTGACTCGCACCGGCCTGCTCACCGGCGACTCACCGCAGGGGCTGATCTTCCCGGCACTGTTCAGCGCCGGTGTCATCCTGGTGACGCTCAACTTTGCCAACGTGCACCTGGACACCCATGCCGTACTGGTCGGAGATCTGAACCTCGCTGCCTTCCAACAACTTTCTGTCAAAGGCACGTCGATCGGCCCGTCGTACCTGTACGTCATGCTGGCCGTGTTCGCCGTCAACATCGTGTTCCTGGCCGTCTGCTACCCCAAGCTCAAGGTGACGACGTTCGATCCGCAGTTCGCCGACAGCCTCGGCATCCGGTCGGCGGCGCTGAACACCGGCTTCATGTTCCTGGTCTCGGTGACCGTGACCGCCGCGTTCAACGCCGCCGGCGCCATCCTGGTCATCGCGCTGATGATCGTCCCGCCCGCCACCGCGTACCTGCTCAGCACCCGACTGTCGGTCATGCTGGCGCTCACCGCACTGTTCGCCGCCGGGGGAGCGGTGGCCGGATTCTGGATCGCCTACTACGCCGACGCCGCCACCAGTGCGGGGATGGCGGTGTTCTACGGGCTGACCTTCGTGGCGGTGTTGACCGGCACCGTCCTCGCCCGCAAGCGCAGGCACCGGGTGGGAGTGAGCCCCGACACACCCGATTGGAACAAAGTTCAAAATCTGTAACACTGTTCCGCATGACCGAATTGGCCGAGAACGCTCCTGAGGCGCTCGACGATGCCCTGCCGCTGGGGCCCGACTCGCTGGTGTGGAAGTACTTCGGGGACAACCGCATGTACCTCATCGGCCCCCGACCTGCGGTACTGCAGAACATGCTCGCCGAACTCGGCCAGGGCGTGCTGGATCACTCCACGTTCTTCTCCGATACCGCCGAACGCCTCAAGCGGACCATCCCGCCGATCTTCAAGACGGTCTACGGCTCCGGGCAGCAGAACGCCGGCACCCAGGTCCGCGACTTCCATCACCACGTCAAGGGCGATATGCCTGGTGGCGGGCGCTACCACGCGCTCGACCCGGAGACCTACTACTGGGCGCACGCCACCTTCGTCGAGCAGATCATCTACTTCGCCGACACCTTCGTGAAGCGGCTCACCGATGCCGAACGTGAGCAGATCTATCTGGAGTCCAAGACCTGGTACCGCCGCTACGGTGTCAGCGACCGGCCGATGCCCGCGACCTACGCCGAGTTCGAGCAGTACTGGGACCGGATGATGAATGAGGTTGCGGTACCGCACAAGTCGGCTCGATACGGCGTGGGTTATGTCACCAAGGGCTTCCCCTGCCCGAAGGGTGTCAACCCCACCGTGTGGACGATGATCGCGACAGTCTTCGACCCGGCGGCCGCCTTCATCACCGCAGGCGGTCTCCCGCCGCGCGCCCGCGACCTGCTCGGCATCCCGTGGACCGACAGGCAGGAGCGCAACTACCAGCGGTTCGCCGCGTTCTGGCGCACTCGGCCGGTCAACTGGGTCTGGGACCGGCTGCCGATGTCGGTGCGCTACAGCAAGTTCGCGCAAGCCGGCTATGCCAGGGGCTGACGCCGGAGAGGCAATTCTCGACGCTGCGCTCGTCGAGTTGGAGCGGCATGGCTTCCGCAAGGTCGCCCTCGACGACGTGGCGCGCCGGGCCGGGGTCAGCCGCACCACCATCTACCGGCGCTTCGCCAACCGTGACGAACTCGTCGGCGCGGTCATCGAGCGTGAAAATGTGGCCCTGTTCGCCGATATCGCGGCGGAGCTCAAACAGGCCAAACCGCAATCGAATTACTATGTCGAGGCGTTCACGCTGTCGATCCTGCGGTTCCGGCGCCACCGGGTGCTCAACCAGATGGTCCTCGACGACCCGGCGTTGGCGCAGGAACTGCTGCACCGCCATTACGGTGCGGCCGTCGAGCGGATGGCTACCGCGCTACGGGTGATCTTCCCGGACGGGTTCGCCGAGCGGATCGGCGCGCCCGCGGTCAACGACCTGGCCGACACCATCCTGCGCTACGCGGCCATGGTGCTGCTGTTACCGAGCGTGCAGCCGCTGCAGACTGCCGAGGACGTCCGGATATTCGCGACCAGGCACTTCCTGCCCAGCCTGCCCGCGGCGGTGCGCAAAGTCTCCGCCTGAGTGTTTGGTGGGTCACATATTCGGGCAGCCCGTGTCCCATGAGCAAAGACACCACCGACGACCAGATCACCGGCGACTATGACGAGCCCCGGCCCACCGCCGTCCTGCCCGGTAGCAACGGCACCGTGACCGGGACCGCGGTCAACGACTGGCTGGATGACGACGGAAATCCGATCTACGGCCAGGACAAGGCCAAATAGACTGGCGGGGTGACCGCACTCGAGCAGACCGCCCCCGCCTTCGTCGAGATGGCGCACTCCATCGTGTGGGCCTCGGTGGCCACCGTGGACGCTGACAGCAAGCCCCGCAGTCGGGTGCTGCACCCGATCTGGGAATGGGACGGCACCGATCTGTTGGGCTGGGTCGCAACCGTGCCGTCACCGGTCAAGAAGCAACATCTGGCCGTCCACCCGTATGTCTCGGTGAACTACTGGGCGCCCAACCATGACACCTGCGCCGCGGATTGCCTGGTGGAGTGGTACTTCGACAACGAGACCCGTACAGCGGTGTGGAACAAGTTCATCGACGCCCCCGAACCGTTGGGTTACAACCCGACCATAATCCCGGGCTGGGACTCACCGACCTCGCCGGCGTTCGCCGCACTGCGCCTGACGCCGTACCGGCTGCGTGTACAGCCCGGCGCCATCATGACCAAAGCCGAAGGGACAGTGCTCAGCTGGAGCGCGTGAGCAGTAGCGCCGACTGGACCGGCAGGACGCGCAACACGCGCCGCCACGGACCGCGCAGCACCGCCAGCGCCTCAGCGAGGGGGACCACCCGCGGGTTGTCCACCAGCAGGCTGCGACCGTCTATCACCACCCTGCCGGTGCCCGCCGCCTGCAGATTGCGCACCCAGTCGGTATCGGTGCCGTAGGGCAGCAACACCGCGACCCCGTCGGTGGTGGGGAAGGCCGTCACCGGTGTGCGGTACTCCTTACCGCTGCGCCGCCCGACATGGTCCACCGCCGACCACAGCGGCACATATCCGACCAGTGGTTCCACCACGGGATTGACGAATCTGCGGTTGAATTCGGCACGCCGGCGGGCTAGCAGCATGGCCAGATCCTATGGTGTGGCCGTCAGTTGCTCCATCGTTTCACTCGGGTCGGTGCACGCCTTGCTCAGCACCTCGACGAACGAGGTCAGGAACTCCGTGATCAGTTCCTCGCTGTACAGCGCGGTCCGGTAGCTGGCCTCCAGCATCATCGAACTGCCGTCGTCCACCACGTTGATGAACAGCTCGAAGGTCTCGGCCTGACGCACCAGCGTCTCGTACTCGACCGTCAGCCCGGTGTGCGCGATGTCGTCATCGCGGACGTCGATGTTGAACACCACGCTGACCAGTGGCGGACGGTTGCCGTCCCGGGGCAGTTCCAGGTTCTCCTGCAGCGTGCCGATGCTGACACCCTGATGGTCGTAGGCGTCCAGTAGGGCGCCACGGGTACCGGCCAGCACATCGGTGAACACATCGGCCCCGGTGACCTGCAACCGCAGCGGCAGCAGATTTACACAGTGTCCGACGAGCTTGCCCTGATCGTGGAAGGACTGCCCGGCCGCGGCCAACCCGATCACCAGATCGTCTTGGCCGGTGCGCTGTTGCAGCAGCCCGGCGAACCCGGTCAGCATGGTCGCGACCAGGCTGGCACCGTGCGCGCTGCCGACAGTGCGCAACCGGGACAGCAGGTCGCTGTCCAACGCCAGATCCACCCGGGCCGCGCTCAGGTCGTCATCGGCACCGGTCAGGTCCGGCGGCAGCTGCGGCGGTGCGGGGACCTCCGCCAGCTGCTTGAGCCAATAGTCCTGGTGCAGACGACCTTCCAGCGATCCCATGAAGTGCTGCTCGATCGCGCTGTAGTCGGCATACCGCGGCGCCGGCGCCAGCTCGACCGGCCTGCCCTCGACATGGGCCGAGTACAGCGTCGCGAGCTCGCTGAGCACCACCGCCCCCGACCAGCCGTCGCAGACGGCATGGTGGGCGACGAACAGCAGATGATGCTGATCGGCGGTGACCTTCACCAGCCTGAACCGCGCCAACGGTCCGTTGCGCAGGTCGAACTTGGCGCTCATCTCGTGGTCGCGCAGCTGTGTCAGCGTGGCGGCCCGCTGCTCGGTATCCAGACCCGACAGGTCATGTACCGGCAGATCCAGTGTCAGCGTCGGATCGATCAGCATCTGCCGCCCGTCCCGGGAGAACCGGGCCCGCAACGATTCGTGCCGATCCAACAGGGTCTGCAACGCACCCGACAGCGCCTCGCTGTCCAGCGGCCCGGCCAGGCTCAGGTCCAGGCCCTCGTTGTAGGCGACGCTGTTGTTGCCGACGAACCGTGCCGCCAGCCACACCTCGCGCTGAGATTCGGTGGACGGCAACGAGATCGTGCCGTCCTCGCCGACCGTCGCGCCGTACAGTTCGGCGGTCGGTGTGACGTCGTCAAGGAACCCGCCGGCCTTCATCTGTTCGATGGCGTAGGCGAATCCGTCGACGATGGCATCGAATTCGGCCTCGCCGTGCGCCGTCGTGATGTAGTTGGGCCGCCCGTCCCAGGCATTGATCCCGGCTTCGCGCAGGAAGTAGTAGAACAGTTCGCCGAATGCCAGCGTCTGCTTCCACTTCGGCTTCATCAGCGAGCCGAACCTGCCGATACGCATGGGCAGCCCGGTGGACTTGAACAGCGCGTGCAGGCGGTCGACCAGATCCTCGGCCGCCCGGCTGACCTGTTCCTGCAGACCGGGGTTGGCCTGCATGTGCTGCAACGTGGCAAGCACGACGGCCATGGTCAGCGGGTGCCGCACGAAGGTGCCGGCGAAGTAGGTGACACCGACCTCGGGCATCGAGTCGTCACCGTACTGCCAGGCACCGCCGTCGAGGGCATCCATGAATCGTGCCGAGCCGGCCAGGGCGCCCACGGGCATGCCGCCGCCGAAGATCTTGCCGTAGCAGGCAAGGTCGGGTTGCACACCCCACAGCCCCATCGCGCCGGCCCAGTGCACCCGGAACCCGCAGATGACCTCGTCCATGATGAGCGCGGTACCGCTCTCGTCGCAGATGCGGCGCACCTCGCGGATATAGTCGGCCGGCTGCAGGTCGGGGTTACCGGACTGGACGGGCTCGATGACGATGGCCGCCAACTCGTTTGCGCGTTTGCGCAGGATCTCCAGCGACTTCTCGCTGCCGTACTCCAGCATCAGGACGTTGGCCACGCTCTCGGCCGGAACGCCGGGTGTCGCCGGGATGGTCCGCCCGCTCGGGGTGCCGCGGACCAGTACCTCGTCGTTGATGCCGTGATAGTCACCATCGTGCTGCACGATCAGGTTGCGGCCGGTCACGGTGCGCGCCAGCCGGATCGCGGCGAGCACCGCCTCGGACCCGGTGTTGCAGAAGGTGACCCGGTCATGGCCGGTCATCTCGGTGAACAGCCGGGCCGACTCGCCGACGATGGGGCTCTGCGGGCCGATGATGATGTCGGTGTCGATCTGGCGGTGCACCGCGTCGACCACAAAATCGGGCCGGTGCCCGAAGAAGCTCGACCCATACCCGTTGGTCAGGTCGACGTAGGAATTGCCGTCGATATCGGTGAAGCGCGGGCCCTGGGAGCTGGCCGATACCAACGGATAGACAAGGTCCTTCCACAACGGGCGGAACCCGGAGACGGCGCGCGGATCGGCAAGGTAGCTGCGGTGCTCATCGGCATAGGCGCGGCTGGAGCCGGTCCGCTCGATGTACCGGGCGATGAGCGCATCGAGGGCCTGGCGCTGCTTCGGGGTCAGCTCCTCGTCGCCGGTTGTCTTGATTTTGGCGCCCTGTCGCAGCGTCATCGCGACCGGCTCATCGCTGCGTTCCGCGCTGAGCTGCTCGTCGAGGTGGGCAGCGAGGGTGGCTGCCGTCGAGAACTCCTCCAACAGCTGGCGGAATCTCAGCGAGGTGCCCATTCGGGCGTTCAGCGCGGAAGTGATCTGGGTGAGCAGCAGCGAGTCGAAGCCCAGTTCCAGGAAGCTGCCGTGCTCATCGCCCGGCTCGAATTCCACCCCGGCCACGTCGAGGAACAGTTCGCGCACCGCGTCGAGGGTCGATGCGGGCTCGGTGACCTCCTCGGCTTCCGGCGTTGTCGCGTCCGCGCCGCGGACGGCCGAGGACGCCACCGGAATGGCGGCTTCGCCCGGGTTGAGCCAGTGCCGGGTGCGGATGAAGGGATGGCCGGGCAGGCTGATCCGGGTGCGTGTTTCGCCGGCCGTGAAGCGGCGTTCGTCGAGTTCGATGCCGGCGACGAACAGTCGGGCGACGGCGGTACCGAGGTACTCGGCATCGTCGGCGTCGGTGACCGCGGCATGCGGAAGCGACGCGATCGCCACGGCACCGGTGATCTGCCGTGCGCTGGTCGTGAGGTTCTGTCCCGGGCCGCATTCCAGCAGCACCGCGCCTGGCGTCGTGACGAGGTGTTGCACCGCCGGGCCGAACCGGACCGCTTCGCGCAACTGCTGGGCCCAGTACTGTGGATTCTGCGCCTGCTCGGCCGTGATCGGCAGCCCGGTCACGCTGGAGTAGAACGGGATCGACGGCGCGTTGAGCGGGTACCGACCGACGGCGTGGGCGAACTGTGCCAGGACGGGGTCCATCATCGCCGAATGGAAGGCGTGGCTGGTGTGCAGCGGTGTCGTTCCGATGCCGTCGGCCTCCAGACGCGCGCGCGCCGCGTCGAGCGCATCGTGCGGACCCGAAAGTATGGTCACCTGCGGCGAATTGACCCCGGCCACCGAGACGCCGTCGCCGATATACGGCAGCACACCGTCCTCGGAGATCCGCGCGGCCAGCATGCCGCCGGAGGGCATGGACCCCATCAGGCGTCCACGTTCGGCGATGATGGCCAGCGCGTGATCCAGGCTGAAGACGCCGGACAGCGTCGCGGCGACGAGTTCGCCGACGCTGTGCCCGATCATCGTCTCCGGCGCCAGGCCCCAACTCATCCAGAGTTTCGCCGTCGCGTAGCTGACCGCGAAGATCGCCGGCTGCGCGAGGTGGGTGTTGCGCAGGGCCTCGGCCGCCGACTCGCTGTCGCCAGCGGGGTACAGCAGCTCCCGTAGGTCGACACCGATCTCGGCCAGGAGGATGTCGGCGCACTGGTTCACCGCACTGCGGAACACCGGTTCGGTGTCATACAGGCGACGCCCCATGCCGGGGTGCTGCGGGCCCTGTCCTGGGAAGGTGAACACCAGATGTGGATCGGCGATCGGGTTGCTGCCGGTGACGACGTGTGCGGGCGCGCGCAGACGTTCGGCGGCCTGCTCGGGTGTGCTCGCGATGACCGCGGCGCGGTGGTTGTGCCGGTTGCGGCCGACGGTGAGGGTATGTGCGACGTCGGCCAGTGACATCTCGGCGCGCAGCGCGTCGGCGAGCTCGTACTGTTGGATCGCCAACGCCGACTCGGTCTTGGCGGACAGGCGCAGCAGCTGCCATCCCCGCCGGGCCGGGGTGGAGGCCGGTGCCGGCCCCTGTTCGAAGATGGCGTGGAAGTTGGTGCCGCCGAAGCCGAATGAGGACAGCGCGCCCAGCCGCGGCCCGTCACTGGCCCACGACGTTCGCGCGGCGTTGACGACGAACGGGGTGTGCTCGAACTGGCACTCCGGGTTGGGGGTGTCACAGTGCAGGCTGGCCGGCCGTTCACCGTCACGCACCATCAGGGCGAGCTTGATCGCGCCGATGGCGGCGGCACCCGCATCGAGATGCCCGATATTGCTCTTCACACTGCCGATCGCGCAGTAGCCGACGTCGGGGGTGTCCTCACGCCAGGCCGCCGTGATGGCCGATACCTCGATCGGGTCGCCGACGGGGGTACCCGTTCCATGCGCTTCCAGGGTGCCGATATCGCGGGCGCTGACGCCGGCGCGGTCCAGGGCGGTCCGGATCACCGATCGCTGGCCGGGGACACCGGGTGCGGTGAAACTCGCCTTGGCCGCACCGTCATTGGACAGCGCGGTCCCGCGGATGACGGCGTGGATGGTGTGCCCGTCGGCGATCGCATCGTCGAGGCGGCGCAGCACCAGGCAGGCGCCACCGGCGGTCAGCACCATGCCGCTGGCGGCCGCGTCGAACGGGCGTATCCGGCCGTCGGCGCTGAGCGCCCCGCCGGGCACATGCTCGTGACCGTGCTGGTACTGCCAGGGCAGCGCGGCGCCGCCGGCGAGCGCGACGTCGCAGTCGTCATTGAGCAGTGCCTGGCAGGCCAGATGCAGTGCCACGCCGCTGGAGGAGCAGGCGGTCTGAACCGTCAGCGCGGGCCCGGTGAAGCCGAGCTTGTAGGCGATGCGCGTCGCGACGTAGTCCTTGTCGTTGCCGAGAAGGGTGTAGTCCAAGCCGAATTCGTGCGCCTGGTCGTGCGGAAGGACGTTGCGCGTGAGGTAACTGTTGGCGGCGACGCCGGCGTAGATACCGGCGCGCAGTCCGCCCGGTGCCGTGGCGATCGCGGCGTCGTCGAACGCCGCGACGGCCAGTTCCAGCAGCAGGCGCTGCTGCGGATCGATCCGCTCGGCCTCGAACGGCGTGTAGCCGAAGTACGCGTGGTCGAATGCGTCGGCGTGCTCGATCCAGCCGGAGATGGGCACATAGTCCGGGTGGCCCGCCACGGCGTCGGGGACACCGGCGGCGGCGAGTTCCTCCGGCGACAGGATCCGTAGCGAGTCGACACCGTCGAGCAGGTTCTGCCAGAAGGCCGCCACATTTGCGGCACCCGGTACCCGAGCGGACATGCCGACGATGGCCAGATGATCGGTGGTTCGCGCGGGCCGCGGCGCGGTCCGGGCGGCAGTGGTCGCCGGGGCCGGTGCGCTGCTGACGCCGGTCCAGTCCGCCACCTCGCCTGGGTGATTGGTCTGCAGGGTTCGGGCCAGTCCGCCGATGGTGGGTGCCTCGAACAGTCGCGACACGAAGACGGTGACGCCGAGCTCAGTACTCAGCCGCGCCACCAGACGCGTCGCCATCAGCGAACTGCCGCCCGCCTCGAAGAACGGGTCGTCGGCGCCGGAGCCGCTGAAGCCGAGAATCTGGTCCCAGATCTGCGCCACCTTGAGTTCGACCGGACCGGTCGGCGGCCGGTAGCCGACCGCCAGCGGTGGGCGCTGCATCGGCGGCTGCGGAAGGGCGAGGCGGTCGACCTTGCCGGTCGGGGTCGCCGGGAGTTCGGTCAGCTCCACCCAGATCGACGGGACCATGTACTCGGGCAGTTTCTCGGCGGCGAACTCGATCCAGGTCGGTTCGTGCCGGCGCACGACCGGATTCTCAGGGCCCGCCTGCGCGCTCGCCGAACGGTCTACCAAGTAGGCGACGAGTGTGGTCTCGCCCCCCACCGCGTGGGGGAGCACCGCAACTCCGACGATGGCCGGGTGCTGTTTCAGGGTGGCTTCCACCTCGTCGATCTCGACCCGGAAACCGCGCACCTTCACCTGGCGATCGGCACGGCCACAGAACTCGAGAACACCGTCGTTCCAGCGGACCAGGTCGCCCGTGCGGTAGGTGCGCACACCGTCGGCCGTGGTGCCGAAGCGTTCGGCGGTGCGTTCCGGCGCGCGGTGGTAGCCGTCGGCGACACAGGGCCCTTCGATGATCAGCTCGCCGATGTCGTCGCCCGCGTTGCCGTCCTGAGGCTCCAGCCGGATGGTCACCCCGGGCAGGGGCACTCCGATAGGCGGGGTGTCCGGCCAGGCCGCCGCCGGACCGGTGAGGTCGTGCACGGTGACGACGTGCGTCTCGCACGGGCCGTAGTGGTTGCCCAGGACCGCCTGCGGGTTCTGCGTGAAGAAGGTGCGCACCGCGGGTGTCACGTGCAGTTGCTCACCGGCGACGATGACCTCGCGCAGGTTCGGTGTCGCCACCGTCGTCACCTGGCAGAACGGGTCCAGCGCCGCAGTAGGCAGGAACAGCCGCTCGACGCCGCGCGCCACGACGAGCTCGGCGAGCCGGCTGAAATTCTGGCGGGTGTCCGCGTCCACGAGCACCAGCTCGCCGCCGGCGAGGAAGGTCGACAGAATCTCCTGGAACGCGACGTCGAAGTACAGCGGGGCGTACTGGCAGGTGACCCGGGGGCCCTGGCTTGCCTGCCAGGTCATCAGGTGAGCCAATCCGCGAAGCGGCATGGCCACGGCCTTGGGGGTGCCCGTCGATCCCGACGTGAACAACAGATAGGCCAGCTCGTCCCCGGAAAGCTCGGTGTCCGGTGCGGTGTCGGTGGACGCCGTCGCGATCGCGGCCAGGTCGATCTGCGCGAGGCCGGCCACCAGCTGCCGGCCGGTCTCCGTCGCGACCACGGCGAGCGCCGGTTGTGCAACCTCGCGCATCTGGCCCAGGCGCTGGGCCGGCAGATCGGTCCCGAACGGCATCGGCGTCGCGCCGATGCGCCACAAGGCCAGCACCAGGGTGATGGTTTCGCGGGTGCGGGTGTCCTCCACCGCCACCACATCGCCGGTGCGGATGTCCCGTGCCGACAGCAGCCCGGCCCACTGTCCCGACCGGTGCCACAGGTCTGCGTAGGAGGTCGCGACATCGCCCTGCCGGACGGCGATGGCCTCGCCGTGGGACTCGAATGCGTCAGCGAGCTGGTGCACGAGGATGGTCATCACACGTCTCCACGAGCATCTCGGGGCGACGTTTGGGTCGCAGATCGGGTGGTGGTTAGCTGGCAGGCCGTTGTCACTTTCCTAGTAAAGCAGATCGGCGACTATTTACCAGATAAAGTGCTATGTCTCACGCCATGCGACGGTTGCTGGAATGTGAACTGTGGATTCCCACTACACCCTGTAGTTGACGAGCTTGCTCCGACTGGGACACTGGTGGCCATGAGCAGCACCGTGTCGTCCGTGTCGGCGTCCGCTGCGTTGTTCGCCGACGCGTCCGCGGTGATCCCCGGTGGGGTCAACTCGCCGGTGCGTGCCTTCAGCGCCGTCGGCGGCACGCCGCGCTTCATCACCAAGGCCGGCGGCTACTGGCTGACCGACGCCGACGGCAACCGCTATATCGACCTGGTGTGCTCGTGGGGCCCGATGATCCTCGGCCACGCACACCCCGAGGTCGTGGCGGCCGTCCAGCGCGTCGCCGCCGACGGGCTGTCCTTCGGTGCCCCGACCCCGGCCGAGACCGAGCTGGCCCGCGAGATCATCGACCGGGTCGCCCCGGTGGAGCGCATCCGGTTCGTCAACTCGGGCACCGAGGCCACCATGAGCGCCATCCGGCTGGCCCGCGGCTTCACCGGCCGGCCCAAGATCGTCAAATTCTCCGGCTGCTATCACGGCCACAGTGATGCACTGCTGGCCGATGCCGGCTCCGGCGTCGCAACCCTGGGACTGCCGTCTTCGCCCGGTGTCACCGGCGCGGCCGCCGCCGACACCATCGTGCTGCCCTACAACGATGTTGCCGCCGTCGAGGATGTCTTCGCCGCCCATGGCGAGGACATCGCCTGTGTCATCACCGAGGCGTGCCCGGGCAATATGGGCACCGTCGCCCCGCAGCCGGGTTTCAATGCGGCACTGCGCCGTATCACCGCGGCCCATGAGGCGCTGCTCATCTCCGATGAGGTGATGACAGGCTTCCGGGTCAGCCGGTCGGGTTGGTACGGCCTCGATCCGGTGGACGCCGACATCTTCACCTTCGGCAAGGTGATGAGCGGTGGACTGCCCGCCGCCGCGTTCGGCGGTCGCGCCGAGGTCATGGAGCGCCTGGCCCCGCTCGGGCCGGTCTATCAGGCGGGCACGCTGTCCGGGAACCCGGTGGCGATGGCCGCCGGCCTGGCCACCCTGCGGGCCGCCGACGACACCGTCTACCGCACGCTGGACGCCAATGCCGATCGGCTCGGCGCGCTCATCACCGGCGCGCTCACCGAAGCGTCGGTGGCACACCATATTTCGCGCGCGGGCAACTTCCTCACGGTCTTCTTCGGTGAGCGCCAACCCGCGGATTTCGCCTCCGCGAAGGCCACCGAGACCTGGCGCTACCCTGCCTTCTTCCACGCCCTGCTCGACGCCGGCATCTACCCGCCGTGCAGTGCCTTCGAGACCTGGTTCGTCTCGACCGCGCTCGACGACACCGCGTTCGAGAAGATCGCCGACGCCCTGCCGCACGCGGCAGCAGCGGCCGCCGGTGCCAAACAGTGACACCGGTCAGGACCACCGTGCACGTCATGCGGCACGGTGAGGTGCACAACCCGGAAAAGGTGCTCTACGGCCGGTTGCCCGGCTACAACCTGTCCGACCGGGGCCGGCTGCAGGCCCAGGCCGCCGCGGACTGGCTGGCGTCCCGCGACATCAGCCATGTGGTGGCCTCGCCGCTGGAACGGGCCCAGCAGACCGCCGCGCCGATCGCCGCCGTGCACGGCCTGGACATCGATACCGACACCGATCTGATCGAGTCCTGGAACGATTTCGAGGGCAAGCGGGTGGCCCCGGGCGACGGCGCCCTGCGCGACCCGCGCAACTGGCCGCGGTTGCGTAACCCGAGCAAACCGTCCTGGGGTGAACCCTATGACGAGATCGCCCCGCGGATGATCGCCGCACTGCACCGCGCGCGCGTGAAAGCACAAGGGCACGAGGCTGTTTGCGTCAGCCACCAGTTGCCGGTCGAGACGCTGCGCCGGGCGATGACCGGTCGCCGGCTGGCCCACCTTCCGCTGCCGCACAGCCGGCTGTGCAATCTCTCGTCGATCACCTCGTTCACCTTCGACGACGACCGCCTGATCCGGTGGGGATATACGGAGCCCTGGGGAATCTAGTGAAGTGGTTTGCCGCACTCCTGGTGGCAGCGTCGTTGA
Organism: Mycobacterium sp. C31M; assembly: GCF_053345865.1. Classification (NCBI taxonomy): domain Bacteria; kingdom Bacillati; phylum Actinomycetota; class Actinomycetes; order Mycobacteriales; family Mycobacteriaceae; genus Mycobacterium; species Mycobacterium sp. C31M. The sequence goes on along the minus strand of NZ_JBKFAX010000002.1, from coordinate 463,156 downwards.
TCACGGGCTGTTCCACCGGTGATGACGCCGTTGCCCAGGGCGGCACCTTCGAATTCGTCGCCCCCGGCGGCAAGACTGACATCTTCTACGATCCACCCGAAACACGCGGCACCCCAGGAAAACTCGCCGGCCCGGATCTGATGGATCCGGAAAAGGCACTGGCGCTCTCGGATTTCGCGGGCAAGGTCGTGGTGATCAACATCTGGGGGCAGTGGTGCGGGCCGTGCCGCTCGGAGATGCCACACCTGCAGCAGGTGTACGACGCCACCCGTGATCTGGGTGTGCAGTTCCTCGGGATCGATGTGCGCGACAACAACCGCACCGCCGCAGTCGATTTCATCACCGACCGCAACATCACCTTCCCGTCGATCTATGACCCGTCGATGCGCACCATGATCGCGTTCGGCGGCAAGTACCCGACGACGGTCATCCCGTCCACGCTGGTGCTGGACCGCCGGCACCGGGTGGCGGCGGTGTTCCTGCGTGAGTTGCTGGCCGAAGATCTGCAGCCGGTCGTCGAGCGGTTGGCTGGCGAGAGTTGACCGACCTGATCACGACGGGCCCGCTGCTGTTGGCAGTCGGGCTGGCCGTGCTGGCCGGTCTCGTCTCATTCGCCTCGCCGTGTGTGGTGCCCTTGGTGCCGGGTTATCTGTCCTATCTGGCCGCCATCTCGGGCGGGCCGAGCCGGTGGCGGGTCGCCGGAGCGGCCGGTCTGTTCGTGGCCGGGTTCACCGTGGTGTTCCTGCTGGGCAGTGTGGCGGTGCTCGGCATGACCACCGCGCTGATCACCAATCAGGAACTGCTGCAACGCATCGGCGGTGTCGTCACCATCGCGATGGGGCTGGTGTTCATCGGACTCGTACCGGCCCTGCAGCGTGACACCCGGTTCGCACCGCGCCAGCTGTCCACCCTCGGTGGGGCACCGCTGCTGGGGGCGGTGTTCGCCTTGGGCTGGACCCCGTGCCTGGGCCCGACGCTGACCGCGGTCATCGCGGTGTCCTCGGCCACCGAGGGGTCGGCGGTCGCCCGCGGGATCACCCTGGTGATCGCCTACTGCCTGGGCCTGGGATTGCCGTTCATCCTGCTGGCCTTCGGGTCGGCGCGCGCGGTGCGCGGACTCGGCTGGCTGCGGGAGCACACCCGCGGTATCCAGGTCTTCGGCGGGGTGTTGATGATCGGCGTCGGGATCGCGCTGGTGACCGGATTGTGGGGCGATTTCGTGGCCTGGGTACGCGATGCCTTTGTCAGTGACGTGAGGCTGCCGATATGAGAGTTCTGCAGCCGGTCTGGGCGCTGATCCGTAACACCTGGCGCACGCTGACCTCGATGGGCACCGCACTGGTGCTGCTGTTCCTGCTCGCCATCGCCGCCATCCCGGGCGCGATGCTGCCGCAGCGCAGCCTGAACGCGGGCAAGGTCGACGAATACCTGGCCGAGCACCCGACCGTCGGTCCCTGGCTGGACCGGCTGCAGGCATTCGACGTCTTCTCCAGCTTCTGGTTCACCTCGATCTACGTGCTGCTGTTCATCTCGCTGGTGGGTTGCCTGACCCCGCGAATGGTCGAACACGTCAAGAGCCTGCGGGCGGTCCCGGTGCCCGCACCGCGCAACCTCGGCCGGCTGCCCAAACACCATGCGGCGCAGCTCGACGGGACCGTCGACCAGCTGTCCAGCACCGTCGACCAGCGCTTGAAGGGCTGGCGGCGCACCACCCGAAAAGCGGACGAGATCACTGAAATTTCAGCGGAGAAGGGCTATCTGCGCGAGTTCGGCAATATCGTCTTCCACTTCTCACTGCTGGGTCTGCTGGTCGCCATCGCCGCGGGCAAGCTGTTCGGCTACGAGGGCAATGTCATCGTGATCGCCAACGGTGGACCCGGATTCTGCTCGGCGTCCCCGGCCGCCTTCGACTCGTTCCGGGCCGGCAACACCGTCGACGGCACCTCGCTGTACCCGATCTGCGTGAAGGTCAACGACTTCGAGGCCGATTACCTGCCCAGCGGTCAGGCCGTCAGCTTCGCGGCCAATATCGAGTACCAGGACGGCGACGACCTGACCAACGATGTCTGGAACCAATACCACCTACGGGTCAATCATCCGCTGCGGGTCGGCGGTGACCGGATCTACCTGCAGGGCCACGGTTACGCCCCGACGTTCACGGTCACCTTCCCGGACGGTCAGACCCGCACCAACACCGTGCAGTTCCGGCCTGACGATCCGATGACCCTGCTGTCCTCGGGTGTGGTGCGCATCGACCCGCCGGCAGGCACCTACCCCGATCCCGACGAGCGCCGCAAACAGCAGATCGCGATCCAGGGTCTGTTCGCGCCCACCGAATTCCTGCACGGCACGCTGCTGTCGTCGAGCTTCCCGGCGCTGAACAAGCCGGCGGTCGCCGTCGACATCTACCGCGGCGACGCCGGCCTGGACACCGGGCGCCCGCAGTCGATCTTCGATCTGGACCCGCGGTTGATCGGACAGGGCCGGCTCAACAAGGAGGCCCGGGTCAACCTGACCGTCGGCCAGGAGACCCGGCTGGCCGACGGTACCACGGTGCGCTTCGACGGCGCGGTGCCGTTCATCAACATGCAGGTGTCCCACGATCCGGCACAGGTGTGGGTGCTGGTGTTCTCGATGACGATGATGGCCGGGTTGATCGTGTCCCTGGTCGTGCGGCGCCGCCGCGTCTGGGTTCGGATAACCCCCGCCGCGGCAGGTACCGTGAGCGTCGAGCTGGGGGGATTGGCCCGCACCGACAACTCCGGTTGGGGTGACGAGTTCGAGCGGCTGACCGACCGGCTGCTGGGTGACGAAGGAAAGAAACCGTGAACGGCAACACAGAGATCGATCTGGATCTGGCCCGGTACTCGGACTGGGCGTTCACCTCATCGGTGGTGGTGCTGACGTTCGCGCTGCTGCTGCTCGCGGTGGAGCTGGCCTACGCACGCAGCCGCAAGGTGGAGGCGCGCGAGCTGGTCGGGGCCGCCGGCGGGCCGGCCATCAACGTGGGCGCGACCAGTGACACCCCGGGCCGGGTCATCGAGGCACCGACGCGCACGGCCGACGAACGTATCGGCCGCACCGGCGTCGCACTGAGTTATGCCGGCATCGTCCTGTTGGCGGCGTGCATCGTGCTGCGTGGGTTGTCCACCGCGCGGGTGCCATGGGGCAACATGTACGAGTTCATCAATCTGACCTGCTTCTCCGGTCTGGTCGCCGCCGCGGTGGTGCTGCGCAAACCGCAGTACCGGGTGCTGTGGGTGTTCGTGCTGGCGCCGACGCTGATCCTGCTGACGGTGTCGGGCAAGTGGCTCTACACCCATGCCGCCCCGGTGATGCCGGCGCTGCAGTCGTACTGGCTGCCCATCCACGTCTCGGTCGTGAGCCTGGGGTCGGGGGTGTTCCTGGTCGCCGGTGTCGCCAGTCTGCTGTTCCTGCTCAAGATGTCGCGTTTCGCCGAACTCGACAACGGGCTCGGCCGGGTTGTCGAGAAGTTGCCCGACGCTCAGCTGCTCGACCGGATCGCCTACCGCACCACCATCTTCGCCTTCCCGGTCTTCGGGTTCGGCGTCATCTTCGGTGCCATCTGGGCCGAGGAGGCGTGGGGTCGCTACTGGGGCTGGGACCCCAAGGAGACGGTGTCGTTCATCGCCTGGGTGGTCTACGCGGCCTACCTGCACGCCCGCTCGACCGCGGGCTGGCGCGACAAGAAGGCGGCCTGGATCAACGTGGTCGGCTTCATCGCGATGGTGTTCAACCTGTTCTTCATCAACCTGGTGACCGTCGGACTGCACTCCTACGCCGGGGTGGGCTGAGCCGTGGCGGCGCTGGGCGAGCAACCGAGTTTTCGGGAGCAGGATCGTTTTCGGGATCCCGCCCAAGAATTGCCGCCCGAATGGACGGCGCCGACGCCGCCGCGCGGATTCCCGGCCCAGCCACAAGCTGCTCAGGATCTGCCTCCGCAGACCAGCCCGGTCCCGCTGCCGCCGCCGTACCTGGACCTGTCGACGGTCGCCCTGCTCGGTGCGCCCAAGCAGGCGCCCAGCAGCGGTTGGCGGCGCTGGCTGTACCTGAGCTCGTTCAAGCTCGTCAACCTCGGTGAGAGCCCGAAGGTCAACAGTCAGATATCGCTGTTGGAGGAGGCCTCCCGGCCGCTGCGCGGCTGCTACCGGATCGCGGTGCTCTCACTCAAGGGCGGTGTCGGCAAGACCACCATCACCGCGACGCTGGGTGCCACCTTCGCCGCCACCCGCGGTGATCGTGTCATCGCGGTCGACGCCAACCCCGACCGCGGCACGCTGAGCCAGAAGGTTCCGCTGGAGACGCCGGCGACAGTGCGTCACCTGCTGCGCGATGCCGAGGGTATCGCCAGTTACAGCGACGTCCGACGCTATACGTCGCAGGGCCCGAGCCGACTGGAAGTGCTGGCATCCGAATCGGATCCGGCCGTCTCGGAAGCGTTCAGCTCACAGGACTACGACCGGACCGTGGAACTACTCGAGCGGTATTACAGCCTGGTGCTGACCGACTGCGGGACCGGCATGCTGCATTCGGCCATGGCGTCGGTGTTGTCCCGCGCCGACGTCCTGATCGTCGTCAGTTCCGGTTCGGTGGACGGTGCGCGGTCGGCATCGGCGACGTTGGATTGGCTGGACGCGCACGGCCATCAGGATCTGGTGCGCAATGCGGTTGCAGTGGTCAACGCGGTGCGCCCACGATCGGGCAAGGTCGACCTACAGAAGGTCGTGGACCATTTCTCGCGCCGCTGCCGGGCGGTGCTGTCGGTGCCGTTCGACCCGCACTTGGAAGAGGGTGCCGAGATCAGTCTGGACCGCTTGCGGCCGCCCACCCGGGACGCGCTGTTGCGATTGGCCGCGGTGGTGGCCGCCGGTTTCCCCGCCTCGGCCTAGCTGGAAGAACCTAGCCGCGCGGGTTGTCGGGATTGATCCGGCGCAGGAAGTCGGGGTCGTCATCGGGCCCGATCACCCGGGGCCGGGGACGATTCGCGGATGCACGCACCAGGCGCCATGTCACTAGGGCAAGCCCGGCCACGATCAGAGCCAGGAGTAAGTACTGCAACGAAAACCTCCTTACTCCGAATATACGCGTCCCGTGGGTAGGCTCGGTCCGTGTCTGATTCTCGGCCGGGTACCCGGATGCTGCGTGACGTCGGTGCCTATCTGCTGGCGAGACTCGCGCTGGCGGGAGTATTGACCGTTCTGATCATGGGGGTCGGCCACCTCGTCGGTGTGGACGAGTTCCCGTTGGTGGTGGCGGTGCTGTTCGCCCTCGTGCTCGCTCTGCCGCTGGGTATCTGGTTGTTCGCACCGCTGCGTCGGCGCGCCACGGCGAGCATGGCGATGTTCGACGAGCAGCGCCGCCTTGACAAGGAGACGTTGCAGGCGCGGCTGCGCGGCGAGGACAGCTAGACACCGACCGGTCGGCGCGATACCGCTGCCGCGAGGACCACCACCGACAGCCACACGGCGAACAGAGCGAGCCCGGCCGCGACCGGCGAGCCCCACTGGGCCACCACACCCGCCAGTCCGACTCCGGTCGGCACGGCCACCTGCAGACAGGCGTTCTGCAAGCTCAGCACCCGGCCCCGGATTCCGTCCGGGATGCGTTGGGCCTGCAGCACACCCAGCACCGCTCCCAACACCGAGTTGCCGAGACCGAACAGTGCGGCGCCCGCGAACACCCAGCCCGGACCGACGAGTGTCGCGAGCAGCAGGAACCCCGCCGTCGTGCCGGTCAGCGCGCCGATCAGCCAGCGTCGCCGTGACATCCGCGCGCTGACGGCGGCGAAGACCGTGGTGCCGATCAGCATGCCGACGGCCAGCGCGGTCAGCACGAAACCCAGCAGATCGGGTCGGGACAACTCGCTGAAGTACAGCGGTAACACCAGGCCCTGCAGCCCGCCGAGCGCGACCGCCAGGCCCACCGTGAGGGTGACGGTGCTGATCAGGTATCGGCTGCCGCGCAGGGCGGCGGCGCCGGCGGTCAGTCGACCCAGCAGCGAATCATGATCGGCCCCATCATCTTCCGCAACGCCGAGGCGGCCAGGCAGGGTCGCGGTGACCAGTGCCGCCGCCGCGGACGTCGCCGCCGTCACGAAAAGCACCGTGCTGCCGTCGAACAACGTCAACAGCGTGCCCGCCGCGGCAGGCCCGATCACCAGCGCCGCGGACGTCATCGACTGGCGCAGACCGATCAGCCGTTCCAACGGCACCCCGGAATGACGGGCCACCGCAGGCACCATCACCTGCCGGGCCGTCATACCGGGGACGTCGCCGAACGACCCGAGGATGGCCAGCGCCACCAGCCAGCCGATGGTCAGTCCGGTCGTCAGGTCCACCAGCGGGATCGCCGCGACCGCGGCGGCCGACACCAGATCCGAGATGATCGAACAGGTGCGCCGGTTCACCCGGTCGATCAGCACTCCGGCGCACAGGCCGACCAGCAGCGCGGGGACCGCGGTCGCCGTCGACACCGCCCCGACGCTGAGCGGGCTGCCGGTGGTCTGCAGCACGATCAACGGCAGTGCCACGGCCAGGATTCCGTTGCCGAGGAAGCTCAGGAAGTGGGAACCCAGATAGGCGACGGCGATGAGCGGCATCACTCCACCAGACGCTGTGCCGCTGCGGCACGGTCAACCTGTTGGGGCGAGCGGAGCGACGGGATATGTCTTGACTGTGCCGCTACGTCCGGGTGTTGCATGGTGGGTGTGACGACACAGCTGACCGATTCCGATTACGCGCGCGCCGAGCAGCTGCTCGCCCCCTACCGGGCCCGCAAGGTGCCCGGCAGTTCGTTGGCGCCGCAGTGGTTCGCCGACGGCACCCGGTTCTGGTATCAGATCGGCACGCGTTACGTCGTGGTCGACCCCGCGGCGAAGACCCGCCGCCCGGCGTTTGATCACGACGGGCTGGCCGCCGCGCTGTCGCAGGCCGCCGGTCACGCGGTGACCGGTGCCGACCTGCCGATCGTGGGCGTGAAGATCCGCGTCGATGACACGGTGTTGTTCAGCGCATTCGGCACACGCTGGCGGTGGGCCGACGGCGTCTGCGTCGAATCCGACACCCCGGCAACGGTTCCGGGGGAGGTGCCGTCGCCGGATGAGCAGTGGATCGCCTTCCGCCAGGACGGCGATATCTGGGTCCGCTCCGCCGACGGCAAGCAGGAGTTCGCGCTCACCGAGGATGCCGAACCGGATTTCGGCTACGGCGGCTTGCCCGACACCACCGGTGCCAAGGCGCTGATGCGCATCCTCGGCCTGCCCGCCCCGTTCTTCTTCCACTGGTCGCCCGATTCCACCCGAATTCTGGTGCAGCGCATCGATCAGCGGGGGCTACCCGAACTCGTGCTGGTGGAATCGAGTCCGGCTGACGGTGGCCGGCCGGTGGAACACCGCACCCGCTACACCATGCCCGGCGAAGACGCCGTGGCGACGATGACCTGGAATGTGCTCGATATCGCCGAGCACACGATCGTCCGGCAGCAGAGTGAGCCGACGGTGATCATGCACAACGTCGCGCTCGTTTATGCCTGGTGGAAGGGTACGGCCGGGGCGAGCGAAGCGACGGGAAGAATGTACGTTTATTTCCTGCACCACTCCCGTGATGCCCGGACGCTGGAACTGCGTCGGCTGGACCCGTCGACCGGTGACGTGACCACCCTGATCAGCGAAAGCGGCGAGACCCGCGTCGACCCGACCGTCCTGCTCGGCGACCCACAGATGGTGCGGGTGCTCGATACCGGCGAGATCTTGTGGTGGTCCCAGCGCGACGGCTGGGGGCACCTGTACCTCTACTCGCCCGACGGTGAAAACGTCACCCAGATCACCAGCGGGCCGTGGCTGGTGCGCAGCCTGCTGTGGGTCGACGAAAACACCCGGCAGGTGTACTTCGTGGCGAATGGCCTGGTCGACGGTGATCCCTACATCCGGCAGATCTGCCGGATCGGGTTGGACGGCAACGGGTTCACCCGACTCACCGACGACGAACTGGACCACGATGCCGTCAGCCCACCCGAGGGTGGCTACCTGGTGGACCGGGCCTCGTCGCCGAGCCTGCCGCCGCGCTCGGCGGTGCTCGACGGGGACGGCGCGGTGCTGGTGGACCTCGAGACCCCGGACACCGAGGCGCTGCAGGCGCTGGGCTGGCAGCCGCCGGAACGTTTCCGCGCGACCGCCGCGGACGGTAAGACGCCCATCTACGGCCTGCTCTGGCGTCCGCACGGCCTCGACCCGGACCACAGATACCCGATCGTCGAACACACCTACCCGGGCCCGCAGATCTACCGTGCCGGCCCGATGTTCGACCCGCCACACCAGGGCGAGCCGGAGGCCTACGCCGCGCTCGGGTTCGCGGTGGTGGCCATCGACGGGCGCGGAACCGCCGGGCGCAGCAAGGTATTTCATGATCACTCCTACGGCGATCTCGGCAACGCCGGTGCGCTGGACGACCATATCGCCGCAATCCGCGAACTGGGCCACCGGTATCCGTGGCTGGACACCACCCGGGTCGGCATCACCGGACAGTCCGCCGGCGCGTTCGCCGCGGCGCGGGCGGTGTTGCGCTACCCCGAGTTCTACTCGGTGGCCGTGGCGACCTCGGGCAACCACGACAACAACGTCAACCTGGCGATGTGGGCCGAGCACTACCACGGCGATCTCGGCGCCGAGGACCGGGCGGCGATCTCGAACACGACATTGGCCGCCAACCTCACCGGCAAGCTGCTGCTCATCCACGGCGAACTCGATGACAACGCGCACCCGTACATGACGATGCGGCTGGCCGATGCACTCGTCAAGGCGGACAAGGATTTCGACCTGATCATGATCCCGGGTGCCGAACACGCCCTGCTCGGCGCCCAGCACTACTTTCTGCGGCGGACCTGGGATTATTTCGTGCGGCATCTGCACGGTAGCGAGCCGCCGGCCTACCGGCTGGCGCCGCTACCACTGCCCTCACTCGGCTGAGCGGCGCACGATCTCGCCGGCCCGGCGCAGTACATCGAGCTGCGCCGGGTTGTACAGGTCGGACATGGCCAGGTCGATCGCCCGGTCCGCGAACGGCTTCCCGCGCGGTGCGTCGGCACGCGAGGACCCCAGATCGGGATGGGCATCGCGCACCGACTTGATGTACGGCGCCAACCGGTCGGCGAGGTCACTGCGGGTGGCCTCGTCGGCGTCGGCGGGCAGATTGTCGAGTTCGGCGGCCGCGGGGTCCTCGGTGGTCTCGCGGATCATGTCGGCGTAGACCCGCATACCGCGCGGCCCGAGCACCCGGCTCATCACGACCACCAGGGAGCGGTCGGCCTCGGTCATGCTCGCCGCGGTGTCGGCCGACACGAAATCGGGCGGCAGATCGGTGGGTGCCGCCGTGTCCAGCAGCTCGCGGAGTTCGTCGCGGGCGCGCTGTAACCGGTTGATGGTCTCGGAGAGCTCGGTCTCCAGCGCACGCAGCGCCTGCTCCGGATGGTCGTCGGTATCGCCCATCGCCGCGATCTGGGGTAGCGAGAACCCCAGATCCACCAGGCGTTTGATGCGCACCAACCGGACCAGATGCGCGACGCCGTACTGCTTGTAGCCGTTGGATCGGCGTTCCGGCTCGTCGAGCAGGCCGACCTGGTGATAGTGCCGTACCGCCCGCAGGCTGGTACCGGCGAGTTCGGCGATTTCCCGGGTGCTCCACGCCACGGGTCTCATCTTGCCAACTTCGTCCTGCAGACACGGCGCACTTGACTGTGCCGTTACGTCCGAGTGTCCGATGTAGTCATGACCGCATCCGAGCCCATCTCCGTCGACGACTTGTTCGCCCCGCCCGTCCGGTCGCAGGCCACCATCTCCCCGGACGGCACCCGGATCGCCTACCTGGCACCGTGGCGGGACCGCCTCAACATCTGGATCCAGGAATTGGACACCGATGTCGACGGCGATGCCGAACCGCGGCGGGTGACCGCCGATGAGACCCGCAGCATCTACAACTACGGCTGGAGCGGCGACGGCCGCTGGCTGCTGTACCTGCAGGACAGCGGCGGGGACGAGCAGTGGCACGTCTTCCGGGTCGACCCAGGCGATCCGGACGCCGCGGCAGTGGACCTGACCCCGTTTCCCGGTGCCATGTCGGCCTACGAGCTGGTCGCCGATCCGGCCGTCGCGATCGTCTACTCCAACAAGCGCGACCCACTGAAGATGGATGTCTACGAGTTGGACATCGCCGCCGGCGAGCTGACGCTGCTGGCCGAGAATCCGGGCAAGATCAACGGGTGGCGCGCCAGCCGCAACGGCGAATTGTTCGCCACCGCACTGACATCCGACGGTGATGTCGAACTGTTGCAGTGGGAACCACGGGCCCAGACGCTGCGTTCGATCGTCACGTTCGACGGCCGGGACCACACCATGGGGCTCTTCCCGATCGCCGTCACCCCGGACGGCACCGGCATCTGGATCGGCTCCAACGACGGCACCGACCGGACCCGCATCGTGCGCGTCGACGCGGTGACCGGCGAGCAGACGCACGTCGACAGCCATCCGACCTACGATGTCGATGCGCGCGCGGCCATCTTCTCCACCGTCCCGTCGCCGCTGATCCTCGACCAACGCACCGGTGAACTGCTCGGTGTCCGGTATCTGTTCGAGCGACAGGTGATCCAGGCCGTGGACTCGCGATTCGCCGCCGTGCTGGCCAATCTGGAGAAGCTGTCCGAGGGTGATCTGGAGGCCATCAGCTCCGATGTCAGCGGCCGGTACTGGGTCGTCGACTTCACCCACGACCGCGAACCGGGACTGACGTATCTGTACGACCACCAGGCCGGGGAGAGCCGGTTGCTCTTCGGGTCGCACCCGCACCTGGATCCCGCCGTGCTGGCACCGACCGAACCGGTCACCATCCGGTCGCGCGACGGGCTGGATCTGCACGGCTACCTGAGCCTGCCGCGCGGTGTCGAACCGCGGAATCTACCGCTGGTGCTGGCGGTGCACGGCGGGCCGTGGACCCGGGACACCTGGGGATTCTCGCCGCCGATCCAGCTGCTCACCAGTCGCGGATATGCGGTGCTACAGGTCAACTTCCGTGGCTCGGCCGGTTTCGGTAAGGCCTTCACCAAGGCGGCGGTCGGCGAGTTCGCCGGCAAGATGCACGATGATCTGATCGACGGGGTCAACTGGGCCGTCGAGCGCGGCTACGCCGACCCGGACCGGGTCGCCATCTTCGGCGGCTCCTACGGCGGGTACGCCACGCTGGTGGGGGTGACGTTCACGCCGGACGTGTTCGCCGCGGCCATCGACTATGTCGGCATCTCGGACCTGAGCAATTTCATGCGCACATTGCCCGAGATCGCGCGACCGCACCTGGCCAACAACTGGCATCTGTTCGTCGGCAATCCCGAGGACCCGGACCAGTTGGCCGACATGCTGGCCCGCTCGCCGATCACCAAGGTCGACCAGATCCGCACACCGCTGCTGGTCATCCAGGGCGCCAACGATGTTCGGGTGGTGCAGGCCGAATCCGACAATCTGGTGGCCGCGCTGCGCGACCGCGGCGTCGAGGTCGAGTACATGGTCAAGGAGGACGAGGGGCACGGGTTCGTCAACCCCAACAACGTCAAGGACATGTTCCGCGCCGTGGAACGGTTCCTGGGGGAGCACCTGTGACCGATCAGCGGGAGCCGACACTGTTGGAGCGCATGGGCGGTGTATCCGGGCTGGTGTACGCCAGCATCCCGACGTTCGCGTACGTCATCGTCAACGCGATCGCGGATCTGACGGCGGCGGTGCTGGTCGCCATCGCGGTCAGCATCGGACTGATCGTGGTGCGACGGATGCGCGGCGAGCCGATCCAGCCGGCGGTCTCCGGGCTGCTCGGTGTCGCGCTGGCGGCGGGCATCGCCTACTTCACCGGGTCGGCGGACAACTACTTCCTGCCCGGGATCTGGATCAGCCTGATTGCGGCGTGCGCATTCGGCATCTCGGTACTGATGCGACGCCCGTTGGTCGGGGTGATCTGGAATCTGTTGCGTAACAGCGGTCCCGACCCGAACTGGCGCGCCAACAAGGCGGTGGTACGCGGATTCGACATTGCGACAGTGGGTTTCGTGGTGCTGTTCGCGGCCCGGTTCGTCGTGCAGCAGTGGCTCTACGACGGCGGCCACACCGGCTGGCTGGCCTTCGCGCGCATCGCGATGGGATATCCGCTGCTCGGGCTGGCGCTGCTGGGTGTGTTCTGGGCGGTGCGCCGGGCCAATCGGCTGAAGCCCGCGCCGCTGCCGCCCACCACGTTGGTGCGGCAGGAGGACGTCAAGAAGGCTTGACGCCCTATCCCAGGCCCAGCGCCAGCGCCACCGCGATCGACCAGACCAGCATGGTCAGGCCGGTGAACTGCAGCACCGGGATCAGCGCCGCACCGCCGAGCCCGCCGCGCACCGGGGCCACCGCCTTCAAAGCCAGTGGCAGTGCCAGCAGGCCGACCGCGCACCAGGGTGTGGCGAGCATCAGCACAAAGGTCAGCACGACGGCCAGCGCCACCAACGCCTGGAACAGCAGCCGGGTGCGGGCATCGCCCAGGCGGACGGCCAGCGTGATCTTGCCGGAGTCTGCATCGGTCGGGATGTCGCGCAGGTTGTTGGCCACCAGCACCGCCGAGGACAGCGACCCGATTCCGACCGCGAGCGCCAGGCCCACCCAGTCCACCCGCAGCGCCTGGGTGTACTGCGTGCCCAGCACCGCGACCAGGCCGAAGAACACGAATACCGCGACCTCGCCGAGACCGCGGTACCCGTACGGCTTCTTGCCGCCGGTGTACAGCCAGGCCCCTCCGATGCAGACCGCGCCGACGGCGACCAGCCACGGCGCGCTGACGGCGGCCAACACCAGCCCGGCCAGCGCGCCGATCAGCAGGCTGACGATCGCGGCGGTCAGCACCGCGCGCGGACTGGCGGCCTTCGAGCCGACCAGCCGCATCGGACCGCTGCGCACGTCATCGGTGCCGCGGATACCGTCGGAGTAGTCGTTGGCGTAGTTCACCCCGATGATCAGGGCCAGCGACACCGCGAGCGCCAGCAGCGCCTTCCACCAGACCGCGGAGCCCAACCAGGCCGCCGCGCCGGTGCCGGCGATGACGGGTGCCACGGCATTGGGCAGAGTGCGGGGACGGGCGCCGGAGATCCACTGCGCGAGACTGGCCACGCGGGCCATCGTTGCACGTCCTGGGGCGAGCGCAGCGACGGGGGATGGCCCTGAACAGCGGTGACGCGGCGCACCTTGTCACATCGTGACCTCGGCATGAGACTGATCGCATGACGGAGCGACTCAGCAAGAGTGAAATCGCCAAGGACGCCCTGCAGGAGGGCGTGGAATCAGTGGCCTCGACGGTGGGTGAGGTCGCGACGATCATCACCACCGCCGTCAAGGACGTCGCCAACGCCATCGGGGGCCTGGCCACCGATGCCTTCGCCATCGGGGATGCGGCCCGCCAAGCCGCCGAACGCGCCGAAATGGACGGTCAGCGCGACGCGTGATCGGCGTCATCGGCGGTAGCGGCTTCTATACATTTTTCGGAGACGACGCGCGGTCGGTCGGCCTGGACACCCCGTACGGTCCGCCGAGCGCGGCCATCACGGTGGGCACGGTGGCCGGGCACGAGGTGGCGTTCCTGCCGCGGCACGGACTGCACCACGAGTTCTCCCCGCACACGGTGCCTTACCGGGCGAACATGTGGGCACTGCGCTCGCTCGGGGTGCGGCGGATCTTCGCGCCGTGCGCGGTGGGCAGCCTGACCCCCGAACTGGGGCCGGGTGCCATGGTGGTCCCGGACCAGCTCGTCGACCGCACCAGCGGCCGGACCGACACGTACTTCGATTCGGGGGGTATCCACGTCGGCTTCGCCGACCCGTACTGCCCGGCGTTGCGCACCGCGGCGGTCGATCTGCCCGGGACGGTCGACGGCGGCGCCATGGTCGTGGTGCAGGGCCCGCGGTTCTCCACCCGCGCCGAGAGCCAGTGGTACGCCCGGCAGGGTTTCACGCTGATCAACATGACCGGCTATCCGGAGGCGGTACTCGCCCGCGAGCTCGAAATGTGTTATGCCGCAATTGCCCTGGTGACCGATCTGGACGCCGGTGTCGAGGCGGGGGCGGGAGTGCGGGCGGTCGACGTGTTCGCCGAGTTCGAGCGCAACATCGCCGGGTTCAAGCAACTTGTGCACGAGGCCATAGCAGCTGTCACTCCCGAACGCACCTGCACGCACTGCCTGGCCCATGACGGCGTGAACCTGCCGTTCGAACTTCCGTGAGGGTGCTGCTGACCGGCGCCGCCGGATTCATCGGCAGCCGGATCTGGGCGACGCTGACACAGGCCGGGCACGAGGTGGTGGCGGTGGACGCCATGCTGGATGCCGCGCACAGTGACGGTGCCACGCCGCCACCGGACTGTCGGCAGCTCGACATCCGCGACGGTGCCGCCGTGGCCGGTGTGCTCGAGGGGATCGACGTGGTCTGTCACCAGGCCGCGGTGGTGGGTGCCGGGGTGAACGCCGCCGACGCACCGTCCTACGGCAGCCACAACGACTACGGCACCACCGTGCTGCTGGCCGAGATGTTCGCCGCGGGGTGCTCGCGGCTGGTACTGGCCTCATCGATGGTGGTGTACGGGCAGGGCGGGTACGACTGTCCCGAGCACGGACAGGTCGACCCACTGCCGCGGTCGCGCGCCGACCTCGACGTCGGCGTGTTCGACCATCGCTGCCCGATCGGCGGTGAGCCGCTGCGCTGGCGGCTGGTGGATGAGGATGCCCCGCTGCGACCGCGCAGCCTGTACGCGGCCAGTAAGACCGCCCAGGAGCATTACACGGTGGCCTTCAACGACTCGGTGGGTGGCTCGGTCGTCGCGCTGCGCTATCACAACGTCTACGGCCCCGGCATGCCCCGCGACACACCGTATTCCGGCGTTGCCGCGATCTTCCGCTCCCAGTTGGAGGCCGGTGGGGTGCCGCAGGTGTTCGAGGATGGCGGGCAGATGCGCGATTTTGTGCACGTCGACGACATCGCCGCGGCCAACCTCGCGGCCGTCGAGTCCGACCTACAAGGGTTCCACCCGTTCAACGTGTGCTCGGGTCGGCCCGTCTCGATTATGGAGGTGGCCTCCGAACTGGCCACCGCCCGCGGCGCCGCCGCACCCGAGGTCACCGGGCGCTACCGCTCCGGCGATGTCCGCCATATCGTGGCCGACCCGGCCCGCGCGGCTGACGTGCTGGGCTTTCGGGCCGCGGTCGACCCGCGGGACGGTTTGCGGGAGTTCGCCTTCGCGCCGTTGCGTGACTGACGTTCCGGTGCCCCGCCCGAGTTTGCCCGTGGCGGCCGGGCGCATCGACGCCTAGCGTCGGTGCCATGGCCGGACCCGACGAACCCCTTGTCACCATGGTGCTGCCCTGCCTCAACGAGGCGCAGTCGTTGCCTGCTGTGTTGGCGGCCACACCGAGTGGGTATACGACGCTGGTGGTCGACAACAACAGCACAGATGGCACCGCGGAGGTGGCCCGCGCGCACGGTGCGACGGTGGTCACCGAGACCCGCCCCGGATACGGTTCGGCGGTGCACGCCGGGGTGGTCGCGGCGACGACGCCCATCGTTGCGGTCCTGGACGGGGATGGTTCGCTGAATCCTCAGGATCTGCCCGGTCTGGTCGCCGAACTCGATCGCGGCGCGGATATGGCGATCGGTCGCCGCCGCGCCACACCCGGACTGAGCTGGCCCTGGCATGCGCGCCTCGGCACGGCCGCGGTGTGCTGGCGGCTGCGGCAGCGCTACGGCCTGCCGGTGCACGATATCGCCCCCATGCGGGTGGTCCGCAGGGACGCGCTGCTGGGTCTTGGGGTCACCGACCGGCGCTCCGGGTATCCGCTGGAACTGCTGGTCCGGGCGGCGCAGGCGAACTGGAGGGTGACCGAAACAGATGTGCCCTACGGCCCGCGCACCGGCGGCAAGTCCAAGGTGAGCGGCTCGATGCGGGGCAGTGCCGTTGCCGCACTGGACTTCTGGCGGGCGATCTGATGTGGCCCGGCACGGTGTTGGTGGTGGCCAAGGCGCCGGTCCCCGGACTGGCCAAGACCCGGCTGGCTGCCGATCTGGGTGACCAGGTGGCCGCCGATATCGCCGCCGCCGCACTGTTGGACACCCTGGATGCGGTCGCCCGGACTCCGGTGCGGCGACGTGTGGTGGCCATGACCGGTGACCTGGCGCAGGCCTGCCGGTCCGATGAGATCGCCGACCGATTGGCCGATTTCACCGTGATTCCCCAGCGCGGTGACGGATTCGCCGAGCGCCTGGTGCACGCCCATCACGATGCCGGCGCCGACGGGTCGCCGGTGATACAGATCGGGATGGACACCCCGCAGGTCAGCCCGGAACTTCTCGGTGAATGTGCCCACGGACTGCAGCAGGCCGATGCCGTTCTCGGGATGGCAGCGGACGGGGGCTGGTGGGTACTGGGGGTACGCAATGCCGCGATGGCGGACTGCCTGCGTGACGTGCCGATGTCGCAGCCGGACACCGGCGCTGTAACGCTTGCGGCCCTTCGACACACTGGCATCAATGTGAGACTCGTATCCGAACTGACAGATGTGGACACGACAGCCGATATCGACGCTGTGCGGGCGGCCTGCCCGCCGACCGGTCGCTTCGCCGTGACCACCACCCGCCCGGTCGGGGCCTGAGATGCACGGTCAACTCTACGATCAGGCCCTCGACGGCGAACGATGTTGGATCCGACATGAGGACGGTGGGCTCAAGGCGCTGCCGGTGGACAGCTGGCTCGTCGACACGGCGGACCCGGTGTTCGACCGCGCCATCGTGGACCTGTGCTCCGGGCCCACCATCGATCTGGGCTGCGGCCCGGGACGGCTGCTGGTGGGTTTGGTGGAGCGGGGTCTGCCCGCACTCGGCGTCGACAAGTCCGCGGTGGCCGTCGAATTGGCGCGCAGCAGCGGGGCACCCGCGGTGTGCGGCGATCTGTTCGAACCTTTGCCCGGCAGCGGACGCTGGCAGACCGCGCTGCTGGCCGACGGCAACGTCGGGCTCGGCGGCGACCCATGGCGGGTGTTGCGGCGCGCCGGCGAACTGCTGCAGAGCGGCGGCGAATGCCTGGTCGAATTCGACACGGCGATAAGCGGAGTCGTATCGCAATGGGTGCGGTTGGAGTCCACCCTCAAGATCGGTCCGTGGTTCAAATGGGCATCGGTGGGGCTGGACTGCGCGGCGCGTATCGCCGCGGACGTCGGATTGACCCTGCGGACCGTGCACCCCATCGGTGATCGGGTGATCGCGAGCCTGGTGGTCCGGTGACCACACTGCGCGGCACCGCGGTGACCGCCAGAGTTGGTGTTGCACTGGGAATCGCCATCACCGTCTGCTTCCTCACCGGTCTGCTCAGTCACTTCATCCAGCATCCGCAGCCGTGGTTCTTCTGGCCCACCCGGCCGGTGTGGCTGTACCGGCTCACCCAAGGTCTGCACGTCGCCAGCGGTATCGCCGCGATACCGCTGGTGGTGGTGAAGCTGTGGTCGGTGTGGCCGAAACTGTTCGAACGGCCCGTCATCGGTGGGCCGGTGCGGATGCTGGAGCGCGCATCGATCCTGGTGTTGGTCGCGTCGATACTCTTCGAACTGACCACCGGACTGCTGAACATCGCGCAGTGGTACGCCTTCAAATTTTATTTCCCGACAGCACATTACGCGATGGCCTATGTCGCGGCGGGTGCCGTGCTGGTGCACCTCGGGGTGAAGCTGCCGGCGATCCGCCGGGCGCTCGGCGAACCTGCCGACGATATCGCCGCCGGAGGGATCACCGGGCCGAGTCGGCGGACCGTGTTGCGCGGCACCTGGCTGGCGGTCGCGGTGGCCACCGTGGCGACGGTGGGGCAGACGGTACCGCTGCTGCGGCGGGTCTCGGTGCTGGCACCGCGCACCGGCGAAGGCCCCCAGGGTGTTCCGGTGAACCGGAGTGCGGCCGCCGCGGGTGTTCTCAAGAGTGCGCGGGCTCCGGAGTACCGGCTCACGGTGGTCAACGGATCAACACAGCGTGCCTTCTCGATCGCCGAGTTGCAGGCGATGCCGCAGACCACCCACCGGCTGCCGATCGCCTGCGTCGAGGGTTGGAGCGCCGATGCCGAGTGGACCGGGATCGTGCTGGCCGATCTTCTCGCCGCAGTATCGGATTCGCCGGATACCGATGTGCGGATGATCTCCCTGGAGCCGGCGGGCCCGTACTCGCGGACGGTGCTGACCGCCCGCCACGCTCGCGATTCGGCGACGTTGATCGCGCTGCGCCTGAACGGTCAGACGCTCGATATCGATCACGGTTACCCGTGCCGGCTGATCGCCCCGAGCAGACCCGGTGTGCTGCAGACCAAATGGCTCTCGCGGATCGAGGTGGCGACGTGACCGCCGTCCGGATCCTGCTGGGGGTCCTCGGTGTCGTCATCGCCGGTTACGGTGTTGTCCTGCTCGTCGACTTCCCGCCGGTGATCATCGCCCGCATCCTGGTCTGGGCGGTCGTCGCGGCCGTCGTGCACGACCTGGTGTTCGCACCGCTGTGTGCGGCACTGGGTTTGGCCGGCCGACGGCTGATACCGGCGCGCTGGCAGTCGCCCGTGGCGGTGGCGGGCCTGTGCAGCGTGGTGCTGATCCTGCTGGCCATCCCCGTGTACAGCAGCCCGGGTCTTCGCCCGGACAACCCGACGGTGCTCGACCGCAACTACCCACTCGGGCTGGCGGTGGCGCTGGCGATCGTCTGGCTGTGTGTGCCGATCGCGCGGTTGCTACCAGTTCGTCAGGATCAGGTGGTTGATGGCCAGCGCGCCGATGACGTTGAGCGCCAACCACCATCGATGTGACCGTGCGGGCAGCAGCGCCGCCCCGGCCGCCAGCCACACCGTGAAGGGCAGCCAGATCCGTTCGGTCTCGGCCTTGCTCAGCATGCTCAGATCGGCTGCCACGATGGCCAGCAGCGCGCCGGCCACCACCACGTGGACACCCGCGCGTCGGCGCAGTGCGGCGATATCGAGAACACGGCCCAACCCGGCCACACCGGCCAACCCGATGGCACAGATCGTGGACGCGAAGTTGGCCCAGCCCCAGTACTGGAACGGCCGGTCGTTGGCGATGCCCTGCCAATAGCGTTCCTGCACCAGCACATAACCGTCGAACCACCAGAACCCGGCCGCGTAGAACACCGCCACCACCGCCAGCGCCCCGACTATGCCGGCAATCAGCACCCGGATCGCGGCGCGCCACTGCGTGGCGGTGATCAGCACCGCCACCGCGGGCACCGCCATCAGCCCCAGCCCGTAGTTCAGGAAGATGCCCCAGCCGAGCACCAACCCGGCCGCCACACCGAGCCAGATTTGTCGTCGAGCCGGACCGTGCAGCGCGAGTGCCAGCAGCGTGATGCCCCAGGCCGCGACCCCGGCGAAGTACCCGTCGGCTGAGACCGCGATCCAGATGGCGGTCGGGGCCACCGCCACGAACGGTGCGGCCGCCCGGGCGATCGACTCGTCGGCCACGGCGCGGAAGGTGATGACGATGGCGGCGGCGGCACTCGATCCGGCCAGCAGGCACAGCAACCCGGCCCACGCGCCACCGCCCAGGCCGATACGGTCCATCCATACGAAGGTCAACAACGCGCCCGGGGGATGCCCGGACACGTGGGTGATCCAGGAGTCCGGCTGGTAGTCCAGGATCCGGCCGGCGAACGTCCGCAGCGCCTCGGGAATGTCGGTGATGCTCGGCACCTGGCGCAGATACTCGTGGCGTGCGGTCAACCGTCCCGCGAAGCCGCGCTCCCAGCCGTCGATCATCGCCAGCGAGAACGCCCACAGCGCCGAGGTGCCCCAGGTCGCCCACACCAGCGCAGGCCAGCGTAACCGGGTCGCCAACGTGGGGCCCCACAGCACCGCGGCGGCGGCGATCAGGACGGCTGGGATCGTGCCCCACCCGACGTGGGCGTCCCACCATCCGAACAACGGCGCGGTCTGCGCGAAGTCGCGGATGCGTTCCGGTGTGCTGTTGATCAGCGGGGTGACGATGCCGAGGTTGAGGTGCGGGACCACGAAGGCCGCGACCAGCAACGTCATGCCGACGGTCAGCGCCACTGATTCCCGTCGGCCCATGCGCATGGCCTCCACACTATGGGTGGCCCGCTCGGGACCCGCTTCACAGAAAACTTGACAGGTGTTAATAATGGGCGGATGACTACCTCATCGGCGGCATTCTGCGCGCGTTATGGCATCGACTTCCCGCTGTTCGCGTTCAGCCACTGCCGCGATGTGGTGGCCGCGGTGACCAATGCCGGCGGGTTCGGCGTCCTCGGCGGTGCGGCGTACTCGCCCGAGCGACTCGACCAGGAACTCACCTGGATCGACGAGCACGTCAACGGCAAGCCGTATGGCATCGACATCATCGTGCCCGCCAAATTCGAGGGCAAGGGCGAGAAGCTGTCCGGTGACGACCTGGCCTCGCGCATCCCGGAGAGCTACCGGGAGTTCGTCAACAAGCTGCTCGCCGACCACGGGATCGAACCCGACACCAAGGTCCGCACCGGTAAGCCGGTGCTCTCCGGCGGCAACGGCGAGGAACTGCTCGAGGTCGCCATGAGCCACCCGATCAAGATGATGGCCAACGCCCTGGGCGTGCCGCCGGATTACATGATCGAGGCCGGGCGCGAGCGCGGGATCCCGGTCGCCGCACTGGTCGGCGCCAAGGAGCACGCCGTCAAGCAGGTGGCCGCCGGGGTGGACCTGATCGTCGCGCAGGGCACCGAGGCCGGCGGGCACTGCGGTGAGGTGTCCACCCTGGTCGTCGTGCCCGAGGTCATCGATGCCATCGACGATGCGGTGCCGGTGCTGGCCGCCGGCGGCATCGTCACCGGCCGACAGATGGCCGCCACTGTTGCGTTGGGTGCGGCCGGCGCGTGGACCGGTTCGGTGTGGCTGACGACGGAGGAGGCCGAGACCGAGCCGCACACCGTCACCAAGATGCTGGCCGCCGGCTCACGCGACACGGTGCGCTCGGCCGGGCGCACCGGAAAACCGTCGCGCCAGCTGCGGTCGGACTGGACCGATGCGTGGGCGCCCAATCCGGGTGGGCAGCAACCGCTTCCGTTGCCGCTGCAGAACATGCTCTCCGAACCGGTGCTGCGCCGCATCGACGCGCTCGCCGATCAGGGTCACGAGGGCGCGCGGGCGCTGTCGACCTATTTTGTCGGCCAGGGTGTCGGGCTGATGACCAAGGTCAAGCCCGCCCGCGATGTGGTGCTGGAGTTCATCGAGGACTACCTGGCCGCCACCGAACGGCTGAGCAACTCACTTCCTGACTGATAATGCAGGGGTGTCGGCCACCGAACTCGTCCTGCTGGGGATCGTCGGACTGCTGACCGCGGGGCTGATCACCTTCCTGGTGCTGTTCCTCGTGAGCCGTCGTCGGTTGGGCAGTGCGCGCCGTGAGCTCGCACGGATCCAGGCCGAGCAGGAGGACCGCCGGCGCCGGCGCCGGGTCGGGCTGGCCCCGCTGGCGATCAAGACGGTGTTCCAGACCGCCGACATGCTCATCAACAAGGGCTTGGGCGCCACCGTGCGCAACTCCATCGAGGATCTGGCCGGCTGGGCTCAGGTGGAGCGACCCGATCTGGCGCGGCTGACCGCCGACGGCCGCGTCGTCATCGTGTTCTCCGATATCGAGGGGTCCACCGAGGCCAACGAGACGATGGGGGACCGGGCCTGGGTGCGGCTGCTGGGCAGGCACAACAAGCTGGTCGAATCCCGCGTCGTGCGCCACGGCGGGCATGTGGTCAAGAACCAGGGTGACGGTTTCATGATCGCCTTCGCCGACCCGGAGAACGCGGTGCGCTGCAGTACCGAGGTGCAGTCCGCGCTGGGTGCCGACGAATCACGCTGGCAGGGAATCCGGGTGCGCATCGGGGTACACATGGGGACCTCGGTACGCCGCGGGGAGGATCTGTTCGGCCTGGACGTGGCGATGGCCGCCCGGGTGGCCGGTCAGGCCGACGGTGGCGAGATCCTGGTCAGCGCGCCGGTGGCCGCCGCGATCGAGGATCTCGACGATCTCGAGCTCGGCTCACCGCGGGAGGCCGAACTCAAGGGGTTGCGCGGGACGCACGTGTTGTATCCGGTGCATCCGCGGTTGGAGTTGCCGGCTTCGGCGCCTTGATCAACTTGGCTGTCCACTCCGCGCCCAGCTTCACCAGCCCGGATTCCTGATAGCGGACATGGGAGTCCCAGTCACGGCCCAGTGAGCACACCGGGTCGGCGGGCGCGCACAGATCGGCGGTGCGGGGTCCGAATGTCGTGCTCATCCGGGTCAGCGGATTGCCGAGGCGGGCCGACGGATTGCCGAACACGACCAGTGAGGTGATGTGCGGCACCACGGCGGCCGGCAGCGGGTTGGTGTAACCCAGTCCGGCGATCGGTGCGGTCGCGACGACGTCGACGACGGCGGCGCCCTGGGAGTATCCGCCCAGCACGATCTTGGTGTCCGGGCAGCGGGCCGCGGTGGCCTGCACCCGCTTGCTCATATCGTTGGCGCCGATGGCGGCCTTCATGAAATCCCAGGTGGCCGGGTACTTCACCGCGTAGGTGGTGATCGAGGTGTTCTTGAGCATGGGCTTGAGGGTGTCGACGAACGCCTTGCCGATCTTGCCGATGCCGGCGGGCTCGTCGGTGCCGCGGGCGAAGATGACCTCGACATCCGAGCATTCGGGCGCCGCGGCGGCGGTCGGCGCGGTCAGCAGGGTGAGAGCGATTGCCGAGGCGGCCAGCATGGCTGATCGTCGCGTGGGCATTCCTTCTCCTCGGCATCTGCGGGGCTGCAGGCTGAACCCCATCAGTACCCAATTATTCACGAAAATCACTCTATTAACATCCGTGACAGTTTCGATACCGCAACGACACGCCCAGATTGCGGTTATCGGGGCGGGGTTCGAGTGCGGGCCGCGACAACCGCAATCTCGCGACCGAGCGGCCCGCGGCGGCTGACACACTGACCGGATGTCTGTGCTGCGGCTGACCGCGCCCATCGGGCTGGCGTTCCTCCCGCTGGGCATGGCGCTGGGCTTTCTGGTGGTGCACGCCGGGCTGGCCTGGTGGTGGGCGCCGGTGTTCGCGGCCGTCATCTACGCCGGATCGCTGGAGTTCCTGATGGTCGGCCTCACCGCGGCCGGCGCACCGGTGGCCGCGGTGGCTTTGACGACCCTGATCGTCAACTCCCGGCACGTGTTCTATGCGCTGTCCTTCCCCCTGCACCGGGTGCGCGGGCGGCTCGGCCGCGCCTACAGCACCTACGTACTTTCCGATGAGGCCTTCGCCGTCGGTGTCAGCCCGGACGCCGCGTCCTGGACCTCGCGGCAGATCCTGGCCATGCAGTGCGGGCTGCACGCCACCTGGACCGTTTCGGCCGCCGCCGGTGGACTGCTCGGGGCCGCGCTGCCCATCGAGCGCCTCGCCGGTCTGGAATTCGCGCTCACCGCCCTGTTCATCGTGCTGGCCATCGAGGCCTACCGGCAGCATCCGGACCGGATCACTGCACTGCTTGCGGCGGCCTGCGCGGTCGGCGCCTGGCTGCTGGCACCGGGCCAACTGCTGCTGTGGGCGTTCGCGGCCTTCACCGCGCTACTGCTGATCCGGATGCGGGTGTCCGGTGCCCGATAACGGTCGTATCGCGCTGCTGGTCGGCGTCGCGGCCGCCGTCACC
This sequence comes from Mycobacterium sp. C31M, assembly GCF_053345865.1. NCBI lineage: Bacteria > Bacillati > Actinomycetota > Actinomycetes > Mycobacteriales > Mycobacteriaceae > Mycobacterium > Mycobacterium sp. C31M. The sequence continues at coordinate 439,397 of NZ_JBKFAX010000002.1, read as the reverse complement.
TGGGCGCTGCGGGTGCTGCCGTTCGCGGTGCTCGCGCCCATGCGGCACAGTGCTGTCGTCAAGTATCTGAGCCTGCATATGCCGCTGGGAGTGATGGTGATGCTGGCGCTCTACACCATCCGTGATGTTCCCGAAGCTGAAGGGCGACAACAACTCTGGCTAGTCATCGCGGTGCTGGTGACGTTGGGTCTGCAGGTCTGGCGCCGCCACGCGCTGCTGTCCATCTTTGCGGGCACCGTTGTTTATGTGGCGCTGATGTCGGCGTGGTGACAGAGTGTGCCGCCGTGAGCACCCTGTTCTGCGGTATCGAGCTGGCCCGACGTATCGAACACGCCGAGGCGGCCGATGCCGAACGCGGGGCGCCGACGGTGGTGGAACTGGGCAACCTGGCCGACCCGCAGATCCTATCGAGCGCGCGGAACACGATTTCGCCGATGCGGGGGTGAAACCCTATGTCGCGCTGCGGGGTAACCAGATCGCGGGCGGCGGCAGTATGCGGGTCGCCTCCGGTGTCGCGCAGCTGACCGGGGCGGCGACCGCGCCCGCGCACCGACGCCGCGGGGTGCAGACCGCGCTGCTGGAGACTCGGCTGCGCGACGCGGTGGCCACCGGTGCCGATATCGCCGTCGTCACGACCTCACCGGGATCAAAGTCCCAGCAGAACGTGCAGCTGCAGGGCTTTCACCTGCTCTACACCCGGGCGATCATGGTCCGCGACCCCGGTCAGTAGAGCTGCTTGCGGTAATTCTCCTCGCTGTAATAGGCCTCCAGCTCCTCCAGGGTCTCCTCGGCCTTGAACGACTTGGCAAGCTTCGCGGTGCTCGGCACCGAATCCGGGGTCCACGTCTCGGGCTTCCAGGCATCCGAACGCAGGAAGGCCTTGGAGCAGTGGAAGAACACCTCCTCGACGCTGACCTCCAGCGCCAGGATCGGCCGCTTGCCCTTCACCTCGAGGATGTCGAAATAGTCTGCGTCGGAGACGATTCGGGCCCGGCCGTTGACCCGGACCGTGTCACCGCGGCCCGGGATCACAAAGATGGTTCCCACCTGCGGATTCTGCAGCACGTTGAGGTACCCGTCGACACGTTTGTTGCCGGGACGCTCCGGGATGGCGATGGTGGTGTCGTCGATGATGTGGACGAAGCCCGGTGGGTCACCCTTGGGTGACACGTCGACGCGGCCGTCGGAGTCGGTGGTCGCCACGAAACACAGCGGCGAGTTGGCGATCCACAGCTGGTGGACGTCCGCGAGTCGCGCCGCCACCTTGTTGGCGACTGCAGGGTGGGGTTGCCCGACGATGGCGCGGAGTTCGTCGACCGTCGTCACTTCAGTTGCGCTCACCCTGTCCATCATGCACGCCGAACCGTTCGATCAGGGCGCGCCGATCCAGCTTCCCGATGCCTTTGCGCGGAAGCGCCGCCACGATGTGCACTTCCCGTGGGCCGGCGGTGGCCGCCAGTGTCGCGGCGACGTGCGCGCGCAACTCGGCCACGCTCGGGGCGTCGTGGCCCGGCGCGACGACGATCGCCGCGACGACCCGCTGGCCCAATCGCTGGTCGGGCACCCCGAACACGGCGCACTCGGCGACGGCCGGATGGGTGGCCAGCGCGTTCTCGACCAGCTGCGGCAACACGGTCAGTCCGCCGGTGCTGACGGCGTCGTCGACGCGGCCCAGGATGCTCAAGGTTCCCGAGTCGTCCAGCGCGCCAAGGTCATCGGTGCGGTACGAGCCCGGTTCGGCGAACGGGTCCGGCGATACCGGGTTGCGGTAACCGGCGGCCACCATCGGACCGCCGAGCACGACGCGGCCCTCGTCGAGGCGGACGGTCACCCCGTCCAGCGGTTTGCCGTCGTAGACGCAGCCGCCCGCGGTCTCGCTCATGCCGTAGGTACGGACCACCGGAACCCCTGCGGCGGCGGCCTTTTCCCGGATTGCGGCGGGTAGCGGGCCACCGCCGATCAGCACGGCATCCAGTCCGGCCAGTGCGGCGGTGGCGTGCGGGTCGGCCAGTGCCTTGTCCAGCTGGTTGGCCACCAGCGAGGTGTACCGGCGGCCGCTGCCCATCCTGGTAATGGCCGCAACCAGCTCGGGCGGTTCGAAACCGGCAGCCAGTGCGACCGGCGTGGTCCCGGCGACGATGCTGCGCACCAGCACCTGCAGACCGGCCACGTGATAGCCGGGTAACGCCAGCAGCCAGCTGCCCTCGCCGCCGAGTCGGCGATGGGTGGCGGTGGCGCTCGCGGTCAGCGCACGTGCGGAAAGCATTGCGCCCTTGGGGGTTCCGGTGGTGCCGGAGGTGGACACCACCACTGCGATCTCGTCGGCGATCGGCTCGCCGGCGCGCAGTGCGTCGAGGATCAGCTGTCGCTGTCGTGAATCCTCGGCGGGGACGGGCAGCAGCGCCGCCGCGCCACGTAGCGCGGCGTCAAGGTCCGGCAGGACAGCCAACGCCGCGGCGCCGGTGCCGACGGGTAGTGCGGTCAGGACGGCGATGTGGGGTCCTCCGGTTCGGGTTCGCGCGGATCGTCGAGTGGCCAGCCCGTGGCGGCCAGCCGGGCCCGCACCCGCTCGATGTCCTCGGCGCGCGGCAGTTCGGCGGTGATCTGAGTGATGAGTACGCCGATGTCGACATGATCGAACTCGCCACGATCCATCAGATCCTGCGCGACGGTCTTGACCTCGTCGTTGGTCAGCCGGCGGGTGAGCAGCGCCAGCAGCGGCACCTGATCGGGCCCGGGGACACCGTCGGGGTACCCCGCGGTGAGCCAGGCGGCGATCCGCGCCAGGAATCCGTTCACGTAGTCGAAGCCTGCCAGATGACCGGCGGGTCCGCCGCGGATGCCACCGTGGTCGAACGAGGCGCGGCGGACAGATGAACGTTTGGTGAACAAGCTTGCATGGATAGCTGAAGTCGCAGGTCGCGACCGCTCGGCAACTTGCCCGTAATTACCCGAAACGCTGAGAGATGTCTCAGGATTGGGGCATGAGCGCAGAGCTGATCATCCTGGTGCTGCTGATTGCCACAGCACTGGCATTCGACTTCACCAACGGGTTCCACGACACCGGGAACGCGATGGCGACCTCGATCGCGACCGGCGCGCTTAAGCCGAAGACCGCGGTGCTGTTGGCCGGTGTGCTGAACCTGGTCGGCGCCTTCCTGTCGGTGGAGGTCGCCGTGACCGTCACCACCTCCGTGCTCAAGGTGCAGGACTCCAAATCCGGGGCGCTGCTACCGGGTATCGATGCCTCGACCGGGTTGACCATCATCTTCGCCGGCCTGATCGGCGGCATCCTGTGGAACCTGCTCACCTGGTTGTTCGGCATCCCGTCGAGCTCGTCGCACGCCTTGTTCGGCGGCCTGATCGGGGCGGGCCTGGCCGCGCTGGGACTGGCCGGGGTGAACTGGTCCGGGGTCACCCAGAAGGTGCTGATTCCTGCGGTCGCCGCCCCGGTGATCGCCTGCCTGGTCGCCGCCTGCGGCACCTGGATGGTCTACGCCATCACCAAGCGGGTCGCCGAGAAGCGTCGCAAGGACGGCTTCCGCTGGGGCCAGATCGCGACGGCCTCGCTGGTCGCCCTGTCGCACGGCACCAACGATGCGCAGAAGACGATGGGTGTCATCGCGCTGGCGCTGATCACCACCGGGCACCTGACCGGGGACGTCAAGGAGCAGGGCCTGCCGTTCTGGATCATCTTCAGTTGCGCGGTGGCGATCGGCCTGGGCACCTACCTCGGTGGCTGGCGGGTCATCCGGACCTTGGGCAAGGGTCTGGTGGAGATCGATTCCCCGCAGGGCTTTGCGGCCGAAGCCTCCTCGGCCGCAATCATTCTGAGTTCCAGTGCCGCAGGTATGGCACTGTCCACCACACATGTGGCCACCGGCTCGATCCTGGGCAGCGGTGTCGGCAAGCCGGGTGCCGAGGTGCGTTGGGCGGTCGCCGGCCGGATGGCAGTGGCCTGGCTGATCACCCTGCCCGCCGCCGGGCTTGTCGGCGCGCTGTCGTACTGGCTCTCCGACGGTGTGAAGTCGGTGACCGGTTCGGCACTGGCCGGTGACGGCCTGATCTTCCTGATCCTGGTCGGCCTGTCCTTCTACATGTGGTGGCGTGCCCAGCAGCAGAAGGTCGACCACAACAATGTCAACGCCGATTGGGATTCCTCGACCAACTCGGTCGTCCCGGCCGAGATGCGCGACGCCACCTTGCCCACTGCTTCGGTTTGATCCCGGTACTAGTCAAAGGAATTGATGATGGTTTACCTGGAGAGCATCCTCAAGGTGCTGGGCATCGGACTGCTGCTCGGTGCGGGACTGCCCGCGGTGTTCGCGCTCGGCCTGGTCGCCTACTCGCGAGGTGCCGGTGGTGACGGTGAGACCGCGACCGCGCCCAACCCGGCGCTGAAGTACCTGGGGATCGCGATGTTCGTGTTCGTCGGCTGGGTCATCCTGACCGCGGTCATGTGGATCACCCGCGCCACGATCATCCACCACACCGGTATCGACCTGTTCCCCTTCCTCCCCAAGAAGTGAGCTGACGACTGATGACGGAAAGCAAGAGTGTCCTGGACAACGTGCTGGGCTGGCTGCATCAGGGCTATCCGGAGGGCGTGCCGCAGACCGACTACTTCGCGCTGCTGGCGCTGCTGAAGCGCTCGCTGTCCGAGGACGAGGTGATGGCTGCGGCGAAGGCCGTGCTGCGATCGAGCGACGGTGACAATCCGGTGACCGAGGCCGAGATCAGCGGTGCCATCGCAGCCATCATCGACAAAGAGCCGAATCCCGAAGAGCTGCATCAGGTTGCGGCCCGGCTGGCCTCGGTGGGCTGGCCGTTGGCGGCACCGGTTCGCTGACGCACTGCAGGAATCGCCGGCGCAGGATCTTCCGTAGATCCGCGTCGGCGATATCGCGTAATGCCGGAGCTGTGGTGCAGAAATACAGCCCGGTGACGGCTACCGACATCGACACCCGGGACGTGTCGTCGGGGTCGGGCCCCAGCAGCAGCGCATAGAACCGCTCCGTCAGCGCCGCCATTTCGGCATGTTCGGCGATCAACTGATCCACGACCGGGTCGCGGCGAAACAGGCAGGTGGCCCGCCGCTGCTGGATCGCCAGGTCGACCAGGCCGGTGACCGCGGCATCCCGGCGTGCCTGCGCCGGTAGCGGATCGACGCGCTCGACCAGCGCACTGATGCCATCGAAGAGTGGCCGCAACAACGCCAGGACGAGGTCGTCCTTGGAACGGAACTGGTAGTAGACCGCGCCCTTGGCGACCCCCATCCGATCGGCGATCATCTGCAGTGACGTGCCTTGCACGCCGTGTTCGGCGAATAATTCGACGGCCGCGCCGATGACCCGGTCGCGGGCCGTACAGCCGTGAGCTGCCATTCGGCCCCATTTCCTCAGTGTGCTGTGTGACTCACTCATGTATAAACATGTGATGGGCCACACTTAGCCGTTCGGCTTGTTTGAAGTAGACCAATTGTATAACTTAAGTGCGTCCGATGGGTGAGGGGTGTCATTGGGCGGTTCTTTGCACAGCGCTGCGGAAGGTCGGGAAATGCAACTGCTGAAGCGGGCCTGGTTGCCACTGGTGATCGTCGTGGTGGTGGGCATCGCGGGGTTCACTGTCGCCCGGGTGCGCGGGATCTTCGCTTCGGACCCACCGCTGGTGACGCCGGTCGAGTTCGCGAACGACCCGGACCCGTTCGATCCCAAAGTGGTGAAATACGAAATCTTTGGCCCGGAAGGGGCGGCAGTGGACGTGAACTATGTGGACCTGGAGGGGGAACCGCAACGCGTCGACGGCGCCATCCTGCCGTGGTCGATCACCCTGCAGACGACGGAAGCTTCCGCGTCGGCCAATATCGTCGCGCAGGGCAAGACGAGTTTCCTGGGCTGCCGGGTCGTCGTCGATGACGAGGTACGCGATGAGCGCACCGTCTCGGGTACCAATGTCCAGACCTTCTGCATCGTGAAGTCCGCATGAGCCGCCACGACGCCCCCACCGGGCCCATCGCGATCAGTCCGGCGCCGCACGAGACAGCGCATTTCGGCAAGATCGCCCGAGCCATTCGCACGCTGTCCGTACCCTTCATCCTGCTCTGGGTCGCCGTTGCGGTACTTCTGAACGTTTTGGTACCGCAGTTGGAAGCTGTCGGCGAGATGCGTTCGGTCTCGATGAGTCCGGACGAGGCGCCTGCGGTCATCGCCACCGAGTATGTCGGCCAGAAGTTCCAGGAGTACGAGTCCAACAGCGCGGTGATGATCGTGCTGGAGGGCCAGGACAAGCTCGGCGACGATTCACGGCGTTATTACTCCGAGCTGATCGCCAAACTCGAGGCCGATACCAAGCATGTCGAACACGTGCAGGACCTGTGGAGTGATCCGCTCACCGCGACAGGTGTGCAGAGCGGTGACGGCAAGGCCGTCTACGTCCAGGCGAACCTTTCGGGTAACCAGGGCGAGGCGCTCTCACTGGAGTCCATCGAGGCCGTCAAGAACATAGTCGAGAGCATCCCTGCGCCCGCGGGTGTCGAGGTGTTCGTCACGGGTTCTGCGGCGATGACGGCCGAGCAGACCGAGGCCAGCCACGGCAGCGTGCGGCTGATCGAGGCGCTGACCTTCGTCGTCATCATCACGATGTTGCTCATCATCTTCCGCTCCTTCATGACCATGGTGCTGATGATCGTGATGGTGGTCGTGAGCCTCCTCACCGTCCGAGGGGCGGTGGCCGCGCTCGGTTATTACGAGATCATCGGGCTCTCCACCTTTGCGACCGGCCTGCTGGTCACATTGGCGATCGCCATATCGGTCGATTACGCGATCTTCCTCATTGGCCGATATCAGGAGGCCATCAGCGCCGGTGAGAGCCGAGAACAGGCCTACTACACCATGTTCGGCGGTACCGCCCACGTGATCGTCGGCTCCGGCCTGACCATCGCCGGTGCGACGTTCTGCCTGAGCTTCACCCGGCTGCCTTACTTCCAGACCCTCGGCGTGCCCCTGGCCGTCGGAATGCTGGTGCTGATCGTGACGGCCATGACGTTCGGTCCCGCCATCATCACCGTCGGTGCACGTTTCCTGGATCCCAAGCGCGCCAACCGTGTTCGTGGGTGGCGCAAGGTGGGCGCCGCGGTGGTCCGATGGCCCGGTGCCATCCTGGTTACCTCCATCGCCGTCGCGCTGATCGGCCTGCTGGCATTGCCCGGCTACAAGACCAGCTATAACGACCGGCTGTACCTGCCGGACGACATCAGCTCCAACCAGGGCTACGCCGCGGCGGAACGGCATTTCTCGCCGGCCCGGCTCAACCCCGAGATCATGATGATCGAGAGTGACCGGGATCTGCGGAATCCGGCCGACTTCCTGGTGATCGAGAAGATCGCCAAGGCGATGTTCCAGGTCGACGGTATCGGTCGGGTGCAGACCATCACCCGGCCCGACGGTGCGCCGATGGAGAACACCACCATTCCGTACGCGATCAGCCAGAACAGCACCTTGCAGCGACTGAACGAGAAGTACAACCAGGACCGCACCGCCGATATGACAAAGCAGGTCGCGGAAATGCAGAAGACCATCGACAACATGGATCGGATGCAGAACATCACCGAGGAGATGGCCGACACCACGGCCAACATGGTCGCCTCGATGGATGTGACGATCGCCGACCTTGAGGTCATGCGCGACCAGATCGCGAACTTCGACGATTTCTTCCGGCCGTTCCGCAACTACCTGTACTGGGAACCGCACTGCTACAACATCCCGATCTGCTGGTCGCTCCGGTCGGTCTTCGATGTGCTTGACGGCATCGACATCATGACGACGAACATGAATGATCTCATGCCGCAGATGCACCGGCTCAACGAGTTGATGCCGCAGATGATCGCGATCATGCCGGAGATGAAGGCGACCATGGTGAGCATGCAGCAGATGATGCTCACCATGCAGCAGACCCAGGCAGGTATGCAGGAACAGCAGCGCATCATGAGTGAGACCTCGACCGAGATGGGCAAGGCCTTCAACGATGCGATGAACGACGACTCGTTCTATCTGCCCGCCGAGGCCTTCGACAACCCGGACTTCGCCAAGGGGTTGGAGCAGTTCCTCTCGCCCGACGGGCATGCGGTGCGCTTCATCATCAACCACGAGGGTGATCCGATGTCCGCTGACGGCATCGAGCGGATCGAACCGCTCAAGGCGGCGGCGAAGAACGCCATCAAGGGCACCCCGCTGGAGGGGTCGACGATCTACCTGGGTGGCACCGCGGCCACCTTCAAGGACATGGCCGACGGCACCAAGTACGACCTGCTGATCGCCGGGATCGCCGCGATCGGGCTGATTTTCCTGATCATGCTGATCCTGACCCGGGCGATCGTGGCCGCCGCCGTGATCGTCGGCACCGTGGTGCTCTCACTCGGTGCGTCATTCGGTGTGTCGGTGCTGTTGTGGCAGCACCTGCTGGGCATCGAGTTGCACTGGATGGTGTTGCCGATGGCGGTGATCATCTTGTTGGCCGTCGGCGCGGACTACAACCTGCTGGTGGTGTCGCGGCTCAAGGAGGAGATACACGCTGGATTGAACACCGGCATGATCCGCGCGATGGGCGGTAGTGGATCGACGGTCACCGCGGCCGGAATGGTCTTCGCCTTCACCATGATGGTCATGGCGGTCAGTGATCTGACCATCATGGGTCAGGTGGGTACCACGATCGGCCTGGGTCTGCTGTTCGACACCCTGGTGATCCGGTCGTTCATGACGCCCTCGATCGCAGCCCTGATGGGCAAGTGGTTCTGGTGGCCCCAGCATGTCCGGTTGCGGCCCAAGCCGCAGCCGTGGCCACCGATTCAACGTCGACCCCAGGATGCATTGGTGTGATGAAGATTTCAGAGTTCAACAAGATCTCAGCGGTCAAGTCGGTCCTGGCCGCCGGCGCGGTGGTGGTGGCCTTCGCGGCCGCCCCGGCGGCCCATGCCGACCGTGACGAGGCCTTCGCCGAGCAGTTGCACGGCTATGGCATCTACGGGCAGAAGGATTTCAACGCCTGGATCGCCAAGATCATGTGCAAGCGGTTGGACAATGGTCTCGACAAGGACGCCTTCGCCTCGGCGAAGTTCGTGCACGATCAGTTGAAGCTCAGATCGACCACCGAACAGGCCTGGCAGTTCGTCGGCGGGGCGATCCCGCTGTACTGCCCCCATCAGACGGTCGCGCTCCAGCAGGCCGCCGGACAACGCTAGAGGAGTGGACATGGGACGCAACAGCTTTCTGCGTACCGCGCTGGCAACCGCGATCGCCGCGACGACGCTGGCCTCGACCCCGGGCACCGCCGCCGCTGATGCCACCGACGAGTACCCGATCCCCAGCAACATGCTCAAGACCACCTGCACCGTCGACCAGTACATGGCCGCGGTGCGTGACACCAACCCGGTGTACTACGAGCGCTACATGACTGATTACAAGAACAAGTCGCCCGAGGTGCAGACCTGGGCGCGCGATCGGATCACCTGGTTCTTCTCGATGGATTACGCGGGCCGGCGGGCCTATTCGGAGGAGACCGCCACCAACGCGTTCTACGAGACGCTGGCCTGGAACTGGCCGAACTGGGCCAAGTTGTTCTTCAACAACAAGGGTGTCGTGGCACACGGCACCAAGGTGTGCGCCACCTATCCGCCGGTCGACCCGAGCGTCTGGACCTGGTAGTCGTTCCGTTCCCGCCCAACCGTACAAACGGGCCAGAAAGTGCGAGTGAATCCGGTCAGAACGTCGATCTCGGCGCCGGGGGATCTACTCGAAATGCGAACCGGTGCGCAGTAATTGCTGCGCGGCGGCCAGCAGCGTGCGGTGCAGTTCCTCGTCGCTGACATCCTCGAGGGTCTTGTCGGTGACGGCGGAGTAGATCCCATTGGTCACCATCGAGATGATCACCCGACCGGCAGGCCCGTGCCCGCCGCCGAGCAGCAGGTCGGTGAAACGGTCGACGGTGCCCGACAGGTCGGCCCGTGACTTGATCAGACTCTCCAGCACCGGATCACCGGTCAGCACCGCGGCCAGCCGGCGGTGGCGCACGCTGAACTCGACAAAACCGCTGATGGTGATCTCGCGGCGGGTGGTCGGGTCGGCGACGGCCTCGGCGATCGTCACCACCCGCGCCATATCGTCGAACATCGGTTGTGCCGCGGCCACCACGATGTCTTCCTTTGAATGGAACTGGTAATAGACCGAGGCCTTGCCCACGCCGATGCTGTCGGCAATCATCTGCAGCGTCGTGCCGCTGACACCGTGCTCACCGAACAGCGTCAGCGCGGCCTCCAACACCCGCGCCCGGGCGGTGCCGCGTCCCAGAACCGATTTGGCCATCAGTCTCGGGTATCCCGCCGCAAGGGGTGGGAATCAGGAACCTGGACGAAGATCAGCGTGACACCGTCGGGGTCGATCACATGCATCTCGTGCAGGCCCCAGGGTTCCTCGGTGGCGGCCCGGCCGATCGGCACGCCCCGGGCGGCCAACTCGGCCTGACAGGCATACACATCGCGCACCTGCAGCCAGAGTGACCCGCCGGCGGCCGGCTCGCCGTGACCGGCGAGTTCGATGAGCGACTGCCCCGCATAGAACACCGTGCCGCCACCGTATTCGCGGGCGATCGCCAAGCCGATCAGGTCGCGGTAGAACTCGACCGAGGCCGGGTAGTCGGCCGGCCGTATCAGCACCCGGCTGGCCAGGATCTCCATACGAATGTGTTTATCACGCGTTGCGGTCCGCGGCCCGCAGTCCGATCGTGAACGCGGCCTGATCGTCGAAATTCAACGGGTTCCGCCCGGTGATCTGGGCAATCCTGGCCAGCCGGTGCCGCACCGTGTTGGTGTGCAGGAACAACTCACGGGCGGTGTCGATCAGTGAACCGTTGGCGGCCAAAAACACTCGCAGCGTCCGGACGTGCTGCGTGCCACGGTCACGGTCGAGCGCCTCGAGCGGGTCGATCAGCTGGTTCTTGAACGGTGCCAGCCGGCTCGTCGGCAGGCCCTCCAGCAGGCTGCCGAAGGTGCTCAGCTGGTCCGGGCCGATGCTGCCGCCACGCTGGCGGGCCAGATCGAGGGCGATCCGGGCCTGGCTGATCGAGGCGCCGAGCTCGGTCAACGGTGCCGCCGCGGCGTGCCCGGACGGCAGCGACAGATCGGCGGCCATCTCGGCCATCCGGTCGCCGCCATCGCTCAACACCAGACAGACCTCGGGCGCGTCGGCGACCAGGGCGTCGGGTAACGCCATCGACAGCAGCGCCCCGGCCCCGGCCGGCCACGCCGAGCAGTCGACATCACCGCCGGCCAAGCCCGGCCAGTCCAGTAGCTGATTCAACGCATCGGGCAGCAGCATCCGCCGTTCCACCAGTGACAGCAGCTGCCCGACCCGTTCCCGCGCCAGCGCCGCCTCGATATCGCGCTCACCCTGGGATGCGGACAGGAAACGGGCGATGATCTCCAGCACCGCTGGTTCCGGTGGATCCCCGCGGCCCACCCACACCAGGGTCCCGACCCCGTCGACTGACATCGAGACCCCGTCGCGGGACTCGCCGTGCGGCTCCAGCAGGAAATAGCAGCCCAGAACTCCGCCGGCGCGATCCAACAACTGGCGTGCCGACTCGCGTCGCCGCTGCGAGGAGAGTAATTCGGGGACAAGGGCATTGGCGGCCCGCGCGGTGGCGACGGCGCCGCCGAACCGGAAGTCGGCGATATAGCGGCTGACGGTCGCGAACGGCACCGCCGGTGGCGCGATCAGCAGCGGCAGATCCGCGCGGGCGCACGCCTGTACGAGTGCCGGCGGTGCGGTGTCGTGCACATCGCCGATGCCGAAGCAGACGCCGGCCACCCCGGCCCGGTGCAGGGCCTCGATGAATGCCGCGCAGTCTTGCGGGGATTGCAGGCTGATCCCGACTGTGCACACCAGTTCTCCACCGCGCAGATATCGCGAAGGATCCCGCAGTTCGGTGGTGTGCGACCAGCTGATCGGCCGGTCCAGAGGGGTGGCGGCACCCTCATCGAGTTGGAGTCCGAGTCCGGACCGTTCCAGCAGGTCACGGAAGGTCGGGGCGGTGCCGTCCGCATCGTCGGTCGGCTCCCTCATGGGTCGATCGTAACGTCGTTGTCATCTCTTGGGGTATTGATGTTGTGCGATCCTCCAATGCCCGGATCTGCCGGTGGTGGGTTCGCAGCGTCTTCGCGGTGAACCATGGCGGTCGCGCCGGACGAGGGTGATAGTTCGTCCATGTCCGAACCTCAGGTACTGCGTCGCGAGTTCTCGCTCTGGTCGGCCTTCGCGTTCGCCTTCGCATTCATCTCGCCGATCGTGGCGTTGTACGGCATCTTCGGCTTGGCGTTGTCGGCCGCGGGCCCCAGCTTCTGGTGGGGATTCGGGCTGGTGTTCGCCGGCCAGTTCCTGGTGGCGCTGGTGTTCGCGATGCTGGTGTCGCGATGGCCGCTGGAAGGCTCCATCTATCAGTGGTCGCGCCGACTGCTGGGCACCACCTACGGCTGGTTCGCCGGCTGGGCCTATATGTGGACACTGGTCATCGCGATGGCGACGGTGGCGCTCGGCGCAGCCGGGTTCACCGCCAACATCTTCGGTGTCGAGGAACCATCGGGCACCACCCTGGCGCTCATCGCGCTGGTGATCCTGCTCGCCGGGACGGCGGTGAACCTCGCAGGCCGGCAGGCACTGAAGATCTTCATGATCGGCAGCATCATCGCCGAAGTCATCGGGTCGGTGGTGCTGGGCACCTGGCTGCTGCTGTTCCACCGGCAGAACTCGCTGTCGGTGCTGTTCTCCGGTGGCGGTCCCGATGTCGACATGTGGTCCTATATGAGCGGGCCGTTCCTGCTGGCGGTGGCCTTCATCGGCTGGTCCTTCGTCGGGTTCGAGAGTGCCGGGTCGATCGCCGAGGAGGTGCACGAGCCGCGTCGGTACCTGCCCAAGGCGGTGCTGTTCTCACTGGCCTTCATCTTCATCGTGGTGGCGTACTCCAGCCTGGCGATCATCCTGGCGATCCCCGACCTGGACGCCGTCGCCGAAGGTGCGGTAGGTGATCCTGTGTACGAAACACTCACCGTCGCTTTGGGTCACGGCATCGCGCGGCCGGTCGAGGTGATGTTCGTGATCGGCTTCCTGGCCAGCTTCCTGGCGCTGCAGACCTCGGCTTCGCGGGTCATCTGGGCCTATGCGCGCGACGGTGCGCTACCCGCCGCGAACGTGCTGTCGCAGCTGCGTGGACCGGCCCGGATCCCGGTGGTGGCGATCCTGGTCACCACGGTCGTCGGTGCAGCGCTGTTCTTGCTGAGCATCGTCGCCGGCGATATCTACTCGCTGATGGTCAACTTCACCGCGGGCGGTTTCTACCTGGCATTCCTGTTCCCGCTCCTCGGGTTCCTGGTGGTGTTGGTGCGTCGCGCCTGGACCCCGGCGACGTTCTCACTGGGTCGGGCCACGCTTCCCGTGGCGGTGGTCGCCGCAGTGTGGGCGGTGCTGCAGTTCCTCAATATCGCCTGGCCGCGTGTGGCTTTCGAGCAGCGATACCTGGACTGGTCGGTGTGGATCGGCATCGCCGTGCTGCTGGTGCTCGGCAGCGCGATCCTGGCCACGGTGCGGTCCCGTATCGTCGAGGCTTCGGTGATCGAGGAAGCGGAATCACGTGACGAACTCGCAGGGCGCCCATGACTGACGCCCGACCTGTCGCGGTCGTGACCGGTGCCGCCAGCGGTATCGGCGCGGCCGCGGCGGCCGCGCTGCGTCGACGGGGCTACCGCGTCGGTGCGCTGGATCTCTCCGGTGACGCCGACGCCGATGTCGCTGTGGCGGTGGATGTCTCCGATCACGTGGCGATGGCCGCCGCGGTCGCCGAGATCCGCGACCGGCTCGGTCCGGTAGCAGCATTGGTGACCTCGGCCGGCTGTTACGAGATGGCGCTCATCGGGCAGATCGATGCGGCAGCGTGGCAGCGGATGCTGCGGGTACACCTGGGCGGGTTGTTCAACGCCACACGGGCCTGCCTGCCCGACATGCTCGCCGCCGGATCCGGTGCAGTGGTCGCGGTGGCCAGCGAACTCGCCGTCGGCGGCGGCGATCAGGAAAGCCATTACGTGGCGGCCAAGGGCGCGATCATCGGCCTGGTGCGCAGCCTGGCCGCCGAGGTTGCCGGGGCCGGCGTGCGGGTCAACGCCGTCGCACCCGGGCCGACCGACACCCCGCTGCTCAGTGATGATTCACCCTGGCGGGCAGCGGAATACCTGGACACGTTGCCGCTGCGCCGGCTGGCCACCCCGACCGAGGTGGCGCGCTGCGTGGAATACCTGATCTGTGATGCCACCTTCAGCGTCGGCGATGTGGTGAACGTCAACTCGGGAGCGGTGATATGAGCAGGGTGGCCCTGGTGACCGGGGCGGCGCAGGGCATGGGTGCCGCCCACGCACGCCGGCTGGCCGCCGACGGGATGACAGTCGCGGTCAACGATATTCGTGCCGGTGCGGCCCTGGACGCACTGGCGGCCGAGGTCGGTGGGTTCGCCGTCCCCGGTGATGTGTCGGACCCGCAGAATTGTGTCCGGATCGCGGACACGGTGGCCGAGCGGGCAGGTCGGCTCGATGTGCTGGTGGCCAACCACGCCTATATGACGATGGCACTGCTGCTGGAGCATGAGGAATCCGACTGGTGGCGGGTGGTGGACACCAACCTCGGCGGCACCTTTCACCTGGTGCGAGCGGTGTTGCCGCACATGCGCGCTCGAGGCGAGGGCCGGATCGTGGTGATCGCCAGTGAATGGGGTGTCACCGGCTGGCCCGAGGCCACCGCCTACTCGGCCGCCAAGGCCGGGCTGATCGCACTGGTGAAGGGGCTGGGCCGGGAACTGGCCCCGGAGAACATCATCGTCAACGCCGTGGCACCGGGTGTCACCGACACACCGCAACTTCAGGTCGACGCCGACGCCGCCGGGGTCGACCTGGCGACCATGCACGGCCGCTACGCGGAGTCGATCCCGTTGGGCCGCATCGGCCGTGCCGACGAGATCGCCGCCGCGGTGGCCCTCTTGGCCGATTTCGAGGTGGCGGCCATCGTTGGGCAGGTGATCTCCTGCAACGGCGGATCCACCAGGAGCAGAGCATGACACAAGGAGCACCGTTGACAAGCCAGCCCGCCCAGCAGTACGTGCGCTCGGCATCCGGAAACGTCGGACAACTCAATGCGCAGCAGGTGCCGCGGTATGCAGGGTTGGCCACCTTCGCCCGATTGCCGCAGCTGCACGAGGTGGATCGTTATGACATCGCGGTGGTCGGGGTACCGTTCGACAGTGGTGTGACCTACCGGCCCGGAGCCCGCTTCGGGCCCGCCGCGATCCGCGAGGTGTCCCGACTGCTCAAGCCGTACAACCCGGCGCTGGACGTCAGCCCGTTCGCGCAGGCGCAGGTCGTCGATGCCGGCGATATCGCGGCCAACCCATTCGATATCGAGGCCGCGGTCGATCAGGTGCGCGAAGGCATTTCGGCCCTGCTGGGCACGCCGGCGCAGCGGGTGATGATCCTCGGCGGCGACCACACCATCGCATTGCCCGCGCTGCAGGCACTGAACCGGGTGCACGGCCCGGTCGCGCTGGTGCATTTCGACGCGCACCTGGATACCTGGGATACCTACTTCGGTGCGCCGTGCACACACGGCACTCCGTTCCGCCGGGCGGCCGAACAGGGGCTGCTGGTCAAGGATCACTCCGCACACGTCGGGATCCGGGGCTCGCTGTACGACCGGGCGGACCTGCTCGACGACGCCTCGCTGGGCTTCACCATCGTGCACTGTCGCGATATCGACCGCATCGGGATCGACGGTGTCATCCAACGGATCACCGACCGGGTGGGTGAGCACCCCGTGTATGTGTCGGTGGATATCGACGTGCTGGACCCGGCATTCGCGCCGGGCACCGGCACCCCCGAGATCGGCGGGATGACCAGTCGGGAACTGGTCGCGGTGTTGCGGGCCATGCGCGGGTTGAACATCGTCGGCGCCGATGTGGTCGAGGTGGCGCCCGCCTACGACAGTGGCGAGGTGACAGCGGTGGCCGCGGCGAACATCGGCTACGAGCTCATCACGTTGATGGCCGACCATGTCTGAATTCTCCCGGGGCGAGCGAAGCGACGGGAAATTCCACTGGCCGGTAGGAAAAGTCGCGGCGGCCGCCTTCACCTTCGACGTGGACGCCGAATCCGCGGTGTTGTGGGGCAACGAGGGGGTGGCCGCCCGGATGAGCGTGATGAGCCATCAAGCCTACGGTCCGCTGGTGGGTATCCCGCGAATCCTGGATCTGCTGGACCGCCACCAGATTCCGTCTACCTTCTTCGTGCCCGGGCACACCGCACATCGTTATCCCGCGGCGGTGCGCGCGATCGTGGCTGCCGGTCATGAGATCGCCCACCACGGCTATCTGCACGAGCAGCCCACCGCGTTGACCCTGGACGAGGAGATCGAGGCGATCGGCCGTGGCCTGGAGGCGCTCGCCGAGGTCGCCGGGGTGCGTCCGGTGGGTTACCGCGCACCGATGTGGGATCTGTCCTGGCACACACCGGAACTGCTGGCCGATCGTGGCTTTCTGTACGACTCCAGCCTGATGGACGCCGATCTCCCGTACGAGTTGGCGGTGGGAGAGCGCTCCCTGGTCGAGATCCCGATCCAGTGGGCGCTCGACGACTGGGAGCAGTACTGCTACCTGCCCGACATCTACAGCGGGGTGATCGAGAGTCCGCGCAAGGCCCGGGAACTGTGGCAGCTGGAGTTCGACGCGCTACGCGACATCGGTGCCTGCTGGGTGCTGACCAATCACCCGTTCCTGACCGGTCGGGCTTCGCGCGCAGCCGAACTCGGCGATCTGATACGTCATGTCGCCGAGCACACCGATGTGTGGACCACCAGCCTGGGTGCCATCGCCGAGCACGTCCGTTCACTCGGCCTGCCACCGCGCAGCATCACCCGGCCGAATTGATCAGCCACTGGGATAGAGCAATTCCAGCTCACCCAGATGCGCGGCCACCGTCAGCAGCGGTAGGGCGGCGGACACCGCCAATCCGGTGTCCCCGGCCTCGGCACGCAACGCGAGTACAAAATCGTCGCTGATCGGCGGTCCCGGCCGACCTTCCGCGCACACCCGATCGGCGTGCTCCTCGAGAAGGCGTCGAGCCTGGGCGTAGGAACCGAACGGGGGCGGCACCACATCGGCCACCAGCTCGGCCGCGGCCCGCAGTCGTATCGTCTGGTTGGCCGCCCGGACCATCGGGGCGCGCACATCGGTCTGCCCGCTGTTCTCCGAAAGATATTGCCGTAGCGCATCATCGAGCACCCGGCTGGCCTCCAGCGCGCTGCGGCTCAGGGAAAACACCTTGTCGTCGGTAGCCTCGGTCGATCCGCGGGTGACGCGGCGCACCGCCGCCGTCAGCAGGGCGGCCCCCTCGGCGCGGGCATGATCCACTGCACGGGCCACCGAGGCCGAGGCGCCGCGCGGCCACAGCAGCACCGACACCGTGACACCGACCAGTGCGCCGATGACGACGTCCTCGACCCGGATCAGCCCAACTGCCCAACCCGACGGCTGGATCAGGTTGAAGATGATCAGCACCATCATGGTGAACGCGGCCTGGCCGGCGATGAACGATGCCACCTCGGGGACAAACGCCGAGCCGAACGCCACCACCGGCAGCAGCACCCACATGACCGCCGGCTGGACACCGACCAGTTCGATCACGGCGACACCCAGCCCGAACCCCAGCACGGTGCCGGCCACCGCCCGCAACACCCGGGTCCCGGTGGTCAACGCGCTGCTGCGCAACACCGACAGCGCACCCAGCACCACCCAGAATCCGTGCTCGACCGGGAACAGATGGGTGACCGCTACGGCCAGCGCCAGGCCCAGTCCGGTGCGCAGGCTGTTGCGCAGCACCACCGCGCGGGTGGCCAGAAAGCCCTTGGTGATGGCCGCGACGGCGGTCGTCTCGGGCATCACCCAGTCCGCGGCACCGGTCTCGGGGAGTCTGCGTCCCAGCACCCGGGCCCACACCGGGCGGGCGTCGGCCAGCGCGGCATTGCGGATGATGCGCCCGGTGACCCCGACGGTCGCCGAGAACGTGCGCCGGCCCAGCAATGTCCGGCCCATCGTCACGGCGGTGGCATCGTCGGGCACACCCAGAATCAGTCCGATGTCTTCGCGATAGCTGCCCTGGGCCACTGCCCGCAGATCGGCCAGCGCCATGTTCAGATCGGCGCCGCGGGCGGCCCGCCGCCGCGGATCGGAGATGTTGAGCACCGCCGCGGAGTCCCGCAACACCGCGGTGATCGGCGGTTTCAGGCCGCCGAGCAGCGCGCCGGTCCGGTCGGTGATCCGATCGGACAGCCAGCCGAGGTCGTCGACGACCCGGACCAGGGCGCGGCTGCCTGCGGTCAGCGCGACCGGGCGGAAATCCGCGTTGACGAAGTTGTCCCACAACGCGTTCATGGCGCGGGTGACGTCCTTTTTGGACGCGGTCCCGTCCAGGCAGTCGGCCAACCTGCTGCACACCCGCGCGGCGTGCCGGCGCAGATCGTCGTGATGGCGCGGTGGCAGCAGGAACAGGGCCGCCGGCACGCAGACGGCCAGCGCTATCAGCCAGCCCTGCAGCCGTTCGTCGATCGGCCCGGGCGGGGTACAGGCCGGCAGCACAAATGTCAGCAGGGTGGCGCGTTGCCCGGCGGCCACCGTCTCGCTGAGCACCCCGGCGAACATCACCGTGACACCGAGGACGAACATCAGCCCGACGGACAGCCATCGGTAGGGCGCGACCAGGGTGCCGACACTGATCAACACCGCACCGTTGAGGCCCAGCCCGGCGTAGGCCAGCGCGCGGGCGGCCCGGTTGCCGGGGAAGTCGGTGATGATCAGCAGTGCCACCGACCCGAAGATGGCGAACATCGGGGCCTGGCTGCCGCCGGCGACCAGGAAGCTGACCGCCGCCGCGATCGGCAGCACGATGGCGGCCCTGGCGGCGCGCCGCAGCGCGTCGAACTCGGGGTCCCGCTGCCGGATCCGGTCCAGGGTCAGCATCTTCCGACTCAGGAGGATTCGACGACGCCGCGTTTCATGATGACTCCCAGCAGGCCGGGTGCGACGCTGTCGATTGCCTTGGCGGTCACCGCCATTCGCGGCGCGATCCGTACCGGCCGGGTGCGCGCCGCGGTCACCATCCAGTCCGCGGCCTCCTCGGCGGACAGCCCGGGCATCGCGACGAACGCCTTGGTCGGTTCGATCATCGGCGTCTTCACCAGCGGGTAGTACAGCGTCGTCGAGTGCACACCCTTGCCCGACCATTCCGTCTCGGCCACCCGGCTGATCGCCGTCAGCGCGGCCTTGGAGGCCTGATAGGCCCCGAACAGTGGCGAGGATTCGTTCATCACGCCCCAGGTGGACACGTTGATGACGTGTCCGTCGCCGCGCTCGACCATGCCCGGGACCAGCGCACGCATCAGCCGCAGCGGCGCGTAATAGTTCAGCGTCATGGTGCGTTCCAGATCGTGCCAGCGATCCAGCGAGTCGAGCAGCGGCCGGCGGATGGACCGGCCGGCGTTGTTGATCAGGATGTCGACACCGCCGTGGCTGTCGAGCACCTTGGCGCTCAGCGCGTCGACTGCATCGAGATCGGACAGGTCCGCGGTGATCGCCTCGGCCATCCCACCGTCGGCCCGGATGGTGTCGGTGACGGTGTCGAGCAGGTCGGACCGGCGGGCCACCACGATGACCGAGGCGCCGAGGCGGGCCAGTTTCACCGCCGACGCCTCGCCGATACCCGAGGAGGCCCCGGTGATCAGGATGCGTTTACCGCGCAGCTCGACCTCGGGGCCGCGACTCAGGTATTCGGTCAAGGGCGGACGCATGCTGGTCAGCAGCACCGCGTCCGAGATCCGGCGCAATGGGTTCTTGCTCACTGCGACAGTCTAGGGACTGCGATTTCGGTGGGGTTCCGTGCGCACACCGCAGTGCGCCCACCGCACGTATCCTCACCGAAATCACACGTCAGAAGTAGCGCGGGAAGCCGCTCCAGTCGGGATCGCGCTTCTCCAGGAAGGCATCCCGGCCCTCCACGGCCTCATCGGTCATGTACGCCAGACGTGTTGCCTCACCGGCGTACACCTGCTGGCCGACCAGCCCGTCGTCGATCAGGTTGAATCCGAACTTCAGCATCCGGATGGCCTGCGGGGACTTCCCGTTGATCTCGGCGGCCCACTGCAGGCCGACGTTCTCCAACTCGGCATGGTCGACGACCTCGTTGACCGCACCCATCTGATACATCGTCTCCGCGTCATAGGCGCGGCCCAGGAAGAAGATCTCGCGGGCGAACTTCTGCCCGGTCTGGCGGGCCAGGTAGGCACTGCCGAACCCGCCGTCGAAGCTGCCCACATCGGCATCGGTCTGCTTGAAGCGGGCATGTTCGCGGCTGGCCAGCGTCAGATCGCAGGTGACGTGCAGGCTGTGGCCACCGCCGGCGGCCCACCCATTGACCAGGCAGATGACCACCTTGGGCATGAATCGGATGAGGCGCTGCACCTCCAGGATGTGCAGTCTTCCGGCCCTTGCGGCGTCAACAGTGTCGCCGGTCTCTCCGCTTGCGTACTGGTAACCGGTGCGGCCACGGATGCGCTGATCCCCACCCGAGCAGAACGCCCAGCCGCCGTCCTTGGCCGACGGGCCGTTGCCGGTCAGCAGGATCACCCCGACATCGGGGGACATCCGGGCGTGATCGAGCACGCGGTACAGCTCGTCGACGGTATGCGGGCGGAACGCGTTTCGCACCTCGGGCCGGTCGAACGCGACCCGCACGGTCGGCCGCGGCACACCGTCCACCACGTGCCGGTGATAGGTGATATCGGTCAGCTCGAAGCCGGCGACCGGCTGCCAGAGCGCAGGGTCGAATGTCATTCCTCGACTGTATTCAGCTGGTTTCGCCGCGCCGGGTGCGGGGTACAAAGCGCGCGACGAAGTGCATGGGGCGCGATTGGGCGCCATGACAAGGAGGACACGATGAAGCGTTCGGCAGTGGCGGTACTGGCGGGTTGTGCGGTGGGCGCGATGCTGGTCGGCTGCTCACCGTCGGTCACGGGTGGCGACACCGCGTGCAAGGACTTCGTCGGAGCCGACGAGGCCACCCAGAACGAGGCTGTCGGCAAGATGCTGAAGGACGAGAAGGGTGCCGACGCGCAGCAGCTGGAGATCAGTGGCACCCGGCTGGCGGTGCAGACCTGGTGTCAGACGTTGGGTACCCCGGATTCCAAGATCAAGGAGGCCCCGCACCTGTAGATCAGGCGGGGTCGAAACGGAACACCGGGATGCGCCCGGCCAGGGCCTCGAATTCGTCGGGGTTCGGGCCGGTGACCAGGCCGGCGTTCTTGATGAAGCTCACTCCGGTCGGGACCAGCTCCGGGAACCGGCGTAACAGCGGGCGGGCCTCATCGGCGGGCATCTCCACCATCCGCACCGGTTGGGCGCGGCGGCCCTGATGCAGGGTTGCCGTGCCTGCCGCGCGCACATTGGCCACCCAGTCCGCACCGGGTAGCCCGCCCACGACATAGCGGGCGCCGTCGACGGTCATCGGGGTGATCGGGGTGGTGCGCGGTTTGCCTGATCTACGGCCGACGACGGTCAGCACCACCGGGCCCTTGTCGCCGCCGATACCGAGCCGCGACAGCCCGATGATCACCTTGTTGACGTACTTCAGCCACCACGGTGGCCGTACCCGCTTTTCAGCCATGTCCCGAGGTTAGACCGCAAGCCCGTGTGCCTTCAGGGCGGCGATCAGCCCGTCCGGGCGCTGCTCGGTGGGCAGCGGATCCACCAGGGCGAACGCACAACCCAACGCGCGCGCACCGCCATCGGCCTCCTCGCTGTCACCGACCATCAACGCCTCGCCCGGATCCACACCCAGCCGGGACAGTGCGGTCTCGAAGATGGCCGCATCCGGCTTGATGACACCGATCTCGAAGCTCAGCACGACCTCGTCGGCCACCGCGCCGGCCGCTACCAGGGCGGGGCGCAGGTCGAAGGCGATATTGGACACTACGGCCGTCTTGATACCCGCGGCGCGCAGACCGTCCAATACCGTCACTGCATCGGGATAGGGCGTCCACGACGCCGGGTCGATCAGCCGGTTGTACAGCTTCTCGGCGTGCGGGTCGGTCAGACCGGACTCACGCAGCACATGCCGGTAGGCCTCGCGGTGCAGCGCCGGTTCCAGATCACGATGCGCCCAGGCATGCCACTGCTCATCCGACATCCCCGGCGGGCGACCGGTCGGGGCCGTCATCCGACGCATCAGCTCTGCCTGCACATGGCCGTCGACCTCCTTCTCGTCGACCATGATGCCGTCGAACCAGCTGTCGTCCTCCTCGAGTCGGAACAATGTGCCGGAGTAGTCGAACAGCACTGCGCGAATGGTCATTGCGGCCTTTCTAGAAGTGGTCGGGGATGGCGGGGACGATGGGCCAGCTGAATGCGACGGCGGTCCGGTGCGCCGCGCCCGGGGTCAGCTCGGTGACCAGCCCCGCCGTCACCAGCTGCGCCAGGCTGGTCCCGCCCAGGTAGATCGCCCCCAGGTCGCGTGCCGAGATCGTGATATCGGCTGGGGCATCGGTTCTTTGGCACTCGGCGCCGTCGGTGTCACCGCGCAGCCGGTAGCTGCCGGTGTTCCAGTCGCAGAACTCGTCGGTGACCTCGAAAACCACATCGACGGGCGTGGCGTAGCTGCGTGCGGCGAGCGCACGGTCCACCTCGACCAGCCGCACGAAGATGCCATCGGTGACCTCGCATTCCAGTGCCCGGCCATCGGCCAGCAGGTGCCGCACCGGTTCGTCGACCGAGGCGCCGTCGAACTTGATGCTGCGGACCAGGTCGATATCGATCAGGAAGCGCCACAACCGGGCGTAGGCACGGGGATTGGTGGCGACGGCCTCCTCGACGTGGATCTCCCCGTTGGGCCCGGCGGCATTCCAGGACGATTTGGGTCGAAAGATCGCGAATCCACTTGCCGTACCGTCACTTTCGCGGTGCAGCGCGAAGCGGATACTGCCGCTGCACTTGCGGCGTTCGTCATTGTCCAGAATGTTGTAGTCCCACCAGCTGCGCGGCCGGTTCATCTGGCCGGGCAGTGTGCTGAACGAGGCGTCGTAGATCGCCGGGCCCTCGGCGAGCAGGGTGGCGGCGTCGATCTCGTCGACGGTGCCGTCGCCCAGGTTCACCTCGGGCCGGAAATCCAGGTCGCGCACCTGCCCGGACAACACGGCGTTCTGGCTGGCCATCCCGTAGCCGAAGCGGCCGTAGATGCGGGCCTCGGAGGCGAACAGCATGGCCACCGGTTCGGTGCCGCGGGCCCGGATGGTGTCGAGTTGGTGCCGCATCATCTGGGTCAGCAGACCGCGACGGCGATGGCCGGGGGCGACCGTCACCGCGGTGACGGCCGGCACGTCGACGACGGCACCGCCGGGCAGGGCGACCGTTTTGCGATAGTCACCGGCGGTGGCGACCCACCGGTTGCCGTCGTGGAATCCGAACAGTCGGTCCAGATCGGAGAACTTGCGGGCTGCGGTGATCTCGTCGTCTTGGCGGTCCTGCAGGAACACCGAGTAGAGCGCGGTGCTCCAGGCTTCGTAGTCGGCGTCGTCGCGTACGGCGCGCAGGATCAGGTCGGACACATACCCATGTCTACCCTGAGGCGGCATCCGGATGCGCGGCCTTTTTCAGCAGCACCTGCCGCTCCTGCTCATTGCCGGTCAGCGCCGCCGCGGCGGTGAACTCGGCGGCGGCCTCGGTGTGCCGGCCCAACCGGGACAGCAGTTCCCCGCGCACGCTGGGCCGCAGGTGCGATTCGGGTAGGCCGTCGATACCGTCCACGAGGGGCAGCGCCGCGGCCGGCCCGTCGGCCATCGCCACCGCGACGGCCCGGTTGAGCTCCACGACCGGTGACGGCGCGATCTGCAACAGCGCGTCGTACAGGGCGATGATGCGCCGCCAGTCGGTGTCGGCGGCGGTCGGGGCAACGGCGTGACACTCGGCCAGCGCGGCCTGCAGGGCATACGGTCCCCAGCCGCGTTGTGTCCTGGCCTGCGCACCCCGCTCCAGGGCGGCGACCCCGCGCCGGATCTGGGCGCGGTCCCAGCGGGTGCGGTCCTGATCCTCCAGCAGGACCGGGCGCCCGTCGGTGTCGGTGCGGGCGGCGAAGCGTGCGGACTGGAACTCCATCAGCGCCACCAGCGCGTGCACCTCGGATTCCTCCGGTGTCAACGCCGCCAGCACGCGGCCCAGCCGCAGCGCCTCGGTGCACAGCTCGTCGCGGATCCAGCGCTGCCCGGCCGAGGCCGAGTACCCCTCGTTGTAGATCAGGTAGATCACCGACAGCACGGCCGCGAGCCGGGGGCCGAACTCGGCCCGCTCGGGAACCTCGAAGGCCATGCCCGACAACGACTTCTTGGCCCGGGTGATGCGCGCGGCGACGGTCGCCTTCGAGGTCAGGAATGCCCGGGCGATCTCCTCGGTGCGCAGCCCGCCGACCACCCGCAGGGTCAGCGCGATCTGGGACTCGCGCGACAGCGTGGGGTGCGCGGCGATGAACACCAGGCGCAGCACGTCATCGTCGATGCGGTCGGGGTCCCACGGCTGGTCCAGGTGGTCGCCGAGATCGCGGGCCAGCACCGCGTATTTGGTGTCCAGGTTGTCCTGGCGGCGCCAGTGGTCGATGGCGCGGCGCTTGGCGACGGTGGTCAGCCAGGCGCCCGGGTTGCGCGGTACCCCGGATCGCGGCCACTGCGTCAGCGCCTCGAGCAGTGCCTCCTGCGCCAGATCCTCGGCCAGGCCGATGTCGCCGAAGGCGCGGGTGAGCGTCGCGACGATCTTGGCCGCTTCCATCCGCCAGACGGCGTCGACGGTGTCGCGCAGCTCGGAGTCCGGCACCGAATCACGCTAGCGCGGTCAGCTCTCGGGTTGCTCCTGCGCGTCGGCGCGGAAGAAGAACATGCTGGCCACGAAGCTGGTCAGCGACAGCAGACCCATGCCGAACGTCAGCCCGATCTGCTCAAGGCCGAAGGCGCCGATGGTGATCGCGAACCCGATGATGGCCAGGATGCTCAGGAACAGGGCGCCGGTGCTGAGAGCCTCGCCTGCGGGGGTGCGGGCGGCGACTGCGGTGCGGTCGTCCATCAGGGCGGGTCCTATCTCGGGATGCCTACGTTGTCAGCGCATCTGTACCCCGACGCGGGCCCGTTAAACCCTCGCGGCAGGGTAGTCAGCCCACCGAACGGCCGGCACCCGCCCAGAACTGCGCGCGCACAGCCTTCTTGTCCGGCTTTCCCAGCGCAGTGACCGGCACCGAGTCGACGACGATCACCTGCTTGGGCGACTGCACCGACCCCTTGCGCTCCTTGACCGCATCCTGGATCTCGGTGGTCATCACCGCGACCGCGGCCTCGTCGGTCGCGGCGTCGGGGCGCAGCACCACCACCGCGGTCACCGCCTCGCCCCACTTCTCGTCGGGGGTGCCGATCACGCACACCTGCGCCACCGAAGGATGTTCGGCCACAACGTCTTCCACTTCACGTGGGAACACGTTGAACCCGCCGGTGACGATCATGTCCTTGGTACGGTCGACGATGAAGTAGAAACCGTCCTCGTCCTCGCGGGCCAGGTCGCCGGTGTGCATCCAGCCGTCGCGGAAGGTGTCGGCGGTGGCCTCGGGCAGGTTCCAGTACCCGCCGGACAGCAGCGGTCCTGCCACGCAGATCTCACCGACCTCACCCTGGGGTACCGGTTGGCCGTCCTCGCCGAGCAGTGCCACCTTGGCGAACAGTGTCGGCCGCCCACAGGAGGTCAGCCGCTTCTCGTCGTGTTCCTTCTTGGACAGGTAGGTGATGACCATCGGTGCCTCGGACTGGCCGTAGTACTGCGCGAAGATCGGCCCGAACCGGCGGATGGCCTCGGCCAGGCGCACCGGGTTCATCGCCGAGGCGCCGTAGTAGACGGTCTCCAGCGAGGACAGGTCGCGGGTGCGGCTGTCCGGGTGATCCATCAGCGCGTAGATCATCGACGGCACCAGCATGGTGGCGGTGATCTTCTGCTCCTCGATGACGCGCAGCACCTCGGCCGGGTCGAACTTGGTCAGCACGATCAGCTCGCCGCCCTTGACGATGACGGGGGTGAAGAACGCCGCACCGGCGTGCGACAGCGGGGTGCACATCAGGAAGCGGGGATTCTCCGGCCACTCCCATTCGGCCAGCTGCACGGTGGTCATCGTGGTGATGGATCCGGTGGTGCCCATGACGCCCTTGGGCTTACCGGTGGTGCCCCCTGTGTAGGTGAGTCCACCGATATGGTCGGCCGGCAGATCCGCGGCGACCAGCGGCTTGGGCGGGTACTTGGCCGCCTCCGCGCTGAGGTCTGTGGCCACACCCGCCAAGGCCTCGGGAACCGGTCCGATGGTGAGCACCTGCCGCAGCGACGGCACCTTCTCCAGCAGGCCCAGCGCGCGCTCGACGAACATCGGGTTGGGGTCGATGATCAATGAGGTCACCTCGGCGTCGGACAGCACATAGGCGTGGTCGTCCAGAGAGCCGAGAGGGTGTAGTGCGGTGCGGCGGTAGCCCTGGGTCTGCCCGGCGCCGATGATCATCAGCACCTCGGGCCGGTTCAACGACAGCAGCCCGACCGCCGCGCCGGTGCCGGCGCCGAGCGCCTCGAAGGCCTGAATGTACTGGCTGATCCGGTCTGCGAGCTCGCCGCCGGTCAGCGTGGTGTCCCCGAGGAACAGCACGGGACGGTCCTTGTGCCGCTTCAGTGCGCCGACGGTGAGGTGGCCGGAGTGCAGGAAATGGCGGAGCTGCTCGTCACTCATACCTTCAGATTAGAACGTGTTACAGATTTTGTTTCAAGGTCGGGTGTCGGACTCGGCCCGCCGGGTGGCGCGGACCCATCCGGATCCGCGCCATCGGCTGATCAGCGTCCGGCGGCCACCCGCGCGGCCGCCGCCGCCTTCTCGGCCAGGTCGGCCTTCCACTGGATCTCCTTCTGGATCCACGGGTTGTCCGGGTCGAACTCCTCGGTCTCGCTGACCCGGCGCACCTCGAGCTTCACGCCCGGGCCCAGCGGGCACTTCAGCGCCCACTGCTTGGCCTCGGCCGGCGACGACGTCTCGATGATCCAGAACCCGTTGAACAGTTCCTTGGCCTCGGCGTACGGGCCGTCGGTCACCACCGGCGGATCAGCGGCGAAATCGACGACGAATCCCTCCTCGGGCTCGGTGAGACCTTCACCGGCGAGCATGACACCGGCCTTGATGAGCTCCTCGTTGTAGCGGCCCATCGACTCGATGATCTCGTCGAAGTCCATTCCCGCCATGGCGGCCTCGGCGGCGGCAGGATCGGCAACCCGCATGATCAGCATGTAGCGCGACATCGTGTTTCTCCTTCGGTCAGGGGCGCGTATTTCGTGCCCTCATGCTTACGTCGAACGGACGCTCATGAGAATCGACACCCGCCGAGATCTTTTTTCATCGAAAGTTCCGGGCCGGGCGATAACCTTGCGCCATGCCGGGACCCGCCGACCTTGTGATCACCGGAACCATCCTCACCGTCGATGACAGTCTTCCCACCGCACGCAACCTCGCGGTCGCCGACGGCCGGATCGTCGCCGTCGACCTGGCCGAGGCTGAATTGGGTGACTGGATCGGGCCGGACACCACGGTGCTGTCGGTGGGCGGCGGCTGTGTGCTGCCCGGTTTTGTTGAGGCGCATGGTCATCCGCTGATGGAGGCGATCGCACTGTCGGATCGGATGGTCGACATCCGGCCGGTGACGCTGCCACGTGCCGAGGACGTGGTGGCCGCGGTACACGCCGAGGTGGCGCGGCGCGGTGCCGACGGCGCCTACCTCAACGGCTGGGATCCGCTGCTGCAGACCGGGTTGCCGGAGCCGACGCTGCAATGGCTCGACAGCGTGGCCGATACCCCGCTGGTCATCCTGCACAACTCCGGGCACAAGGCGTTCTTCAACTCCGCGGCCGCCGCCGCCGTCGGGCTGAGCCGCGACACCCCCGATCCCAAGGGTGCAAAGTACGGCCGCGACGCGGACGGGAATCTCGACGGCACCGCCGAGGAATCCGCCGCGGTGTTCCCGCTGATCGGCGGTGCGGTGTCGGTGGGTGACTACCCGGCGATGCTGCTGGCCGAATGCGACAAGCTCAATCGCGCCGGCCTGACCACCTGCTCGGAGATGGCGTTCGATCCGATGTTCCGGCCGATGCTCACGGCCCTGCACGATCAATTGACCATCCGGCTGCGCACCTACGAGATGTCCACCGCCGCGCTGCATACCGACGCGCAACCGTTCGACGGTGACGATCTGGTGCGCCAGGTCGGCATCAAGATCTGGGTGGACGGGTCGCCGTGGATCGGCAACATCGACCTCACCTTCCCCTATCTGGACACCGACGCCACCCGCAGCATCGGGGTGGTGCCCGGCTCGTGCGGGCACGCCAACTACACGAAGGAACAGCTGGCCGAGATCGTCGGCACCTTCTACCCGCAAGGCTGGCAGATGGCCTGCCACGTGCAGGGCGACCACGGTGTGGACACCATCCTCGACGTCTACGAAGAGGCCCTTCGTGCCCACCCGCGCGACGATCACCGGCTACGCCTCGAGCATGTCGGCGCCATCACCGATGCGCAGCTGGCCCGCGCCCACGCGCTCGGGGTGACCTGCAGCCTGTTCGTCGACCAGCTGCACTACTGGGGTGACGTCATCGTCGACGGTCTGTTCGGTCCGCAACACGGGGAGCGCTGGATGCCCTGTGGGTCAGCCGCGGCCACCGGAATGCGCATCTCGCTGCACAACGATCCGCCGGTCACCCCGGAGGAGCCGTTGCGCAATATCAGCGTGGCCGCCACCCGGAAGGCGCCGAGCGGACGGGTGCTGGCACCGGAGCAGCGGCTGACGGTGGAACAGGCGATCCGCGCGCAGACCCTGGATGCCGCTTACCAGTTGTTCGCCGATGACCGGATCGGGTCCATCGAAATCGGCAAGTACGCCGATCTCGTTGTGCTGTCGGCCGATCCGCGGACTGTCGACCCCGATGCGGTCGCCGACCTGACCGTCACGCACACCTTCCTGGCGGGCCGCCAGGTTCATCCGAAACCCGCCTGAGTTGATAGGTGTCATGGCAGGCTGTGTCCATGTCTGAGCTGGCGGAGCCACAGTTTCTCGATGAGCGCGTCGCGCACTGGGCGTCGGTAAAACCCGATGACGAGGCCGTCACCTATCTGAGCCGCACCTGGACCTGGTCGCAGTTCGACGACCGGGTCCGCCGGGCGGCCGGTGCGCTGCGCGCACGCGGTGTCGGCCGCGGCGACGTGGTCGGCTTCCTGGACAAGAACCACGCCGCGTGTGTCGAGGTGACGCTGGCGGCGGCCTCGCTGGGGGCGGCGACCACGATCATCAACTTTCGGCTGGCCGCCGACGAGATCGACTATGTGGTCAACGATTCCGCCGCCAAGGTGCTGTTCGTCGGCACCGAGTTCCTGCCCACTGTGGCATCGATCCGGGACCGGTTGCCCGGCGTCACCGAGATCATCGAGGTCGAGCCCGAAGGTGATGACGAGTATGAAGCCGTCCTCGCCGCGGCCGATCCCGTGCATCGCTCACCGGATGCGCATACCGATGACACCGTGGTGGTGATGTACTCCTCGGGCACCACCGGCCGGCCCAAGGGCGTCACGATCAGCCACGCGAACCTGATCGCGCACACCGTCAATGCCTTCGACCAGTGGCCTTTTCAACCGGGTGACAAGAACCTGGTGTCGATGCCGCTGTTCCATGTCGGCGGCACGTCCTATATGCAGTTCGGACTGTTCTACGGCGCGCCGAGCTATATGACCCGTGATATCGAGGGTGGTGCGCTGGCGGCGGGCATCCTGGCCGGAGCCAACCGGACCTTCCTGGTGCCCGCGGTGCTGGCGTCCGTGCTGCAGATCGGGCCCGAAGCGGTCGAACTGTTCGGCGCGCTGAAGATCTTCTGCTACGGCGCGTCACCGATGCCGCTGCCACTGCTGCGGGAGGCGCTCAAGGCCTGGCCGGACACGGATTTTGTGCAGGTGTACGGGCTGACCGAGGTGTGCGGGGTGGTAACGCGGTTGGGTCCCGACGATCACCGCGGTGACGATCAGCAGCGACTGATCAGCGCGGGCACACCGATCAACGGTGTCGAGATCCGGATCGTCGACCCCGACTCGCTGCAGGATGTGCCGACTGGTAAGCAGGGCGAAATCTGGTTCCGTACAAAGCAGTTGATGAAGGGCTACCTGAACAAGCCGGAGGCCACCGCCGAGGCGATCACCGCCGACGGCTGGTTCCGCACGGGTGACATCGGCAGGCTCGATGACGGCGGCTACCTGTTTGTCGAGGACCGGATCAAGGACATGATCATCACCGGCGGTGAGAACGTGTACTCGATCGAGGTCGAACGGATTCTGGCCGAGCACCCGGCCGTCGTCGAGGTCGCGGTCTTCGGGGTGCCCGACGAGAAGTGGGGTGAGGCGGTCAAAGCCGTTGTGGCACTGCAGGATGACGGTGTCGGCGAGAGCGACCTGATCGCCTGGGCGCGTGAGCACCTGGCCGCCTACAAATGCCCGAAGTCCGTCGATGTCGTCGACGCGCTGCCGCGTAACCCGACCGGCAAGATCCTGAAGAAGGATCTGCGGCAACCACATTGGGAGGGTCGCGATCGCGCCACCATCTGAGCTGCCGGCCCTCGACGATCTGCTGGACCGGCTGCATGTCGTCGCGCTGCCGATGCGGGTGCGCTTCCGCGGTATCACCGTGCGGGAGGTGGCGCTGTTCGACGGCCCGGCCGGCTGGGGCGAGTTCGGGGCCTTCACCGAATACGGGGCGAGCGAGGCCGTGCACTGGCTGGCCGCCGCGGTCGAGTCGGCCTATCGCGCGGCTCCCGCGCCGCAGCGCACGCTGATCCCGGTCAACGCCACGGTGCCTGCCGTCGAACCGGCCCGGGTGCCCGAGGTGTTGGCCCGGTTCCCGGGCGCGCAGACCGCGAAGGTGAAGGTCGCCGAACCGGGGCAGACGTTGGCCGACGATGTCGCGCGCGTCGAGGCGGTGCGAGCGCTGGTGCCGACGGTGCGGGTGGATGCCAATGGCGGTTGGTCGGTGCCGGCCGCGGTCGAGGCGGCCGCTGCACTCGGTGAACTGGAGTACATCGAACAGCCATGCGCCACCGTCGAGGAACTCGCGGCGCTGCGTCGGCAGGTTTCGGTGCCGATCGCCGCCGACGAGTCGATCCGGAAGGCGGCCGACCCGTTCCGGGTGGTCGCGCTGGGGGCGGCCGATATCGCGGTGGTCAAGGTCGCGCCGCTCGGTGGGGTGGCGCCGTTGCTGGTCGTCGCGGCGCGGATCGGGATTCCGGTGGTGGTGTCGAGCGCGCTGGACACCGCGGTCGGCATGTCACGTGGGCTGCTGGCAGCCGGGTGTCTGCCGGAGTTGCCGCATGCCTGCGGGCTGGGGACCGGCGGGTTGTTCGTCGAGGACGTGGTGGACGCGACGCCCCCCGTCGATGGATGCCTTCCGGTGGGGCCGGTGGTGCCGGACCCGGATCGGTTGGTGTGTTTGGCGGCCCCGGCGGATCGCCGGCAGTGGTGGATCGAGCGGGTGCGGGAGTGCCACGCGCTGCTGTGATGCCGGCAGATTTTGGAGCGACAATGCCCCCGTAGAAGCGGTACTACCGGCGGTATTACTTCTGTAGGGGTATTGCGGCCAGAAATTCTGCGGCGGCGCGCACACTCTCAGAAATCCGCGACAGGGCGGTTCGTCAGCTTGTGCAGGACCCACTGATTCAACGACACCCCTTGCTCAACCGCCTCGACGGCCAGGCTGGCGTGCAATGACGTCGGCATCCGCACCATGAACTTCCCGCTGTACTGCCGGTCGGTCAGTGGCTCGGGCAGCGGCCAGTCGTCGGCCAGTGATGTTCTGACCTCCTCGATGACGGCGGATTCGGTGTTGGCGATCGCCTCGGCGGCCGTCGGCCCGCGTCGCCATATCGTGGGGAATTCCAGGCAGCGGCCGAGGTAGGAGTCGTCATCGGGGGACCACTCGGCACGATAGGTGTATTGCGGCATGCGCCCAGCATCGACACCACCACCGACATGTCCTGATCTGTGGGGTCCATGGCATAGACGCCATCATCAAATCCGGTCACGATGAAACCCGTGACGCGATCGGTGGTGATCCTCGGATTCGGCGGTGTGCAGGCGCTGGACATCGCCGGGCCGTTCGACGTGTTCACCGGCGCCAACCTGCAGCTGGTCGCGATGGGGTGTCCGGAGCGCTACGACATCGCGCTGGTGTCGCTCGACGGCGCGCCTGTCAGCACCATGACGGGCCTGGAATTTGTCGCGGTGCCCCTCCCTGATCCGACCACGGAGATCGACACGGTGATCATCCCGGGCGGTTTCGGCACCGAAGCGGTGCGCAAGGACGCCGCGACCGTCGAATGGATCCGCACGGTGGCCGCGACCGCCCGGCGGGTCGTCACAGTCTGCTCGGGCGCGTTCCTGGCCGCCGAGGCCGGTTTGCTCGACGGCTGCCGGGCCACCACCCACTGGGCGGCCGCCGGGCATCTGGCCGACCAGTACCCCGATGTGACGGTCGATCCCGAACCCATCTTCGTGCGCAGCTCCGAAAAGGTGTGGACCGCGGCCGGGGTCACCGCGGGCATCGACCTGGCCCTGCATCTCGTCGAGGAGGACCACGGCACCGAGATCGCGCAGACCGTCGCCCGCTGGTTGGTCCTCTACCTGCGCCGCCCCGGCGGGCAGACCCAGTTCGCCGCCCCGGTGTGGGCGCCGCGGGCCAAACGCGCACCCATCCGTGCGGTGCAGGAGTCCATTGAGACCGAACCCGGTGCGGCGCACAGCATCACCGAACTGGCGCGCCGCGCCGCGATGAGCCCGCGGCACTTCACCCGGGTGTTCACCGATGAGGTCGGCGAGGCACCCGGCAGCTACGTGGAACGTATCCGGACCGAGGCGGTCCGGCGTCAGCTCGAGGAGACCGACGACACCGTCTCCGTCATCGCCGCCCGGTGCGGCTTCGGCACCGCGGAAACCATGCGCCGCAACTTCGTTCGACGCGTCGGCATCTCGCCCGACCAATACCGCAAGACCTTCGTATAAAAGGAGAAGAGAATGCAGATCGCCATCGTGCTCTACCCCGGGTTCACTGCCCTGGACTTCATCGGACCCTACGAGTCACTGCGCTGGCTTCCCGATGCCGAGGTCCGCTTCGTCTGGCATCAGCCCGGACCCATCGCCGCGGACTCCGCAGTGCTGATGGTCGGGGCCACCCACTCCTTCGACGAGACACCCTCACCCGACGTCATCCTCATTCCGGGCGGTTTCAGCACCATGGAGCATGCCCGCGACACCGCGCTGCTGGACTGGGTGCGCCGGGCGAACCGCACTGCCACCTGGACCACCTCGGTGTGTTCGGGTTCACTCATCCTGGCCGCCGCCGGCGTGCTGGACGGTAAACGGGCCACCTCGCACTGGGCGGCCCTGCCGGTGCTCAAGACGTTCGGGGTGACCCCGGTCGGCGACGAGAGGGTGGTGCACCAGGGTGACGTGGTGACCGCCGCGGGCGTGTCGGCAGGTATCGATCTCGGGCTCTGGCTGGCCGGCCAGATCGCCGGTGACGCCAAGGCCAAGGCCATCCAGCTGTCCATGGAGTACGACCCGCAGCCGCCGTTCGATTCGGGGCACATGTCCAAGGCCTCGGCCGCCACCAAGGCGACTGCCACCGCGCTGATGGGCCGTGAGATGTTGAAACCCGCTGCGCTCAAGGCCAGCACCCAGCTGCTCTGGGACCAGGCGATCAAGCGGGTGCGCGCCCGCAAGTAACCTCGATCGGATGAACCTCGCGTATGTCGACAAAGGAGGCACCGGCGACCCGGTGTTGTTCATCGCGGGCCGCGGCGGCGCCGGCCGCACGTGGCATCTGCATCAGGTCCCGGCGTTCCAGCGGGCCGGTTACCGCGTCATCACCTTCGACAACCGTGGCGTGGGCGCCACCGAGAATGCCAGCGGATTCACCACCGAGCAGGTGGTGGCCGACACCGCCAGCCTGATCACCAAGGTGGTCGGCGGACCGGTCCGTGTCGTCGGGGTCTCGATGGGCTCGTTCATCGCGCAGGAGCTGATGGTGTCCCGTCCCGAGCTGGTCAGCCAGGCCGTGCTGATGGCCACCCGCGGCCGCCACGACAAGGCCCGCGACATCTTCAACAAGGCCGAACGCGACTTTCACGACGCCGGGGTCACCCTGCCACCCAGCTATGACGCCAAGATCCGGCTGATGGAGAACTTCTCCCCGAAGACCCTCAACGACGACCGTGCCGTGCAGGACTGGGCCGAGATGTTCACAATGTGGCCCACCAAGTACACACCGGGCCTGAAAAGTCAGCTCGCCGTCTCGCCCGAGGGCAACCGGCTACCCGCTTACCAGCACATCAAGAACCCGGTCCTGGTGATCGGGTTCGGTGACGATGTGCTGATGGCACCGCACCTGAGCCGCGAGGTCGCCGACACCATCCCGGGTGCCCGGTACCGGGAGATTCCCGACGCCGGCCACCTGGGCTTCATCGAGCACCCCGAGGTCGTCAACGAGGCCATCCTGGAGTTCTTCGCCGAGGTGCCGCAGGCAGGCAAGCGACTCCCGCTGGCCGGGCAATAGGCTGGCGGGGTGAACCCCTCGACGACCCAGGCCCGCATCGTCGTCGACGAGCTGATTCGCGGCGGCGTCCGCGATGTGGTCCTGTGCCCGGGGTCGCGGAACGCACCGTTGGCGTTCGCACTGCACGACGCCGACCGTGCCGACCGCATCCGGCTGCACGTCCGCATCGACGAGCGCACCGCCGGCTATCTGGCGATCGGGTTGGCGGTCTCGGGGCAGGCCCCGGTGCCGATCGCGATGACCTCGGGCACCGCCGTGGCCAACCTGGGCCCGGCGGTGGTCGAGGCCAACTACGCGCGCGTCCCGCTGATCGTGCTGAGCGCCAACCGGCCCTACGAGCTGCTGGGCACCGGCGCCAACCAGACCATGGAGCAGCTCGGCTACTTCGGTAACCAGGTGCGGGCGAGTATCAGCCTCGGGTTGGCCGAGGCCCATGCCGACATGGCCGCGCTGAACGCCCAGTGGCGCTCGGCGACCTGCCGGGTTCTGGTGGCCGCCAAGGGATCTCGCAGTGCCAATGCCGGGCCGGTGCAGTTCGACATCCCGCTGCGCGAGCCGTTGGTGCCCGACCGCGACGACCGTGCCGAGACCCCCGCCGGCCGGCCCGACGGCCGCTCCTGGACGCACACCCCGCCGGTCAGCTTCGACCAGCCGCTGGACATCGACCTGACCCCTGACACCGTCGTCATCGCCGGCCACGGCGCCGGCAGCCACCCGAATCTGGCCGGGCTGCCCACTGTCGCCGAGCCGACCGCCCCGGCCGCGCAGAACCCGCTGCACCCGCTGGCGCTGCCGATGCTGCGGCCCCAGCAGGTCATCATGCTGGGCCGGCCGACCCTGCACCGCACGGTGTCCAATCTGCTGGCCGACCCCTCGGTCCCGGTGTTCGCGCTGACCACCGGCCCCCGCTGGCCGGACGTGTCGGGTAACTCGCAGGCCACCGGCACCCGGGCAGTTACCGCAGGCACCCCCGACCCGTCCTGGCTGCAGCGCACCACCGACCTGAACACGCGCACCTGCGCCGCGGTGCGCGCCCAGCTCGACGCACATCCGCACACCACCGGCATGCATGTCGCGGCTGCGGTGGCCGACGGCCTGCGCGACGGTGATCAGCTGGTGCTCGGTGCCTCCAACCCGGTCCGCGATATCGCGCTGGTCGGTTTCAACCGGCCCGGTGTCAAGGTGCGCTCCAACCGCGGGGTGGCCGGGATCGACGGCACCCTGTCGACGGCCATCGGCGCGGCATTGGCACATGAGCGCTCTGGTGGCGCCACGGTCGCCCTGGTCGGCGATCTGACCTTCGTGCACGACAGCTCCGGTCTGCTGGTCGGACCCACCGAGCCGACACCGCGCAATCTGACCGTCGTGGTGTCCAACGACAACGGCGGTGGCATCTTCGAACTGCTGGAGCAGGGGGACCCGCGGTTCTCCGATGTCTCCTCGCGTATCTTCGGCACCCCGCACGATGTCGACATCGCCGCGCTGTGCCGGGCCTATCACGTGCCCACCCAGCAGGTCGAGGCCGAGTCGCTGGCCGATGTGCTGCAGAAACCGTTCGACGGGATGCGGGTGCTGGAGATCAAGGCCGACCGGTCCTCGCTGCGCGCACTGCACGCCGCCATCCGGGCGGCGCTCTAGTGAAGTGGCCGCCGGCGCTGATCAGGCTGTGGCACCGGCTGCCACGAATGTTCGGTGATGGCACCGAAACTCGGCAGCAGCGTGTCATCCGCAGGGTCCGGGTGGGCATTTTGTTGATGGCAGCGCTGGCGTCGTTCCAGTCGGTGCTGCTGGTGCTCGGCGCGTGGGAGAACGACCGGCGCATCGAGAGCGATATGGGGGTGGCCGCCGCCGAGGTGCTCGACGCCGGGCCACGCCGGTCGACCATCGAGTTCGTCACTCCCGACCGGGTGACCTACCGGCCCGAACTCGGTGTGCTGTATCCGTCCGAATTGGACACCGGGATGCGCATCTACGTCGAATACGACCGCAGCGACCCTGATTTGGTGCGGGTCCAGGACCGCAACGCCGCGCTGGCCATCATCCCGGCCGCGTCCATCGCGGTGCTGGGCTGGCTCATCGCCGGTGCCGCGCTGCTGGTCGTCGCCGTCGTCGCCCGCCGGATGGACGACGAGCGGCAGGGTCAGTCGGCCGGAGGTCAGGCTGACGACATCAACCTGTCGAGCCAGTCCTCGTCGTAGATGTCCAGCTTCTCGTCGTTGGTCAAGTCGTAAACCGTTGGTGTACCGGTGTTCACCGGATCGACCAGGTACAGCAGGTCGTAGTTCATCGCATCCATCTCGACGGCGTCCACCGCGCCCTCGCCGTCTTCGATGCGTTGGGCCACGTCGTCGGGTAACCCGGCGGCACGGGCTTTTTCGGCCATCTCCTCATCGCTGGGCCCGCGCCCGGACGGATCTTGGTCGGCCCACAATGCCTCGACGAACGACTGGAACGGCACCGCGGGGGTATCACCCTCGGAGGCGGCGACGAACAGGGCGTTGCTGACGCGTTCGGAGTAGTGGAAGTCGTCGGTCTCCAGGAACGTCATCGGCCGGTAGGTGACGGCCAGGTGTCCCATGCCGATGTGATGACGCAGGTCCTCGCCGAAATCGCGTTGCAGGTCCGCGCAGTGTGAGCATTGGGGTTCGGCGAAGATCTCGATGCGCACCGGGGCATCGGCGAACCCGGCGGTCAACCCGTAGCCATCGTCGCTGAGCTGCGTCATCGGCTTGTTCGGGTCGGATTGTGCGCTGCCCTCGATCTGCTTGGTGCAGCCGGTGACCAGCAGCGTCAAACCGGTGAGCACAGCCAACATTCGATGCACGCAGACCACCGTACCGCTGTCGTGGTGTTCGCATGACATACGCCCGCTGGCAACCGTTTGGACAACCGCCACTGAGACAGTCGTGGCGTGCGCGTTGCAATCGTTGCCGAAAGCTTCCTGCCGAACGTCAACGGCGTCACCAACTCGGTGCTCCGGGTGATCGAGTATCTCCGCCGCACCGGGCACGAGGTGCTGGTCATCGCCCCGGACACCCCGCGCGGTGAAGCTCCCGCCGATCGGGTGCACGACGGTGTCCGGGTACATCGGGTGCCGTCGCACATGTTCCCCAAGGTCACCTCGCTGCCGCTGGGTGTGCCGCGGCCCCGGATCGTCGGTGTGCTGCGCGGATTCGATCCCGACGTGGTGCATCTGGCCTCGCCGGCGCTGCTCGGCTGGGGCGGGGTGCACGCCGCCCGCCATCTCGGGGTGCCGACGGTCGCGGTGTTCCAGACCGATGTCGCCGGGTTCGCCGAGAGCTACGGTGTCGGCGTGCTGTCGCGGGCGTCGTGGGCCTGGACCCGCCGCCTGCACAGCAAGGCCGACCGCACCCTGGCGCCGTCGACGTCTGCGATGGAAAGTCTGGCAGCCCATGGTGTTCCGCGCCTGCACAAGTGGGGGCGCGGGGTGGACATCACCGGTTTCGTGCCGTCGGCACGGGATGAGTCGCTGCGGGCACGGTGGTCGCCGTCGGGCACGCCGGTGATCGGGTTCGTCGGCCGGTTGGCCCCGGAGAAG
Organism: Mycobacterium sp. C31M; assembly: GCF_053345865.1. Lineage (NCBI taxonomy): Bacteria > Bacillati > Actinomycetota > Actinomycetes > Mycobacteriales > Mycobacteriaceae > Mycobacterium > Mycobacterium sp. C31M. The sequence goes on along the minus strand of NZ_JBKFAX010000002.1, from coordinate 401,030 downwards.
CACGTCGAACGGCTGGCGGTACTGGCCGCCCGCGATGACCTGCAGGTGGTCGTCGTCGGTGACGGAGTGGACCGCCGCAAGCTCGAATCACTGATGCCCACAGCGGTTTTCACCGGTGAACTGCGCGGCCCGGCGCTGGCCGCGGCCTACGCCAGCATGGATGTGTTCGTCCATCCCGGAGAACACGAGACCTTCTGCCAGACCGTGCAGGAGGCCATGGCCTCCGGTGTGCCGGTGATCGCACCGAACGCCGGTGGCCCGCGCGATACCGTCACACCGATGCACACCGGCCTGCTGCTCAACGTCGACGAGTTCACCGACCGGCTGTCCGGTTCGGTGGATCACCTGATCGCCGAACGCGCCCGCTACTCGGCCGCCGCCCGGCGCAGTGTGCTGACCCGCACCTGGCCGGCGGTCTGCGACCAGCTGCTGGGCCATTACGAGGCTGTCATGCAGTCGCGAGCGACCGTGTCTGCACGGCGACGCGCCGGGTAGCGTCGCAGTCTGCGGTCGCTCGCGGGTCGAAGAATTAGCCCTGGGCTTCGACCGCCACCGGCTGCCATTCCCGCCACGTCGCCAACCGCTGCGCGTAATCGGCCTCGGCCAGCTGCAGCGGGATCTCGCCGAAGAACACCCGCAGCGGCGGCTGCTCGGCGTCCACGATCTTGAGGACCGCGGCGGCCGACGCCTGCGGGTTGCCGGACTTGGCGGTGCGCTTGGCGCGCGCCTCGGCGGCCTGTTGATGCGCCTCGGCGTAATCGGGCAGCTGGGTGGCGTGCCGGGCCGACGACCCCGCCCAGTCGGTGTCGAAGCCACCCGGCTCGATCAGCGTCACGTGGATGTTGAAGCCCGCGACCTCCTGGGCCAGCGACTGGGAGAAACCTTCAAGCGCCCACTTCGACGCGTGGTAGATCCCGACGTTCTGGAACGCGGTGATCCCGCCGATCGAGGACACCTGGATGATGTGCCCGCTGCGCTGGGCGCGCAGGAACGGCAGCGCGGCCTGGGTGACCCACAGCGCGCCGAACACGTTGGTTTCGATCTGGTCGCGGGCGTCGGCCTCGGAGAGCTCCTCGATGAACCCGAACTGCCCGTACCCGGCGTTGTTGACGACGACGTCGAGGCGGCCGAAGTGCGCGTGGGCCGCCGCGACGGCGGCGAAGTCGGCCTCCCGGTCGGTGACGTCGAGCTGCAGCGGCAGCAGCGCCTCGCCGTACTTGGTGACCAGGTCATCCAGGGTCGCGGTGTCACGGGCGGTGGCGGCTACCTTGTCGCCCCGCTCCAGGGCGGCGTTCGTCCATTCCCGGCCGAAGCCGCGGGATGCGCCGGTGATGAACCAGATTTTCTCAGCCATATGACGTGCCTCTCGTGTGCTGTTCTGCAGGTACCAACGTCACCAGATGCGGCCCATTCCGGGAACCCCGAGACTCACAGGTAGTTTTAATCCGGTGAGCAGGGCGTCGCTGGATAAGGATCCGCATGAGGTGGCGTCGATGTTCGACGCTGTGGCTCGCCGCTACGACATCACCAACACGGTGATGTCGCTGGGCCAGGACCGGTTCTGGCGGCGAGAGACCCGCTCGGCGCTGGGCATCGGCCCGGGTGACAAGGTGTTGGACCTGGCCGCGGGGACGGCGGTGTCGACGGTTGAACTGGCCACCTCGGGGGCGTGGTGTGTGGCCGCGGACTTCTCGGTCGGCATGCTGGCCGCCGGGGCGTCGCGCGATGTCCCCAAGGTGGGCGCGGACGCCACCCGGCTGCCGTTCGCCGACGACTCCTTCGACGCGGTGACCATCAGCTTCGGGCTGCGCAATGTCGTCGACCATGTCGGCGGGTTGCGTGAGATGGCGCGGGTGACCCGCCCGGGCGGTCGGCTGGTGGTGTGTGAGTTCTCGACACCCACCAACAAGCTGTTCGCCACCGCGTACAAGGAGTACCTGATGCAGGCGCTGCCGCAGATGGCCCGCGCAGTGTCGAGCAATCCGGACGCGTACGTCTACCTGGCCGAGTCGATCCGGGCGTGGCCGACGCAGCCCGAACTTGCCGCGCAGATCACCGAGGCCGGCTGGGACGCCGTGCGCTGGCGCAACCTCACCGGGGGGATCGTCGCGCTGCATGCCGCCGTGAAGCCTTGAGTGAAGGCGATGGCGAGTGAGCATCGCAGCGAGGTACGAGCGAGGAGCGGAGCGAGCCGGAGCCGAGCTATGAGATTTGAGTTATGAGTACGCCCGTTCTGGCCATCGCCGGTTTCCTGGGGGCCGGTAAGACCACGCTGCTCAACCACCTGCTGCGCAACAGCCGCGGGGTGCGAATCGGGGCTCTGGTCAACGACTTCGGCGCGGTGAACATCGATGCCATGCTGGTGGCCGGACAGGTCGACGCCATGGCTTCGCTGTCCAACGGCTGCATCTGCTGCGCGGTGGACGCGTCGGAGGCCGCCGAGATGCTGGGCAAGCTGGCGTCGGTACGGCCGGCGCTGGACCTGATCGTGGTCGAGGCCAGCGGGGTCGCCGAACCGCCGGTGCTGGCGCGCACCATCGCCACCGCCGAGGACGACCGCTTCCACTACGCGGGGCTGGTGCTGGTGGTCGATGCGGTGCAACCGGCCGAGTTGGGTCACGGGGTGGCGGTGGCCGATCTGGTGGTGCTCAACAAGATCGGTGATGCCGACGGTGATGACGTGCTCGCCAACATCCGGGAGATCAACCCGCGGGTCCCGGTGCTGCCCACGGATTTCGCCCGGATCGACCCGGAGTTGTTGATCGACCCGCCCCGAGCCCGGAAGCCGCATGCACAGCTGTCCTTCGATGAACTGCTGCATGATCACCACGGCCACGAGCACCCCGAGTATCAGAGCGTCGAGTTCGGCTCCGAGGACACCGTGAACCCGCGCCGGTTCATCTCGTGGTTGCAGGATCGCCCCGAAGGGCTGTACCGGGTAAAGGGCTTCGTGGATTTCGGGGCCAATGGACGGTTCCTGGTCCAGCTGGTGGGCAGCTCGCTGCGGTTGACCCGTAAGCGGGGCCGCGGCACCGAGCTGGTCCTCATCGGCACTGGGATGGACGGCGCGGCGCTGACGGCCGCACTGCAGGACTGCACTCGTGAACCGGCCGACGAGAACGCGATGCTCGGGGTGCTCAAGTACGTGGTGTAGTCACGCGGCGGTGCGCGCCGCGACCCGGCCGCTCACCGCATTCACATGGCCCACCGCATGCGCCACGTGGTTGACACCGGGCACCGCGTCGGTGGTGTCGTAGCTGATATGCGGTCCGGTCCCGGCTGCGACGAATTGGAGCGCCAGCACCGCCGCCTCGATGGCGTCGAACACGTTGAGGCCTTGAGTATCCGCCTTCGGAAGGGCGGGAATCGTCGCGCTGCTGAGTAGCTGCCCGGCCAACAAGGCCGACGGCCCCAACGCGGCCAGACCGCCGAGCCCGGCAAGCGGTCCTCCGAGCTCGACGAGCAGTTGCACCACGCCGCGGGCGATGGCCTCGACCATCGGCACCGGTGTCGGCGCGAGGCCGATCTCGACGCCCATCGAGTAGAACGTGCGGATGATCCGGCCTGCCCCGTTGAGTGGTGTGGCGGTGTACAGGTCGATCCCGACAGCTCCGTTGGCCGGGCCGTTGGCCAGGTAACACCAGCGCGGGTCGGGGTTCTCGATGCGGTCGGGGCTGATGCCGGCGCCGCCGGGGTCGGCCGCACCGGCGCTGGTCGTCCCGGCCGGACGCATCGGATCGCCGAAGCTGAAACCGCCGATGAAATCGTCCGACCGGTGCGCCAACTGCCCGCCGGGAAGCAACTCCTGATAGACCTCGCCCGCGCATTGTGCGCCCTGGCTGTAGGCGCCCAGCCCGAAGGTCTGATCGGTGTGCAGATTGATCCAGTCGATCGCCCACTGCTTTCCCGTCGCGACGCTCTGGCGGTAGGACGGCGCCATCGGGTCGGGGCTGTCGACCGGACCGAACGACCACGGCGCCTGCACCGGCACCTCGAAGACCAGCTCGGGATCGGCGTTCTGCACCACCCACGAGCTGTACCCGGTGCCCGGTGGCGCCCAGGTTCCCGAAAAGGTCAACCAGGCGTGCCGAACTCGGCGGACGCCGCCGATGTCGGCCAGCACGTCACCGAAATCGGTCATCGCGAAGGACGTTTCGCGGGTGCCTTCTTCGCTGGTGCCTTGGCGGCCGGCCGCTTGCGTGGTGTGCGTGGGGCGTGGCCGTTGGTACGTGGCGTGACCGGCTCGAGGAACGCGCTCGTGGGCAGTTCGTTTGCCGTGCGCCACTGGATCGCGAACTCCATCAACTCGAGCAGGACGTCGCCGGAGTCGCGCACCACGCCGTCGGAAAACTCGTGGCGCCAGGCGATCTGCTCGTTGATCGGCACGATCTGCTCGAATGCGTCGGTATGCCCGGCGTGCTCGGTACCGTCGGGTTGCCGGCGGTTCCACGGGCCGCGATCCGGGTCGTTGACGATCTCGTTGAACTCGCGGGGGTGCCGTGAGAAGGCGAACCGCCACGTGAACGGCCAGCCGTTGGCCGCGGTGCCCGCGGTCACGTTCTTGATCTCCTGTGCATCGGCCATGGTGATATCTCCTGTCGAGGTCGTCAAAGTCGTTAGTGCAGTCCCTATTTCACGGCAGCGCTGCCAGCGCAGCTTGCGGTCCTCAAGGCCATTGAGGCCGCCGTTGATCCCTCGGGTAACCCGATCGATGTCGTTGGCATCGGCCAGCGAGTTGAGCTCGGGCCGGGCGACCGTCCAGTACCAGACCGCACCGAGGAAGCTGTATTCGTCTGTTGCCAGCTGTTCCGGTTCGTCGACGAAGAAGGACCGGGTGGGCACCAGGCCCTTGGCGTGCGCCCACTCCGACAGCTTGGTGTAGTTGTGCCGGCCGGTGACCTGGATCGGGCCGCGGCCCTTGTATCGCCGGCCGTCGCCGGGGTGGATGTTGCCCAGGTCGGTGCGTCCCTCGTAGCCGCTGCCGTCGGCGATCTCCTCCATGTATTTCAACCCACCGGATTCGTGTCCGATCTGGGCCAGCCACATGGCGATCCGGTCGGGTGTGGTGCATTGGGACTGCTGTAGCGCCTGACCGACGGCCGGTAGCAGTTCGCGATAACGATCGAAGGACACCGTGCCGCCCATCGCCCTCATCAGAGTCTCGGCGACCAGATCCTGCGGCGCCTGGGGAGCGGACGGATTGACGTCGACATCGGCGTAGCAGTAGCCCTTCGGCGGGATCAGCGTCGCGGCCTGCTCGAAGCTGATCCAGTAGTTGAAGGGCCGGAAGCCGCTGTCGGCGATCCACAGCGCACGTTGGCCAGGGGTGTCGTCGTACCCCATGCAGGCCACGTAGTGATATTTCGTCCCGCCCCGGTACTCCGGCGAAGCGCTCCCTTTCACACCACGCGGGTAGTTCGACGGCGGAGCCACCCAGTTCATCACCACGCCGAATCCGCTGTCGATCGAGTCCACGACGTCACGCCACAGCTTCTCTTTCTGGCCGGCGCTCGGTGGATCGTCGGGCATGTCGACCGACGTGTACCTGGCCTCGGCGATCTTCGTGTCCAGGACCCGCTCGATCAGTCCGATGAAGTCAGTTCCCGCTGTGGTGGTGCCCATTTCGCGCGCCAGATCGCGTTCAGTGGCGGTGACGCCGCGGGAGTTCAGGACGATCTGGGTGGATGCAGGCCCGCACCAGAACGGCGTCTCCTGAACGACGATGGTGCGCTCGTAGGCAAGATCTTCTCGGTCACCGCAACCCCCTGTGGCAGATTTCTGTCCGATTGCATCGAGTGTCGGCAACCCGGGCTACACCGGCTTGAGTAGCGCGGTACTCGATTTCGACGGGTACGCAAATTAAGTACCGTATTACTCGATTCGCCACGCGCACCGATTCCTACCGTGGCTCCATCGACTCGTCGAAGGAGCAGCGATGAAGAACATCGTGATCTGTCTGGATGGCACCTCCAATGAGGTCAAGGCGCAGGGCGTCACCAATATCTTCAAGATCGTCGAGTTGTTGGAACTGAGCGACCCGACTCGACAGCAGGTGTTCTACGACCCGGGCGTCGGCACGCTGCCCGCCGCCGGTGCTTGGAGCGCGGTCGGTCGAAAGCTCTCGGTGCTCGGTGGACTCGCACTGGGACATGGGATTCGGCAGAACATCGCCGAGGCCTACAGCTACCTGATGCGCACCTGGGAGCCCGGTGACGAGATCTACATCTTCGGCTTCAGTCGGGGCGCGTTCACCGCGCGGGCACTCTGCGGTCTGTTGAAGTCGGTGGGACTGTTGCGACCGGGGTCGGAGAATCTGGTGCCATATGCCATACGCGTGTATGCCCGCAACCCCGGCGATTCCGATCTGTCCGGCCCCGAGGGATGGCCGCGCATCAACCGCTTTGCCGATGCGCTGGCGCTACCGACTCCCGGCGAGACCGTCGCCTGCCCGGTCCACTATCTCGGGCTATTCGACACGGTGAAGGCCACCAGTTTCATCGGACCGGACTTCAAATGGCCGTGGACGCGGCAACTGGTGAATGCCCGAACCGTACGACATGCGGTCTCGATCGACGAGACGCGTCGGCCCTTCAAGCCATACCTACTCAAGTTCCCCCCTGTCGGACAACGATTTCCGGACATGGAAGAGGTGTGGTTCGCCGGCGTGCATTCCGATGTCGGAGGTGGTTTCCCCGACAACCCGCAGCTGGGTGACATCGCCATGCGCTGGGTGCTCGACGGTGCGGCCGCCGCCGGCCTGCGTATCCGCGAACAGGAATACGCGGCGCGGTTCACGATGTCCGAGAGCGATGCACACGCCGCGATCAGCCGGATGGAGTGGCGTGGCCGCCTGGCAGGCACGCCGCCCATCGGCCGGCGTCGCCGACTCCCACCCGGGGCGGTGGTGCACGGAAGCGTCGCGCTCCGCTGTGAGGCAGACCCTGACTATGGTTCGAATCTCCCCGCAGACGTGGTGTTCCTGGACCGCACCGACTGGGTTGGCGAACCGGGCGGTCCGTTCGCCGGGGTGATCTCATGGTGAGCCCGGACTTTTGCAGTGTCACCATCGTCGTGCAGGATCCGAACGTCGAACGAGACGGCAAGGTCTTGACCGCCGAGGTGCAGCTGCCCAGAGAGGACCTTGTCGACGGTCCGATGGGATCGGCGCTCTACGTGGTGGATTACGATGCCACGGCCCGCCGGATGTACCGGTCGGCCTCGGCGGAACACGGTCCGCCGCGCTGGCAGAAGCGTGACGACATACTGAACGATCCGGCATTTCATGCCTGGAACGTGTACGCAATCGTCACCAGAACTCTGCGGCGTTTCGAGTCCGCGCTGGGCCGGCGCGTGCGGTGGGGAATCCGCGGGCACCAGCTCAAGGTGGTGCCACATGCATTCGAGGATGCGAATGCGTTCTATTCTCCTGAGGCCGAGGCGCTGCTGTTCGGCTACATCCGTCGCGGGCCCAGCGCCGCGAACACCTACCTGTGCCTGTCCCACGATGTCGTGGCCCATGAGACGACACACGCGCTGCTGGACGGGTTACGCGGCAGCTTCATCTCGCCATCATCACCGGATCAGGCGGCGTTTCACGAGGCCTTCGCCGACATCGTCGCGCTGCTGTCGGTGTTCTCCTTGAAGGAGGCGGTCGAGTACCTTGTCGATCCGGACAACGACCGTGCCTTCATCGACAAATCGGTGTTCGATCCCAAGCGGCTCGCCGAGACGGATCTGTTCGGGCTCGGCGAGAATCTGAGCCACGTCAACGCCCTTCGTCGTTCGGTCGACATCGATCCGGACACCCGATTGCTGGATCGACCCGAGTTCCACGAGGTGCACCGGCGAGGTGAGGTGCTCGTCGGCGCCGTCATGCGCACGTTGTTGGTGTCTTGGGAAAGACGAATGGAGGAGCTGTTTCCCGGCAACGACACCCGGATTCCGCGCAAGATCCTGGTCGAGCAGGGCGCCGATATCGCCGATCTGCTGCTGACCATGACCGTCCGGGCCATCGACTACACACCGCCCATCCACGTCACCTTCGCCGATTTCCTGCGTGCGATGTTGACGGCCGACCGCGAGGTTCGTAATGACGACACCCGCTACCAGCTGCGGGCCACGCTGCGCGAGCAGATGGCCGCGTACGGCATCGTCGGTACTTCTCAGGACGACGACGGATGTTGGCTGCCGCCGGACACGGCAACTGATCTTGAACGTAGCGGGGTGCACTTCTCCGCGCTGCAGACCGATGACACCGAGATGTTCCGGCATGTCTGGAGCAACCGTGACAACCTGCATCTGAATCCGCAGGCGTTCACCAGGATCACCAGTGTGCGGCCGTGTGTCCGGAGCACCCCTGACGACGGGTTCCAGGTTCGCGAAACCGTCGTCGAGTGCACGCAGTACCTCAAGATCGCTGCCGGGGAACTGCCCGCCTACGGGTTGGCACCGTTGCCGAAGCTCGACCCCGACACCCAGATCGAGCTGCGTGGGGGCTCGACGTTGATCCTCGACGAGTACGGCGACCTCAAGTTCGAGATCTCCGACAAACTGCCCAGCCCGCTCGCAGTCGACCCGAGCCCGACGCCCGACCGACAACGGCGCATTCGGCGGTGGGATGCCCGGATCACCTACTTGTATCAGGCCAGAAGTCTCACCGATGGACCACGCAGCGTGCACGCGTTGGCGGCGAGACACCGTGACCGCAACGCTGCCGAAAGTCCGGCGGCCGCTGCCGCCGAACTGGTCCGGCGCGCACGAGGAGCTTTGGAGGAGTGGTGACGCACAACATCAAGAGGGCCGGAATCCGGGCGTACAACGTGGGCTTCGGCGACTGTGTGCTGCTGTGGATCGACTACGACGATGCCATGCGGCGTGCGATCCTGATCGACTTCGGATCCACCGAGCTGCCCGGCGATTCTCCCAAGGATCACATGGACCGCGTCGCCGAAGACATCCGCGATGTCGTACTGGGGCGCAGCGCCAATGACGACAAGTCGATCACGGGCGGGCTGCTGCAGATGGTGGTGGCCACCCATCGCCACGCCGACCACATCAGCGGATTCGGGCGTGAGACGGCGGGCCGGATCATCAGGGAGCTCATGCCGTGTCGCGTGGTGCAGCCCTGGACCGAGGATCCGAGGCTGCCCACCGATGCCAAGGCGCCGGTGACGCATCGGCAGTTGGTCGGCACCATGGGGGACATGCAGCTTTTTGCTGCCGGTATCACCGCGGCATCATCGAAGATGGATGCGTTGCATCGCTTTCCCGATGGGGTCGGTGCCCGTTTGCAGTTCCTCGGTGAGAAGAACATCTCCAACCGGAAGGCCGTCGACTGCCTGCAGACGATGGCCGGCGACGACCGTGGCCGGTATGTGAAATACGGCGACGAACTCACCGACGACGACTTGTTACCCGAGGTCACCATCAAGGTTCTCGGGCCGCCCACGTTGGACGTCGCGCCGTCGTTGGCGCGACAATCTCAGATCAACAGGGAGTTCTGGCATCTGGCGTCCAACTGGTCCCAGGCGGCTCAGGCCGGTGATGCTGCCTGCGAAGAGTTGCCGTCGCTGTTCGACACGACTGTCGACGGTGTGCCGCAGGCCGCGCGTTGGCTGACGCCGCGAATCGACCGTGCGCACGCCGACAACATGCTGTCCTTGCTGCGGACAATGGATTCCTCGCTGAACAACACCAGCGTCATCCTGCAGATACGGATCGGTGAGTCGTTGCTGGTGTTCCCCGGCGACGCCCAGATCGAGAATTGGAGCTGGGTGCTCTTCGACGTCGACCGCGTGGAGGCCGATCAGGTGCTCCATGATCTGGCGCATACCAACATCTACAAGGTCGGGCACCACGGCAGTCTGAATGCCACTCCGAAGACGTTGTGGGACAAATTCGTTCATCGCGGTATCGGGGATGCTGTCGAGAGCCGACGCCTGGTCACGCTCTTGTCGACGCTGGACGGCCGCCACGGCAGTCGAGAGGACAACACCGAGGTGCCCCGGCAATCGCTGGTGCGTGCGCTCAAGGCGGAGTCGAACCTGTTCAGCACCGAGTTGCACAAGACGCCATGGTGGACCGATATCGAGGTGCCTGTCTAGTCCGGCAGCGGTGCCGCGCCAAACGACTACGGATTCTCAAGGACGCCTCAGAGCTGCCCAGCTGCGAGCGTAGAGCCATGGACACAAATCTGAACATCACCGTCACCGGCCTGATCGGGCGGCAACTCGTACCACTGCTGACCGCCGTCGGTCATCATGTGGTCGCCGCGTCCCGCGCGACGGGCGTCGACCTGCTCAGTGGGGACGGACTGGCGGGGCGCTGGCGGGCGCCGACGCCGTGATCGACGTCGCCAACTCTGCCACCCCCGAGGACTCGGCGCAGGCATTCTTCGAGCAGGCCTCGTCGAACCTGGCCGCCGCCGTGCGTGCGGCGGGGGTGGGGCACTACATCGTCCTGTCCATCGTCGGCGCGGACGCGATGGCTCCGCACGCGGGGTACCTGCGCGGCAGGATCTCCCTGGCTTCAGCCGAGCTGTCGTTGACCGGGTTTCGGCTGGACTGAGGTAGCTCGCCGCGAAACCTATCGCCGACCCGGGGCGCTGTAGGCCACCACCACGACCTCGGCGGTGTCGTCGCCGATCTGCCGTAATTTGTGTGCAGCCGAGGCGTCGAAGTAGGCGCAGTCGCCGGTGTCGAGAGCCACGATCCGGCCGTCATGGTTCAACTCCACCGCGCCGCGGTGCACGAAGACGAATTCCTGACCCGGATGGGCCGGATGCGGGTGCGCGGCGAACTGCCGGCCCGGGCGTACCACGAATGGTGACATGGCCTTGCCCAGCATGCCTGCGGCGATGGCGTGGTGACGATCTGAGCCGTGGTCCGTGGCGCGTTCGACAGTCAGGGTCCCGGCTTCGGCGTCGTCGGAGAACAGCTGTGCCACGTCGACGTCGAGTGCGCGGGAGATCTTCAGCGCCGCAGCGATCGACGGAACACTCTGGCCGCGTTCCACCTTGGACAGGTAACTCTTGGTCAGTCCTGTCGACGCCGACACCTCGTCCAGCGTCATTCCGCGCTGCTGCCGTACCGCACGTAGCAAGCCACTCACGGAACTGAGGTTACCGCATTGACGATATGACACAAAGTGTCCTATGGTTGCCTCAGTGTCATCATGAGAGGAGAATCGAAGATGACCGGCACCCTGCAGGATTCCAAGGCTGACCTGATGCGCCGCGCGCAGGACGGCCTCGACCGTAATATTGCCGAGTCCGCCCTGACCGCCCGCGAGAAGGTGGCCCTCACCTGCCGCGCGCTTTTCGACGCCGGACACGACTCGGGTCTGGCCGGCCAGATCACCGCCCGCGCCGAACGGCCCGGCACCTACTACACCCAGCGCCTCGGTCTGGGGTTCGACGAGATCACCGCGGCCAATCTGCTCCTCGTCGACGAGGACCTGAACGTCCTCGACGGCGACGGTATGGCCAACCCCGCCAACCGCTTTCACTCCTGGATCTACCGCGCTCGTCCGGATGTGAACTGCATCGTGCACACCCACCCGTTCCACGTGGCCGCGCTGTCGATGCTCGAGGTGCCCCTGATGGTCTCGCAGATGGATATCGCGCCACTGTACGACGACTGCGCCTTCCTGCCCGATTGGCCCGGCGTGCCCGTGGGCAACGAGGAGGGCGAGATCATCTCGGCGGCACTCGGCGACAAGAAGGCGATCCTGCTCGCCCATCACGGCCATGTGACCGCCGGCGCCAGCATCGAAGAGGCTTGCTCGTTGGCCATGCTGATCGAACGCGGCGCGAAGCTCCAGTTGGCGGCCATGGCGGCGGGAACCATTGCACCGCTGCCTGATCGGCTTGCGCGGGAGGCGCACGACTGGACGCTGACCCCCAAACGCAGCCAGGCGAACTTTGCCTACTACGCCCGCAGGGCGCTTGCTGCCCACCCTGACACCCTCAGCCACTGAAAGGCAGACACATGAGCAAAATCGAAGGCATCATCGCCTACCCCATCACTCCGTTCACCGCCGGCGGCAGCGCCATCGACACGCCGAAGCTGGCCGGACTCGTCGAACATCTGGTCGCCACCGGGGCTCATGCCATCGCGCCACTCGGCAGCACCGGGGAATCGGCGTATCTCACCGAAGCCGAGTTCGACACGGTTGTCGACACGACCGTGAACGTCGTCGCCGGTCGTGTCCCGGTCATCGTCGGCGCGTCGGATCTCACCACCGCCAACACGATTCGCCGCGCCCAACATGCACAGCAGTCCGGCGCCGACGCCTTGATGATCCTGCCGGTGTCCTACTGGAAGCTCACCGATCGCGAGATCGCGCAGCATTACGCCAGTGTCGCCGCCGCTGTGGACTTGCCGATCATGGTCTACAACAACCCGGCCACCAGTGGCGTCGACATGAGTCCCGAACTGCTGGTGCAGATGTTCGCCGATATCGAGAATGTGCGGATGGTCAAGGAATCCACCGGCGACCTGGGTCGTATGCAGCGCATCAAGGCGCTCTCCGGTGGCGAGTTGCCGTTCTACAACGGCAGCAACCCATTGGTGCTCGACGCACTGACCGAAGGTGCCTCCGGCTGGTGCACCGCGGCACCGAACCTGCGGCCGCAACCGTGCCTGGACCTGTACGCGGCGGTACGAGCCGGTGAACTGGATCGCGCGCAGCAGATCTACGACGACCTCGCCCCGCTGCTGCGGTTCATCGTTGCCGGTGGTCTACCCACCACGGTGAAGGCCGGGTTGGATCTGCTCGGCACCGATGTCGGCGATCCGCGGGCTCCGCTGTTGCCGCTGGATGCAGATGGTCGCTCCGAGCTCAAGGCGATGCTGGCAGCGGTGTAGAGGTAGACGCTCTGAGGCGGTCTCAGCGGTCAGATCGCGGCAGCGCCTGTGAGACAAGCCGAGTCAATACTGCAGTGACTTCGTCGAGTGGATCGATGCTGCGCTGCGCGCGGCAAATCGCAACAGTGCCCTCGACTGCCGCGATCGCCAGGGTGGCCAACTGTTTGGCGGATTCCGGCTGCACCCCGGATTGGGTCAACGAGTCGACCAGCAGATCTGACCAGCGGGAGAAAGCGGCGGCCGCGGCGGTGCGCGGGGCGGAATGCTCGTGGGGCAGATCTTCCACCGAGACGGCGAGCACCGGGCATCCGGCATGAAAGTCGCTGTCGACAACCACCTTTCGCCACATCAACAGGAAGGCGCGCAGGCCTTCGACCGGTCCTGCCTCCAGTTCGTCGGCAAGTGCGCGGGCGGTGAGATCGTCAGCCCACTGCACCGCCGCGGTCGCGATGTCGTACTTCCCGCCGGGGAAGTAATGGTAGGTGGACCCGAGTGGCGCCTCGGTGTGCTTGGCGAGTTCGCGGACACTCGCAGCATTCAGCCCGCGCCGGCTGATCAGGTCGGCCGCTCCGGCGACCAGACGTTGGCGTCCTCGACGATCGGCGGCCATCACGACTCCTTGCTATAGCGATCGTTATAGCTTACTCTCGCCGTGTCTATAACGATCGTTATAAGGAGGTTGTCGTGAGAAGCCTGATGTTCGTCGAACCCGGCAGGTTGCGCTTCGACGATGTGGCCGACCCGGTCATCGTGGAACCCACCGACGCGCTGGTGTGCCCACTCGCCGCCACGACCTGCGACCTGGACCACCACGTCATCGCGGACAAGACCCCGTTCTCGGGCGTCGGGCCGTTCGCGCTCGGCCATGAATGTGTCGGCACCGTCGTCGCGGTCGGTTCCGCCTGCGCACAGGTCGCCGTCGGTGACATCGTCGGGGTGGCCTGGCATATCGCTTGCGGTACGTGTGTGCAGTGTCGACTTGGGCACCCCGCCCGCTGCCTCGAACTCGGTGAAGCACAGTACGGCCTGCCCATCAACGGCTTATGGGGTGGCACCTTCTCCGAACTGATCCGGGTGCCCTTTGCCGACTACAACCTTGCGTCCCTGCCGGCGGGCATCGATCCGGTGCATCTCGCCTCCATCGGTGACAACCTCGCTCTCGGTTGGGAATCCGTGATGCCGACGATCACGGGTATCGCCGATCCGCAGGTCGCCGTCTTCGGCGGCGCGGGTTCGATAGGGCTCTATTGCGTCGACGTCGCCGTGCACTGCGCCGGCGGGCGCACGGTGTACTACGACGACGATCCCGTTCGCATGGCGGTCGCGGAACGACTCGGCGCAGAGGTCGCCGATATCAATGGCAAGCGAGAGAAGAACTTCCACCTTGCGGTCGATGCCTCTGCCGATCCCGACCGGCTGCGTAAGGCGCTGACCTCGGTGATGCCCGAAGGCTACGTCAACAGCGTGGGCATCTATTTTGCCGATGTGGCGCTGCCGATGCTGCAGCTGTATCTGCGCGGTGTGCACTTCCACAACGGGAAGGGTCACGCGCGGCCGAACATGACGCCGGTGCTCGAGGCGGTGGCCGCCGGAGTGTTGCACCCAGAACTGGTCACCAGCGGGATCTACGCCTGGGACGAGTTGCCTGACGTGCTCACCTCGGAGCGCGCCGGGCACAAACCGATCTTCGTGCTGGACTGAACCTGGACAGCGGGCAACGGTGGCGCTGGATCTCAGGCCGGCGGCTGCTGATTGTGTGCGGCGATCGCCGCATTGAGTCGACAGGAGGCACCGTCCATGTGGGAACGCATGGCTTCGGTGGCACCGACGGCGTCCCGCGCGGCGATCGCATCGAAGATGGGAACGTGCTCCAGATAGGACGGCTCGCGTGATTCCGCGGCCTCCACCACGCTGCGGATCCACACGTTGAGCAGAGACGCGATGCTGGACAACATGTTCGACAGCACGCTGTTGCCGGTTGCCTCGGCGATGCTCAGGTGGAATGCCACATCCGCGTCGACGAACACGTCGTTGTCGGCGGCGTCGCGCATGCCGTCGAGGTGCGATCTGATGATGACCAGATCCGAGTCGCTGCGCCGCTCGGCGGCCAACCGGGCGGTCACCGGCTCGAGGTGCTGACGGGTCTCCACCAGGTCGCTGGTGCGCTGCTCGCCGACCAGCAGACCCCACTCGACCACTCGGGGGAGCAGGCTTGAGTCCGGCGCCCGCACATAGGTGCCGTCACCTTGCCGCACCTCCAGCAGGCCGAGCAAGCCCAGTGACTTCAGTGCCTCCCGGACGACGAAACGACCGACGCCGAAGGACTCGGCTAGCTGTCGCTCGGACGGCATCCGGGTGCCCGGGGTGATCTGTCCGGAGAAGACAGCGTCGAGCAGTGCCCGGGCCACCTCCGATGACGGCGGTTCCCGAGGAGCCTGCACAATCCGCGCAAATTGGTCGCCCACTCAACCACTGTAGCTGGTGCCGAGCCGGACCGGCCGCGCAAACGTGTTGTGGTGGCTGCCCTGGACCACGTATTTCGCGGCGGCCTCCTGCCACCTGGCGTAATGCGGTGCGCCACGATGCCCGATGCGGAAGGCGTCCTCGTCGGCATAGATCTCGTAGAGATAGAACCGGGTCGGGGTCTGGTCGTCCTGGTGTACATCGAAGGTCAGGCAGCCCGGCTCGTCCCGCAACGAGGCCGCGGCGTTGGTTGTGATCGCGTCGACGAACTCATCGATGGTTTCGGCGTGCACGTTGAGTGTGACGAACAGTGTGAACATGTTCTACCGCCCGTCCAGGCCGTTGACACCGGCGTCGGCGGCCAGATTGTTGATCTCGGCGATGGTGGCTTCGGGCAGCGTGATGTGTCCGTCGGCCCGCTCGACGGCGCGGTTCTCCAGCTCACCGGGCACCAGGATCTCCTGGCCAGGTGCGGCGGGGCAGTGCTTCACGGTCGCGATCAGATCCTCCATCCGGGTCCCGAACTCCGCGACCGGCATGATCGCGGCGATGTTGATCGCGATGACGAGGTGGCCACAGCCGCTGCGCCGGTCGGGTACATAGGGACCGACGATGTCGGTGGCCGACGAACTGCCCGTCAGCACCCCGGACAGCACGTCCATCATGAACGAGATCGCGTAGCCCTTGTGCCCTGCCATCGGCAGGATGACCCCGTCGATCGCCGCCTGCGGGTCGGTGGTCGGCAGCCCGGATGTGTCGATCGCCCAGCCCTCGGGTATCCGCGTGCCCTTTTCCTTTGCGGCGTATATCTTTCCGCGTGCAACACCGGTGTTGGCGATATCCAGCACGACGGTGCCGTGCTCACCGCCGGGTACCGCGATGGACCACGGGTTGGCACCGATCATCTTCTGGGTGCCGCCCCATGGCGCCATCGCCGGGCTGCCGTTGGTGGTCAGAATGCCGACGCAGCCGCGGTCGGCCAGCAGTCGGGTCCAGTAGGCGGCCGTCCCGAAGTGGTTGCTGTTGCGCACCGCCACGACGCCGACACCGAACTTCTGCGCCGACTCGGCTGCGATGTCGATTGCATGCTTGGTGACGACCTGGCCGATGCCCTCGCACCCGTCCAGCACGGTGACCGCACCGAAGGTGTTCAGATACCGGGTCTCGGTGACCGCCGTCATCGCGCCGGCACGCACCCGGGCGACATACCAGGGCAGACGTAACATCCCGTGTGACGGGTGGCCCCACATATCGGAGGTCACCAGCGATTCGGCGACCAGGACGGCATCGGCGTGAGGCACACCATGTGCGCCGAGAATCGCTGCGCCACAGGCAGCGACATCCTGGGCGGAAAACTGGCGGGCTTCGACCTGGACAGTCATCGGTACAACTCCTCTAGTCGTCGGACTTCGTCATCGGCGACCGGCGCTACGGCCTGGCCGCGTAACAGCAGGGACAGTTTGGCGGTCTCTTCGATCTCCTCCAGCGCATCGGCGGCCGCGGCCAGGTCGATGCCGGACACCACGGGGCCGTGATTGGCCAGCAGTATCGCATGATGGGTGGCGGCGGTGAGTTCGGCCAGTGCGCCCAGGGTTTCGTCGCCCGGCGCGTGGTACGGCAGCAGCGGTAGCCGGCCGACCCGCATGGCGTAATAGGCCGTCAACGGTGGCAACACATTCGTGGTGTCTGCGTTGTGCAGGCACGACACGGCCACCGAATAGGTGCTGTGGGTGTGTACTACAGCGCGCGCCGTCGGTCGGGCCCGATACACGGCCAGGTGTAGGAAGGCTTCCTTGGTCGGATTCGGACCCGAGAGACGGCGGCCGTCGAAGTCCAACCGGGACAGCTGATCACGCTTCAGTCTGTCCAGCGCAACCCCGGTCGGAGTCATCAGGACTGTTCCATCGCAGTCGACGGCGCTGAGATTTCCGGTGCGCCCGAAGGTCAAACCGCGCCGGAAGAAGGACGCGCCCAGATCCACGATGTCATCGGCTATCACGACAACACCTCACATGTGGCGGCGCGCACCAGCAGGTCCTCGCTGCCGAAGTTCCCGGATTTGAGTAGCAGTGAGACAGCGTGATCGCTTGTGCTGCACCACGGCACGCCGGGATCGGCCTCAGCGTCGACGACCACCGACCGGATGCCGAGCGCATCCACCACGGCGCCGGAGGTCTCACCGCCGGCGACGACGATGCGCCGCGCCCCGGCGTCGACGGCCGTCCTGGCCAGCACACCCATGGTGGACTCCAGCTCGTCGGCCACGATCGGATCGGCCGGGCCTCGATCATGCGACGGAGCCGACGAGTACATCAGTACCGGCTTGTCGCCGAGATGCTCGAGCAGCCACTCGCGTGCCGGGCCCAGCAGCTCGGTCGGGGACGCGACGGTGCGCGGATCGAGCCGGTACGAGTCGAACCGGTCTCTGGCATAGGCGACCTGGCCCAGAGTGGTCTGCGAGCAGCTGCCCGCGAACACCACCGTCGGCGCGTCGGGTGCGGACAGTTGCCGCGGGTCGGCGTGGTCGGCTGTGTGCTCGACGAGCACTTTGCCCAGTGCCCCGGCCAGGCCGGCACCGCCGGTGATGACGGGAGATCCTTCGATTGCCCGTGCGATGGTGTCGAGGTCACCTTCGTCCAGTGCATCCACCACTACGTAGCGGCTGTCGCTCTGCCGCGCCAGCGCCTCGGACACCGCTTCGGGTCCGAGCTGGATGTCCTGCCATCGCACCGCTCCGACGCGATGTGGGGTCTGGGCAGTCAGCAGGTTGACCACGCTGGACTCGGTCATCGGGGTCAGCGGATGGTGACGCATCGACGACTCCGAGAGCAGCTCGTCGTTGACGAAAAGCCGGCCTTGGTACACGGTCCGACCGTGCTCGGGGGTGGCCGGGCAGACGACGGCGGTACCGCTGTCGGCGGCGTCGATGAGGGCGTCGGCAACCGGCCCGATGTTCCCCGCCGGGGTCGAGTCGAAGGTGGAGCAGTACTTGAAATACACGGTCTGCACGCCGACCGAGCCGACCAGCCAGTGTCGGGCGGCCACTGACATCTTCACCGCGGCCTCCGCATCCAGGGCGCGGGTCTTCAGCGCGACGACGACGGCATCGCAGTCGGCGAGGACCTGATCGTCGGCAGGGGCGCCGAACAACAGCACGGTGCGCAGTCCCTGCCGCCGCAGGGCCGCTGCCACATCCGTGCCGCCGGTGTAATCGTCGGCGATGCAGCCGATCGTGGGCGTGCTCATGACCCGGCCAATCGTTGCGCCACCGCGCGGGCGGCGTACCGGGGCGGGCTGACGACGGCGGTCCCGGTCTTGGCCGCCAGTTCGTCGGTCACCGGGCTCAACGAATACTGCGCGATGCACAGTAGGTCGAAATCGCCGCCCGCGGAGTCGACTCCGGCGGCCAGCGCGGCCATCAGACGCACCTGATCACCGGCCGAGGCCGCCTCGGCGGCACCGGCGCAGAACACCGGCACCACCTCGACCGTGTCATTCAGCGCCTCGCGCAGCCGGGACGTGCTGTCGGCGGTGGCAGCCTGCAAGGACGCCAGTACGGCAACTCGGCGCGGCGCGCGGGCGGCGATCTCTGCCATCATGTCGGCATCCGAGCTGAAAACCGGCACCGTGAAGAGCCGTTCGGCCACGGGTTGGGTGTCTCCGTACATCGAGCACACCATGAGCACCGCCTCGGCACCGCCGTCCACAGCGTGTCTGACCAGGTTGAGCATCCGGTCCCGAAGCCGCGGGGTCATATCGCCGGCGGTATCGGCGTCGGAGCCGAGACGGTCGTCGACCAGGTTCCACACCCGCACGTCGGGAAGTTCGGTGCGCAGTGCCGCGGCGGTCGGTGCCATCGACGCGGTCGTGGTGTGCACGACCGCGATCAGGGGACCGCTCACTGTCCGGAGATGAACTGTGCCACAGCGGCGCCGAACTCCTTGGTGCCGGTGCTGCCGCCCATGTCCGGGGTCATCGTTCCGGCCTTGACGGTCGCCTCGACGGCGCCCTCGACCAGTTCGGCCGCCTTGAGCAGGGTGGCGTCGTCGTGCCGGGCGCCCAACCACTGCAGCAGCATCCCCGAGGACAGGATCATCGCGATCGGGTTGGCGATGTTGCGTCCGGCGATATCGGGTGCCGAACCGTGCGCGGCCTGCGCCATCGCCTTGTCCAGCGACGCGTTGATCGACGGGGCGATACCCAGCGACCCGGCCAGCTCGCCGGCCAGGTCGGACAGGATGTCGCCGAACATGTTCTCGGTGACGATGACATCGAACACGTTGGCGCGGCGAACAAGATGCACTGTCATGGCATCGATGTGGTAGTCGTCGACCTCGACGTCGGGGTAGTCGGCGGCAATCTCGCGGCACACGTCACGGAACAGACCGGTGGTCAGCCGCAAGACGTTGGCCTTGTGCACGATGGTCAGCTTGCGTCGGCGAGCCTGGGCGAGGTCGAAGGCGACCTTGGCGATCTTCTCCACGGCGGAGCGGGTGATGATGCCCATCGCGATCGCGGTGTTCTCGTCGGGCATGTACTCACCGGTGCCCGCGAAAGTGTTGCGATCGGCGTAGAAGCCCTGAGTGTTCTCCCGCACGATCACCAGATCCGTGCCCGGGACCACGGCTTTGGCGCCTTCGAAGGACTTGGCCGGCCGGATGTTTCCGAACAGTCCGAAGTGCTTGCGTAGCGTGCCACTCGGGTTCAGCTGCGATTTGAACGGTTCGGGGTAGGAGGCACTGTCGTGCGGCCCGAGCACCCAGGCGTCCATGCCGGCAAGTGCCTGCAGGGTTTCGTCCGGGGTGTGGCTGTTGTGCGTGTCGATCGCGGTGCGGCCGAGCGGCAACGTGACCCAGTCTGCCTTGGGGGCACCGGCCGCGGCCAAGGCGGCGTCGACGACCTCGACTGAGGCCGGCACGATCTCAGGCCCGATGCCGTCGCCCTCCAGCAGTCCCAGGCGCAATGTGTCGGTCATGACGTTTCCTTTCAGTTGACGGCGGTGCCGTGTTCTTGGTCGATGCGGGTGGTGACGCCGGTGGCTACGATGGTGCGGTCGGCGTCGATGGATGCGTAGGTCCAGAAGATGTGCAGTTCCTCGGTGTCGGAGGCATTCTGGAAGAAGTGCGGGATCCCGGCCGGGATGAATGAGGTATCGCCGGTGTTGACCGGATACAGCTCGCCGTCGATGTGCGCAACGGCGGAACCACGCAGGATCAGTACCGATTCATCACAGTTGTGGAAGTGCTCGGGAATGGCGGTGCCCGCGGCGAACATGGTGATGCCGTTGAGGAAATCCTTCGCGCCTACCCGCTGGCTGACCATCGGTATGGTGCGGGCGCCGCCTCCGCGTTCACGCGGCGTGATCTCGGACGGACGCAGTATCGAGGCCGCTCGGCGGGTGTTGGTCATTTTCTGGCTCCTACTCTGAGGCGGGCGCGTCGGCGGCGGGTTTGTCCATGGCCCACCAGGTGCGGACGTTGACGAATTCCCGGATACCCGGTGCGGCGAGTTCGCGACCGTAGCCACTGCGTTTGGTGCCACCGAACGGCATACGCGCATCTGAGGCCACGATCGCATTGATGAAGCAGGCACCGGAGGTGATGCGCCGCCCGACCGCCACGGCCGCGTCGACATCACCGCTCCACACACTGGCCCCCAGACCGAACGGGGTGTCATTGGCAACGGCGACGGCCTCGTCCGCATCGGCTACCACGATGATGGTCGCGACCGGACCGAAGACCTCTTCGCCGTACACCGACATTCCCGGCCGGACACCACCCAGAATCGTTGGTGGGTAGAAGAATCCGTTGCTCTCGGGGTCATAGGTACCGCCGGCCAGCAGGCTGGCGCCCTGGTCGACGGCCGTCTGCACCTGTGTGGCGACTCCGTCTCGCAGGTCGCGGCGAGCCATCGGGCCGATATCGGTGGCCACGTCCTCGGGATCGCCGACCCGCAGCTGCGCAGTTTCCGCCACCACCAGTGCGGTGAACTCCTCGGCGACCGACGCTTCGACGATGAACCGCTTGGGCGATATGCAACTCTGGCCGGCGTTGAGGAAGCGGCCCTTGACGGCCAGATGCGCCACTCGCGGCAGGTCCGCGTCGGCCAGCACGATGAACGGATCAGACCCGCCGAGCTCGAGTACCGACTTCTTGATCTCGCGTCCGGCAAGTGCTCCGACGGCGCTGCCGGCGCGCTCGCTGCCGGTGATCGTCACGGCGCCGATTCGCGGATCGCTGATCAGTTTCTCGGTGACGGCGGGGACGTCGGACTCGGCAACGACCAGCGCGGTGAACAGCCCATCGGGCAACCCGGCGTCCGACAGGATCTCCTGGCATGTCAGTGCCGCGCCGGTGGTGTTCGGTGAATGCTTCAGCAGCGCAGCATTTCCCGCCATCAATGCCGGCGCGGCGAACCGGAAAACCTGCCACAACGGGAAGTTCCAGGGCATCACGGCCAGCACGACACCGACGGGCTCATAGGACACCCAGGCGCGATCCGCGGAGGTCTGGTAGACCTCATCGGCCAGGTAGCCCGCGGCGTTGTCGGCGTAGTACTCCAGTCCCGTCGCGCATTTGTGCACCTCGGCGATCGCCTCGGCCAGCGGTTTGCCCATCTCGCGGGTGACCAGCAACGCCAGTTCGGTGCTGCGCTCTCGCAGCAGCCGGGCGGCGTGACGCAGGATCTCGGCACGTGCCCCGAAACCGACCTGTGCCCAGTCCTCCTGGGCCAGGTTCGCGGAGTCCACGACGTAGTCGATCTCGGTGTCGCTCATCACCGGGTAGGTGGAGAGCACGGTACCGGTCGACGGGTTGACGGTGGTGATCACATCGGTCATGCCGGCACGGCCTGCTTCTGCGGGTACAGGAAGATGTTCTCCGGGTCGATCACCAGGTCCACCTCGCCCTGATGCCCGGGCTTGAGGCAGTCGGCGTGCACCGTCGAGGTACCCACCGACAGCAGGTACTCGTACTTGGAGCCGACATACTGGACGCTGTCCACGCTGGCGCGGACCACGTTGAGGCCGTCGGCCGGTACGTGTCCGGCACCGGCGATGCTGACCCGCTCCGGGCGCACCGCGACCGACACCGCATCGCCGGAGTGCACATCCATCCGGCCGGTGGCGTGCACGATCTGCCCGGTGGCCTCCAGCTGTACCTTGGCGTCGTTGCCGCCGGCCTCGACGACCTTGCCGTCCAGGAAGTTGCAGTTGCCGACGAAGCTGGCGACCTCGCGTGCGGCGGGCTGTTCGTAAATCTCAGTGGGAGAGGCGATCTGGACCATCTCTCCCTTGGCCATCACCGCGATCCGGTCGCTCATGGCCAGGGCTTCCTCCTGGTCGTGGGTGACGTAGATGGTGGTGATGCCGACCTCGGACTGCAGCGCCTTGAGCCACGCGCGGGCCTGCTCGCGCAGCTTGGCGTCCAGATTGGACAGCGGCTCGTCGAGCAGCAGCAGCCGGGGCGAATAGACCAGTGCGCGGGCCAGAGCGACACGCTGCTGCTGGCCGCCGGACATCTCGTGCGGGTAGCGTCCGCGCAGGTGCAGCAGGTCGACCTTCTCCAGAGCGTCGTCGATGAGTTCGTTGCGCCGTGCCTTGGCCACCTTGCGCAGCTTGAGCGGCAGGTCCAGATTGTCGGCGATGGTCATGTGCGGCCACAGCGCGTAGGACTGGAACACCATGCCCAGGTTGCGGCTTTCCGGGAGTACGAACGTGTTGTCCTTGCCGCTGAAGAACACCGTGTCGTCGAGCTCGATGGTGCCCTCGTCCGGTGATTCCAGGCCGGCGATGCAGGCCAGCGTCGTGGACTTGCCGCAGCCGCTGGGGCCCAGCAGGGTGAAGAACTCCCCGTCGTGCACGTCGAAGTTGATATCGCGCAGGACCTGGTTTGCGTTGAACGTCTTGTTGACGTTCCTTACTCGTAGATTAGGCATTGGAGGTCGAACCTTTCAGGAGGCGGGTGGCGATCGAGACGAAGACGATGGTGATAAGGATCTGGATGGTGGCCAGGGCCGCAACGGATCCCGCGTTGCCCTCGGCCCACAGCTGCAGCGCGGTGGTGCCGATGACGTTGGTCTGGGAATTGGCCAGGAACACCGCCGGGGAGTACTCCTTGATCATCGTGACGAACACGAGGATGAAGGCACCCGCGAACGCGGGCAGGATCAGCTTGCCCAGCACCTTGGTGAAGGTGCGGAACCAGTCGGCGCCGGTGACCCGGGCGGCGTTGTCGAGCTCCTCGCCGATCTGCATGAGCAGCGGCGAGATGTTGCCGTAGGCGGTGGGCAGCGCCCGCAGACCGAACGCGATGACCAGGATCCAGATGGTGCCCGACAGCAGCCCGGACAGCCAGCCCGGTGAGTAGGCCAGCGCCCAGAAGAAGCCGATGCCGACGATCAGGCCGGGCATCGCCTGCGGTGCCAGGGCCAGGTACTCGACGAGCTTGTTGCCCTTCATCTTCGAACGCCGTGCCACCAGCACCGCGAGGATGGCCAGGACGCTGATCACCACTGCGCCCACGACGGCGATGACGATGCTGTTGACGATCGACATGTAGTACGACGTGTAGCTGAAGATCGGCCGGTAGTTCTCGAAGGTCATGGTCGAGAAGGGCGATTTCAGCGGGGTCAGGACCAGGGTGAAGGACCGGAAGACCAAGGCGCCCAGCGGAAGCAGTGCACCGACGATCAGGTACACGGCGATGAAGATCACCGAAACCCACTTGATCCAGCCGAGATCGAACTGGCGCGGCCGGGTCGCCTTGCCGCGCACCGAGACGAAGCGCTGCGAGTTCTTCAGCAGTTTGGACTGCATGGCCACCAGGCCGACGGTCACCAGCAGGATCAGCACCGATGCCGCGCCCAGCACGCCGTAGTCCGGATCGATCGACTGCAGTCCGTTGGTGTACAGGAAGGTGGAGAACACCGAGATATCGGCGGGCATACCGAACAGCAGTGGTACCGAGAGTGTTTCGATGGACATCGAGATGATCAGCACCGAGCTGTAGACGATCGGTGGGCGCAGCATGGGCACCACCACCGACCACAGGATGCGCAGCGGGCCGGCCCCGCAGACCCGCGCGGCGGACTCCAGTGAGTTGTCGGACTGATTGAGTGCGCCGACGCAGAAGGTGAAGGCGATGGGTGCCAGCGCGACCGCTTCGGTGAGCGCCATACCCGGGATCGAGTACAGGTTCCACGGCACGAAACCCAGCAGTTCGCGGGCCTGCACGCTGACGAAACCGCCGGGGCCGTACAGGATGATCCAGCCGAAGCCGAGCAGCAGCGAGGAGATGTAGAACGGCCATTTCATCGAACCGGCGATGAGCCGGCCCAGCGGCAGTTTGGTGCGGGTGACGACGATGGCCATCGGCACCGCGAACAACTGGGCCAGCAGCACGGTCAACCCGGCGAACAGGACGGTGTTGAGAATGACATCACCGAAGCCGGCCTCGGTGAACAGTCGCGAGTAGTTGTCCAGGGTGAGCAGGCCGCCGACCTCATAGAGTGGGCGGTCGACGATCGACTGGTAGATGGTCGGGACCACCGGGGCCAGCACGAACAACGCCAGGATGGCGAGCACGGCGTACTGGATCAGGGTGTCGCGGCCCATGTTCCGGAATCTGCGGTAGCGCGGGCTGCCGAGTTCGCCGGGGGTGGGCCGGACGAACGGCGACGAGATCTCAGGGGGTGTGGCAAGGCTCATGATGTGTGTGCTCTCTTCGGATCAGCCGGCTTGTAGGGATTGCCAGCGCTCGGAGAAGGCATCGATCTCCTCGTCGGTGGCCTTGGTGTACGGAACGAAGATCGTGTTCTCGATACCGACGGACTCCACGACCTCCGAGTAGGTGGCCACGCCGTCCTCGGCGCGCGAGACACCGTCGCGGTACGCGGTGAGACCGCCTTCAGAGACGGCACTCTGACCGGTCTCGGACATGACGAAGTCCAGGAAGAGTTTGGCGGTGGCCTCGTGCGGGGCGCCGTCGGCGATACCGATGCCGCGCCGTAGCAGCGGGGTGCCGTCGTCGGGGAACACGGCCTTGATCAGCCCGCCGGTGCGCACCTCGGCGGTGAGGGCGGGGGAGCCCATGAAGAAGCCGACGGTGTACTCACCGGAGGTGACCTTCTCGACCATGCCGCCGGTGGAGGTCTCGTTCTTGGAGAACGGCAGGATGGTGGCCAGCTCTGCCCACGCCACATCGGGGTTGTTCTCGACGAACGCGCGGGTGACGGTGAATCCGAAGGCTCCCTTGGGGTTTCGTACCGCGATCTGTCCGTTGTAGTCCTCGGGATGCTTGGTGACCTTGGCCGCCAGATCGGCGATGCCGGTCGGCGCCTCCTCTGCGGTCAGCAACGCGGTGTTGTAGACCATCGAGATCGGATCCACCGACAGTGTGTAGACATTCGGCATGGGCTGCGCGAAGTCCGGGAGATTCGGCAGTTCGGGCGAGGCGTAGTCGACCAATGTGCCGGGGCGGTCGGCGAAGTCGGCCCAGGCGTCGGCGGCGTTGCTCACCACGATATCGGCGGAGTCCTGGCCGATCGCCTGTTCGGAGAGCACCCGCTGGAACACCTCGTCGGAGTCCAGGTTGGTGGCATTGATGCTGCCGACCCACGGAAACTCCTCCTGGAAGGCGTCGATGATCGGCGCCCAGCTCTGCTGGTCGGTGTTCGAGTAGATCGTCAGCTCGCCGCCCTCGGCCTTGGACGCGTCGATCAGGGCCGAATAGTCCGCGGGGTAGTAGTCGGGCAGCTCGGGCTGGACGTCGGAATAGTCGCCGGCGGCCGCGCATGAGGTGAGCGCGAACGCCGCGACAGCAGCGACCAGCGCAGTGGCCGCTCGGGCGCGGTGACGCGGGGAAGTGATGGACACGATCTTCGATGACCTTCCTGCTGTGGGACCGCCGATGTGAACTGGCTCACGGTCGGGGTGTCGTTAGGAGTGTGCGCCCAAATTGGTCGCCCTGTCAACCGGTTGACCTTTTGGGGGCTAGTTATTTGTACTTATTCGACTAGAAATACAATATGGTCGCCATCACATTCAAAGTCAACAGCGGCTCCGAACACGGTGGTTTTGCCTTCACAACAAGGCCTGCGCCGCTTGTACGATCGGCGCTCGGAGTCCAAACCGGATCGTGGAGGTGTCATGGCTGCCAGTGGCAGTGCGGCGAGTGGGCTGCTCTCGACCAGGGTCTCGCCGACCGCGATGGCCACCCGCGTCGTCGACCTGATCCGTGCGAATGGGTTGGAGGTCGGCGCGCACCTCACCGAGCAGTGGGTCGCCGACGAGTTGAACATCTCCCGGACCCCGGCCCGTCGCGCGCTGGCGTATCTCACCGAGATCGGCTTGGTCGAACGAACGCCGCGACGTGGATTCCATCTGGTGATGCCGGCCGCGGAACTCGCCCGTGCCACGGTGCACACCGAAGATGATGCCGACGAGCAGCTGTATTTCCGGATCATCGACGACCATCTCGGCGGACGGTTCGTCGAGTCGTTCACGACCACCGATCTCTGCCAGCGATACGCGCTGACCAACCGTCAGGCCAGCCTGGTCCTGGCCCGGATGGAGTCCGAGGACCTGATCCGGCGGCGTGCCGCCCGAGGCTGGGAATTCGTCCGCACGCTGTCCACCAATGAGGCGCATGACCAGAGCTATCGATTCCGCTTGATCATCGAACCGGCGGGCATCCGCGAACCGACTTTCGCGATCGATACACAGGGTTTCGCGTTGCATCGCGAACAGCAGGAATCATTGGTGCGCGGTAACGCCGTCCTGCTCTCGCGCAGCGAACTGTTCAGGTACAACGCGACATTCCACGAGATGGTGGCGGAGTGCTCAGGTAACGCCTACCTTGCCGACGCCGTTCGCCGGATCAACCGCATGCGTCGCATGATCGAGTACAACCACCAGGCCGACCGCGCCCGCATCGTCTCGCAGGCACGCGAACATCTACAGCTGCTCGACCTGCTCGAACGCGGTGACAACGAGGCCGCTGCGGTGTTCATGTTCAACCACCTCGACGTGGTCCGTGAGATCAAGACCGGTATTCCACACGATCCGCACGGCTGATCGATTGTTGTACTTCTTGGCGAATTAGTACAAACTGGTGTCATGGACACCGCAGTCGCCCTCGGTTCGGCCGCAGAGCTGGTGGTCGGCGACCGCCGGTATCACTACTTCCCGCTCGACTCGATCCTGTCCCCGGACGAACTCGCCGCTACTCCATATGCGCTCCGGATCCTCATCGAGAACATCGCCAGGCGCTCGCCCGATGCATTACCGACTGTCCTGGCGCGGCTGCGCGGGGCCGTCGCGGCGTGTGAAGCGCCGTTGCTGCCCAACCGAATCATGTTGCACGACACCACGTGCCTGCCGGCGCTGGCGGACTTCGCCGGCATGCGTGATGTCGTGGCCGACCTCGGCGGCGACCCTGCGGCGCTGCAGCCCGCCATTCCGGTCGACCTGACCGTCGACCATTCGGTGATCGCCGAGCACTACGGTCGACCCGACGCGGTCGAGCTCAACCTGGCCATCGACTTCCGCCGCAACGGGGAGCGGTACCGGTTCGTCAAGTGGGCCGAGAACACCCTCGATCAGTTCGGGGTGATCCCGCCGGGGACCGGGATCATCCATCAGGTCAACATGGAATCGCTGGCCACCGCTGTGTGGGTGGACACCGCGACCGAACCCGCGACGCTGCACCCGGACACCCTGGTGGCCACCGACAGCCACACCCCGATGATCAACTCGATCGGAATCCTGGGCTGGGGCGTCGGCGGGCTACAGGGGCAGGCAGCGATGCTCGGCGAGCCCGTGACGATCGGCTATCCCAGCGTGGTCGGTGTGGAATTGACCGGCCGGCTGCGTCCCGGGGTCACCGGAACAGATCTGGCGCTGACGTTGACCCAGATGCTGCGCGCGCACGGGGTGATCGACAAGTTCGTCGAGTTCCACGGGCCCGGCGCCCGCGGACTGGGCTGGGCCGACCGTGCCGCGGTATCCAACATGGCACCGGAATACGGGGCCACCGTCGCGCTGTTCCCGTCCGACGAGGAGACCATGCGCTTCCTTGCCGCGACCGGGCGGACGGTCGAACACCGCGAACTCGTCCGAACCTACCTGCATGCGAATCATCTTTTCTGCGAGTCCGATTCGCCGACCCCGCGTTATGACGAGCAGCTGTTCCTGGATCTCGAGACCGTGCAGACCACGCTTGCCGGGCCCACCATGCCGCACCAGCGGGTGCCGCTGTCGGACGTTACCGAATCGTTCCGGGCCGTTGCCGGCGCCGTCGAGGCGGCGAACGGGGGCTTCGGTGAACCGGTGCCCGCCGGCGCGGTGGCCGTCGCGGCCATCACCAGCTGTACCAACACCGCTAACCCGGCACTGATGATCGCAGCCGGACTGATCGCCCGCAACGCCGCCCGGCGCGGGTTGACCGTCAAGCCGTGGGTCAAGACCACACTGTCACCAGGCTCCCGCGTTGTCACCGAATACCTCACCGCCGCAGGGCTGCTCGATGACCTGGCGAAGCTGGGTTTCACCACCGTCGGATATGGCTGCATGACCTGCATCGGCAATTCCGGACCATTGCACCCGGCCCTGGAGACATTGGTCGAACAGGGTTTCACACCCGCGGCGGTGCTGTCGGGTAACCGTAATTTCCCCGGCCGGGTGCATCCGCGCCTGCAATACGGCTATCTCGCCTCGCCACCACTGGTGGTCGCGTACGCGCTGGCCGGCAGTGTGCTGCACGACTTCGAGACCGAACCGGTCGGGCACGATCACGCCGGCGCCGCGGTGTACCTGGCTGACCTGTGGCCCACCGATGTCGAGACCGCGCAGTGCGCGGCGCAGTACCTGCGACCGGAGATGTTCGCCGAGAACACCGACGCCATCCGGCACGGCACACAGGCCTGGCGTGAACTCGATGGCCAACAGGAGCTGAGGTACCGCTGGGATCCGGCCAGCACCTACATTCGTCGCCCGTCCTACCTGGAGAACATCGGTCCGGTGGCGCCCGAGGTACCGTCGGTGCTCGCCACCAGGACGCTGCTGCGGCTGGGTGACAACGTCACCACCGACCACATCTCACCGGCCGGTGCCATCCCGCGGGACAGTGCCGCGGCCGAGTATCTGCACAACGGCGGGGTCCAACCTCGCGACTACAACCAATACTCCACTCGCAGAAGCAACTTCGAGGTGATGGTGCGCGGCGCGTTCACCAACGCCGACGTCCGAAACCGGCTGCTGCCGCCCGGAGTCGGTGGAAAAGGCGCGTGGGCCCACACCGCCGACCGTTCGCAGGTGCTGCCGGTCTACCAGGCCGCCGCCACCTACGGCGATACCCCGATGGTGATCGTCGCGGGAGACAACTACGGCGCCGGTTCCAGCCGGGACTGGGCTGCCAAGGCGCCCGCACTGCTCGGCGTGCGCGCCATCATCGCCGGATCCTACGAGCGCATTCATCGCAGCAACATCATCGGGATGGGCATCTACCCGTTGCAGTTCGACCCGGCTCGCCCCATTCCCGACCTCGACGGCACCGAGACGCTCAATCTGTGCGGTCTGGACCGCATCACGGTGGGGCTCAACGACATCGCGCTGAACATCGTCGGCGAGGACGGGACCGTGGTGTCGCGGCCGCTGCGGCTGCGGGTCGACACCGTCAACGAGATCGAGTACCTGCGCCACGGCGGGACACTGCCCTACGTCATCCGAAAGCTGTTGTCATGAGATACGGACGGGTGCGCGTCGAGGGCGCCGAACGATGGTGTGTTGTCGGCGCGGACACGGTGCAGGTGCTGGACGGCAGCCCGTTCGGCGAGCACGCCGTCGACCGGGAGTACGCCCGCACCGAGGTGAGGCTGCTGGCACCCGTGGCTCCCTCGAAGATCTTCTGCCTGGGTCGTAACTACGCCGCCCACCGCGCCGAGATGGGCTATACCCACGACGGCAGTCCGTCGGTGTTCATGAAGGGACCGACCACGATCATCGGGCCGGACGACAGCGTCGTGCTACCGCCGACGAGCCTCAGCACGCACGTCGAACACGAGGCGGAACTGGCCTTTGTGATCGGCCGGACCGCGCGCAATGTGCGCGCCGACGAGGCCGACGATCACATCTTCGGTTATACCTGCGCCAACGATGTCAGCGCGCGGGACCTGCAGCGCAGCGACCCGCAACTGACCCGCGGCAAGGGCTTCGACACGTTCTGCCCGGTCGGGCCGTGGATCGAGACCGATGTCGAGTCGATCGCCGGAATCAGACTGCGCTGCAGCGTCAATGGCGAGCTGCGTCAGGACGGATCGACAGCGGACATGACGTATGACATCCCCTTCATCGTCGAATACCTGTCGGGTTTCGCGACCCTGCTGCCGGGCGACCTCGTGCTCACCGGCTCACCGGGTGGCAGTGCCGCGCTGCGCGACGGGGATCGCGTCGACATCGAGATCGAGGGCATCGGGACGCTGACCCATGGCGTCACCGCCGGCTGAGTTAGTCTTCGCCCATGTTCAAAGTCAACGAGTACTTCGACGGTTCTGTCGCATCGATCGCATTCGCGACCGCCGAGGGGCCCGCGACCGTCGGCGTCATGGCGGTGGGGGAGTACGAGTTCGGCACCTCGCAGCTGGAGATCATGAACGTCGTCAGCGGAGCGCTGACGGTCCGGCTGCCCGGCGCAGGCGAATGGGAAACCTTCGCCGCCGGAACACAGTTCACGGTCCCGGCCGACAGCAAGTTCATGGTGCGCGCCGAGGTCGAGACCGCCTATCTCTGCGAATACCGCTAGATCAGGGCCTTCTTGTTGCGTACCCGGCGCCGCACATCACCCAGCAGGATGTGACTGCCGCCGTGCCGGATGAACCGCGGGATGAAGCGGTTCACGAATGCCACGAACACGAACAGGTTCTCGAACCGGCGTTGGTCGACATCCGACCAGGCCAGACCCATGGCATCGCGGAACACCGGCGCGAGTGACCCGATGGTGAGGAAGCGCAGCAGTGGGGCGAAGGTCACCCGCAGCGGCCAGTTGATCATCTTCAGGTCGATCAGCGCCGTCAGGTACTCGCGGATGTGATCGTCGATGACCACCTGCCCGCAGGCGGTGTTCCAGTACTCGCCGAATGCCACCCGGGTAGCCGGCCACTGGTCCGCGGTGACCTGCAGAGTCGTCCCGAGCGGTTGTGCGGACAGATAGAACTGCTCGGCCTGCTCGGGTGACATCGCGCCGTGCAGAAGCTGGTAGGTGTCCTCGAACCCGACGAACAGACAGGCCGCCACCCAGAGTTGCAGTTCCCGGTTGAAGGCGTTGTAGCGGACCGGGCTGCTCTCGGTGGACTGCACCTGCCGATGCGCCACGTCGACCGCGGCGCGATAGGCCGCACGGTCCTCGTCGCTGCCCAGGATGGCCACGGCCAGGTACTGCGTGGTGGTCCGGGCGCGCTTCCACGGATGCTCCATCAGGCTGCCTGATTTGACCCGGCTCTCGGCCACGCCGTAACCGACCTCGGGCCGGGCCAGTTGCATCACGACGTTGGCGGCCGCTCCGGCGAAAGACCAGAAGTCGACCGCGTCGCTGATGGCGACCTCGCCGTGATCCCAGCGCGAGGTGCGCTGCGTGATGGTGATCCGGGTGTCGGCATCCGTCAGCTGCGGCCCCGGCTCGGGCTCGTGGTGCACAGACATCGCAGACCTCCCCTGTCCCATCAGCAGCCTGGCACAGCGATTGACGCCGACGCAAGCCCCTATGTGAATGACAATTCCTTGATGGCTGTCAGGGCCGGGTGGTCTGAATCACTCGGCTGCAATCTGACTCGACAGGCATCGATGCTGCGCGTGAAGGGTCATTCGTCATCCTGCCGAGCCTCTGGCGAATGCGTTACCGTTGGGGACATGTCAACCGTCGGTCGCCCCGTGCCGCCCACCGTGCGGCGCCGCCCACGCGACCGTAAGGCCCAGATCGTCAAGGCGTCGGCGGACGCCTTCAGCGCGCTCGGTTATCACGCGGTCAGCATGGAGGACATCGCGTCCCGGGTCGGCATCTCCGCCGCGGCGCTGTACCGGCATTCGCCCGGCAAGTACGAACTGTTCCGCGACGCCGTCGTCGGTCTCGGGCAGCAGTTGGTCGACGGCACCGAGATCGCAGAACCCGAGGCCGATCCCGCGGCACTGCTCGACGACCTCGTCGACGCGCTCGTCGACACAGCCATCGCCAACCGCAGCTCCGGCGGGCTGTACCGATGGGAGGGCCGCTACCTCAATGCGCCCGATCAGGCGATCCTCAACGGCCAGATCGAACTGGTCAACCGTCGGTTGCAGCAGCCACTGACCCAGCTGCGTCCCCAGCTGACCTCGCGCGAGCGGTGGACGCTGTCCTCGGCGGCGCTCAGTGTGATCGGCAGCGTCACCGATCACCGGGCCGGGTTGCCGCTGAGCGATATGCGCACCCTGCTGGCCGGCCTGGCGCACGCCGTGCTGTGGGCCGAACTGCCCGCGCAGGTCGACGACGGCGAACCGAAGCCGTTGCTGCAGAGCGGATCCGGGGTCGGCGGCAAGTACGAGATCCTGCTGCACGAATCGCTGCTGCTGTTTCACCGCAAGGGATTTCGCGAAACCAGCATGGAAGACATCGCCGCCGCGGTCGGCATGCAACCGTCCGGTATCTACCGGTTCTTCCCGGGCAAGGCCGATATCCTGGCGGCCTCCTACCGGCGCAGCGCCGACCGGGTGTCCGGCGACATCTCCACGGTCCTTGCGGTGGAAGCGGATCCGGATCGGGCGCTGGCCAAACTGATCGATCTGTACGTCGACCGCTCGTTCCGCGACCCCGAACTGGCCTACGTGTACTACAC
This sequence comes from Mycobacterium sp. C31M, assembly GCF_053345865.1. NCBI lineage: Bacteria > Bacillati > Actinomycetota > Actinomycetes > Mycobacteriales > Mycobacteriaceae > Mycobacterium > Mycobacterium sp. C31M. The sequence continues at coordinate 367,842 of NZ_JBKFAX010000002.1, read as the reverse complement.
CGAACGCGGCAATGTGCCCGAGGCCGACCGCATGGTGCTGCGCAACATCCAGCGCGCCACCGTCGACGAATGGGCCCGCCTGCTCTCGGAGGCGCGCCCCGAATTCAGCCACGCCCAAGCGAGATTCGCCGTGCATGCGGCCTTCGGTCTGGTGGTCGATCTGGGCCGGCTGGTGCACTACGAGAACACCGAGCACTCCCGCGCCTGCGTCCGGACGATGATGGCGCTGACGCTGCTGGGCCGCGAACCGGTCAGCTGAACGGCGTGCGCTCGTCGAGCCGGCGCGACACCCGGCCCGCCGAACGCCATGCCCGCGCGATCCAGTCCTCGTCCTCGTCGGTGACCAGGTTGCCCATCATCCGTACCGCCACCTGCATCAGGAAATGCGAACGCAGCGCCACCGGCCCCACCGCGGGCAGGAAGCGGGGCAGTGTCAGCAGCAGCGCCAGCCGTCGTGCCGCGGAGAATCCGCGGGCGTAATGCTCGGTGAGCACCGCAGGCCAGGCCGCCGACAGGTCCCCGGAGCCGAGCAGTTCGGCGGCCAGCCGACCGGTCTCCAGGCCGTAGTCGATGCCCTCGCCGTTGAGCGGGTTGACGCAGGCCGCGGCGTCGCCGATCAGCATCCAGTTCGGCCCTGCGACCCCGCTGACCGCGCCGCCCATCGGCAGCAGCGCGGACAGACCGGCCCGTGGTTCGCCCTCGAAGCCCCACTCGTCGCGGCGCAGGTCGGTGTAGTACGACATCAGCGGGCGCAGCGCCGCGTCGGCGGGACGCTTGGCCGTCGCCAGTGCGCCCACCCCGATGTTCACCTCGCCGTTGCCGAGCGGGAAGATCCAGCCGTAGCCGGGCAGCACGTCGCCCTCCGGTGACCGCAGTTCCAGGTGCGAGGTGATCCACGGCTCGTCGGCCCGCGGTGTCTTGATATAGCCGCGAATCGCGGTGCCGTACACGGTGTCGCGGTGCCAGGTGCGGCCCAATGTCCGGCCCAGCGTGGAGCGTGCCCCGTCGGCGACGATCAGCTCGCCGACGGTGATCTCGGAACCGTCGTCCAGGATCAGCTCCGACACCCGGCCCGACGAGTCATGGCGGACGTCAACGGCTTTCGTGCCGAGTAGCATTTTGGCGCCGTCATCGGCGGCGACCATCCGGATTCGGTCGTCGAGCTCGGTGCGTGGCACCGCGCTGCTGACGGCGGGGAAGGACGGACCCGGCCAGCGCACCTCGACATCGGCGCCGAACCCCGACATCCGCAGTCCGTGGTGGCTGATGCGACCGCCCAGCCAGTCGCCCAGACCCAGCCGGCGCAGCTCGGCGATGGCGCGCGGGGTCAGTCCGTCACCGCAGGCCTTGTCGCGGGGAAACTGCGCCGAATCGATCATCAGGACGTCGCGACCTGCCCGAACAGCCCAGGCGGCCGCCGATGCACCGGCGGGCCCGGCGCCTACAACAACCACATCTGCTGGACTCGGCACCCTCCCAGTATGTTGGAACGATGAGGACACCGGCGAGCGTGGTGGCGGGCGTGGATTTCGGGGATGCCGAGTTCGCGGCGCGGGTGCGTGACGGCGTGGAACGTGTCGAAGACCTGATGTCCACCGAATTGGGCAAGGCGGATGTGCTGATGGCCGAGGCCGTCCAGCATCTGTTCCAGGCCGGTGGCAAGCGGTTCCGGCCGCTGTTCACGGTGCTGTCGGGCTCGTTGGGGCCACGGCCCGAGGACCCCGAGGTCATCATCGCCGGGGCGGTCATCGAGCTGGTGCACCTGGCGACGCTCTACCACGATGATGTGATGGACGAGGCCCAGGTCCGCCGTGGCGCGGACAGCGCCAACGCGCGCTGGGGCAACAACATCGCGATCCTGGCCGGCGACTACCTGTTCGCCACCGCCTCCCGACTGGTGTCGCGGCTGGGACCCGACGCGGTGCGCGTGATTGCCGACACATTCGCCCAGCTGGTGACCGGTCAGATGCGCGAGACCCGCGGTGCGGCCGGGGGCACCGACGAGATCGAGCACTATCTGAAGGTGGTGTACGAGAAGACGGCCTGTCTGATCGAGGCCTCGGGCCGGTTCGGGGCGACGTTCTCCGGTGCCGACACCGAGCAGATCGAGCGGCTGTCCCGGCTCGGCGGCATCGTCGGGACGGTGTTCCAGATTTCTGACGACATCATCGACATCGACAGCGATCCCGACGAGTCGGGCAAGCTTCCCGGCACCGACCTGCGCGAAGGCGTGCACACCCTGCCGGTGCTGTACGCGCTGCGCGAGGCCGGCGAGGACTCCGACCGGCTGCGCGTGCTGCTGGCCAAGCCGCTGGAAGACGATGCCGAGGTCGCCGAGGCACTGACCCTGCTGCGTCGCTCACCGGGGATGGCCAAGGCCAAGGAGACGGTGCGCGAGTACGCGCTGCGGGCCCGCGACGAACTGGCCAACCTGCCCGACGGTCCCGGCCGCGCGGCGCTGGCCACCCTGGTGGATTACACGGTCAACCGGCACGGCTAGTGCGGAACCCGCGGGGGCCGGTCGAACGTTAGCCAAGCGAAGACTTCTGTTGAGGAGGACCGCTGATGACCTGGCATCCCCATGCCAACCGATTGAAGACGTTCGTGCTGCTGGTCGGCATGTCCGCGCTCATCGTCTTCATCGGCTCCCTGTTCCAGAGCCGCTCGATCCTGATGCTGGCGGTGCTGTTCGCCGTCGGCATGAACGCCTACGTCTACTTCAACAGCGACAAGATGGCGCTGCGGGCCATGCACGCCCAGCCGGTCAACGAGATGCAGGCCCCGGCGATGTACCGCATCGTCCGCGAGCTGGCGACCACCGCGCGCCAGCCCATGCCACGGCTCTACATCAGCGACACTGCTGCACCCAACGCATTCGCCACCGGCCGCAACCCGCGTAACGCCGCGGTGTGCTGCACCACCGGCATCCTGCAGATTCTCGACGAACGCGAGCTGCGTGCGGTGCTGGGCCACGAGCTGTCGCACGTCTACAACCGCGACATCCTGATCTCCTGTGTGGCCGGTGCGCTGGCGTCGGTGATCACCGCGTTGGCCAATGTCGCGATGTTCGCCGGGATGTTCGGCGGGAACCGTGAGGGCGGTGTGAATCCCTTTGCCATGCTGTTGGTTTCGCTGCTCGGCCCGATCGCTGCCACCGTCGTCAAGCTGGCGGTGTCGCGGTCGCGCGAGTACCAGGCCGACCAGTCCGGTGCCGAGCTGACCGGTGATCCGCTGGCACTGGCCAGTGCACTGCGCAAGATCGCGTACGGGGTGCAGGCGGCGCCGCTGCCGCCTGAGCCGCAGTTGGCCGATCAGGCGCACCTGATGATCGCCAACCCGTTCCGGGCGGGGGAGAAGATCGGCAAGCTGTTCTCCACCCACCCGCCGATCGAGGATCGGATCCGTCGCCTGGAGCAGATGGCCCGCGGCTAGTTGCGATTTCGGCGCGTTTTCGTACGCTGCGCGTACGTCAGCGCGCCGAAATCGCGGTGTGGATCACGGAGATGACGCGTTCGGGATACTCGACGAGGTCCAGCCAGGTGAACCGCAGTACCGTCCAGCCGTTGAGGACGAGATAGTTTTGCCGCCGGCGGTCGTTCGCGAACTTTTCCGGATCACTGTGAAAGGCCCAGCCGTCGACCTCGATGGCCACCGTGATGCCCCGAAAAGCGACGTCGACCTTGTACGGGCCGACCGGAAGGTTGGCCACCCATCCGGTGATGCCGTGCTCCTCGAGCAGCTTGATCAGCAGCCGTTCTGCCTCGGATTGTGCGCCGCTCTCGGCGGCCCGGAGCAAGCGTCGCGCTGCCGGTGACCCGTACCTGCCCTTGTTCCGCATATGTGCCTGCCACAGCTCGGGCAACGTGCCGTCGCCTTGAAGCGCGGTGTCCATGATCTTCGGGCCGCCGCCGCGGCGGGCAGCGGCTTCCACTGCCGTCAGGGCGAGCGTGGTGACGCGCACGCCGCGGGACTCGATGACATCCCGTGAGTCCAGATCGCGCCTGCGCACTCGGCATCCCGTTCGGCGGCGCCCGTGGCTGTTGCGCGGAATGGTGATCTCTATTTGAGCCGGTGCGAACCGGGTCAACCCGTGCCACCACGCGGCCGCCAGTCCACTTGCGGTCGCGTGCTCCCCGTAACCCCACACCGCAGCTCGGACCCGGGCCGCATCCGTGAAGGGCCGGTCATCGACGAAATAGACGCCTGGCGCACAACGCATCCAATGCCCCGACCGAGCTCGACGGCGCACTGAGGCCGAACTCAGGCCGATGCGCGCGGCCTGCCGGAGGGTGATGACGCCGTCGTGCCGCCGAAGGTGATCGTCCAACATGAAAGATTCGACGCAGCGCACCCGCGATCGGTTCCGTCCTCTGCGATTTCGGCGCGTGTACGTACGCTCACCGTACGAAAACGCGCCGAAATCGCGAGACGAGATAGGGTAATGCCCATGCGTACACGAGGTTTGCTGCTTGCGGTGGCGGCCGCTGTTGCCCTGGGTACCCCCGCGGTGGCCGCGGCCGAACCGCCGGCGCCGCCGCCCCCACCGCCACCGCCGAACATCGGCGGCTACGAGCCGGTGCGGCCCTCGGAGTTCGCGGTCAACGACGGCAGTCTGTACGCCTTCACCGCCGGCGCAGGAATCACCTGTGTCATGAGCCGCAACAACGGCAACTACGGCTGCAGCGGAGCGTTCCCGGGCGCGCCCGGCGGTGCCAACGTGGTATCCGGCGGACAGGTCGGTGCACCGGTCTTCGCCAATGCCGCCAACCCGATGTTCGTCGGCGACAAGCCCGCCCAGGCGCTGCCGGCCAACTCGCGCATCAGCTTCCAGCACGTCACCTGCGGCACCGACGGGGCGATGGTCACCTGCCAGAACTCGTTCGATCAGTCCGGCTTCGTGGTCAGCCCCGGCGGCAGCTGGATCGTCAACCCGAGCAACCCGCTGCTGGACCGGCCCGAGGGACGCAACCCGTATTTCAACTGAGCGCTCCGCGCTCGGCCTCGACTGTGCCGCCGGGGCTCAGAACCCCGACCCGTGCACCTCGTGGCCTGGGTTCTCGACCATCAGCCCGCGGTAGGCGTCCTCGACCGTGCGGCCGTGGTTGATCACCCCGTCGACCTCTCGGGCGATCGGCATGTTCAGTCCGTACTTCTCGGCGAACTCCATGATCACCGAGGCCGCCTTCACGCCCTCGGCGACCTGGTTCATGGCCGCGATGATCTCCTCGACGGTCTTGCCCGACCCGAGCTGTTCACCGACGTGCCGGTTGCGGCTGCGTTGTGAGGTGCAGGTGACGATCAGATCGCCCATGCCGGCCAGTCCGCCGAAGGTGTCGCGGTGCCCGCCCATCGCGACACCCAGCTTGGACATCTCGGATACCGCCCGGGCCATCACCATGGCGCGGGTGTTCTCGCCGATCCCCAGCGAGTAACCCATCCCGACGGCGATGGCGTAGACGTTCTTCAACGCCCCGGCCATCTCGACGCCGACGACGTCGTCGGTGGTGTAGGTGCGGAACCGTCGGGTCCGGAACAGCCCGGCCAGGTTCGACGCCAGATGCTGATCGGGCATGGCCAGCACCGCCGCGGCGGCATAACCCTCGGCCACCTCGCGGGCGATGTTGGGTCCGGCCAGGATGCCGGCCGGATGCCCGGGCAGAACCTCGTCGACGATCTGGCTCATCCGCATGTTGGTGCCCTGCTCGAGGCCCTTCACCAACGACACCACCGGCACCCACGGCCGCAGCTCGCGGGCCAGCTCGATCAGCACGCCGCGGAACCCGTGCGACGGCACGCCCATCACGATGACGTCGGCACACTGGGCCGCCTCGGAGAAATCGGTGGTAGCCGCCAATCCGTCGGGCAGCACGCACTCGTCGCCGAGATACCGCGAGTTGCGGTGGTTGTCGTTGATGTCCTTGGCGGTGTCCTCAGAACGCACCCACTGCAGGGTCGGCCCGCGCCGCGCACAGATCGAGGCGACGGTGGTTCCCCAGGACCCGCCGCCGAGGACGACGACGTTCGGTTCGCGTTGTGCAGGTGCCATCGGCTCAGCGTATTGCGGTGACGGTCCGCTCAGCAGGCAGTTGGGCAACTGTATCCGTCGCGGTCGCTGGCCCGGCGTAGCTAAGTTAATGCCGATGTGCAACTAGGCGACAGGATCCGTAGCCGACTGCGCTGGCCCATACGGCGCGCTTATCCCAGATTTGCTGAGAGTGCTACGCTGCTCGCGCGAAATATGTGAATGAAAATTCTCCGAAACGTTGACGACAAACGAGCGCCGGCTATACCGTGCCAACCACCGCGAGTGATCGGCCAGTAGGTGGCATGACGCGGTACCGGGAGGGATCGACTTTGGCTGAGCGCGTGTCCGGTTCGGGCAACGGCCTCGACGAGGTCGGGAACTGGGCCGACGGGTACGTCAAGCGCCATCCGATCGCATCGCTGCAGACGGTCGGAGACCAGTTCGTCCTCGGCGTCCGCACCATCCAGCATCTGTTCGTCGATCTGTTCACCGGGCAGTTCCAGTGGCAGCAGTTCATCCGGCAGGGCGCGTTCATGGCGGGCACCGCCGTGGTGCCGACCGTGCTGGTGGCGTTGCCCATCGGAGTGACGCTGTCCATCCAGTTCGCGCTGCTGGCCGGACAGGTCGGCGCCACCTCGTTGGCCGGTGCCGCCAGCGGGCTCGCGGTCATCCGGCAGGCGGCGTCCCTCACCGCGGCGATCCTGATGGCCGCCGCGGTGGGCTCGGCGATCACCGCCGATCTCGGCTCGCGCACCATGCGGGAGGAGACCGACGCCATGGAGGTCATGGGCGTCTCGGTGATCCGACGTCTGGTGGTGCCGCGCTTCGCCGCGGCGGTGATGATCGGTGTCGCGCTCACCGGTGTGGTCTGCTTCGTCGGCTTCCTGGCCAGCTTCCTGTTCAACGTCTACTTCCAGAATGGCGCGCCCGGCAGCTTCGTGGCGACGTTCGCGTCCTTCGCCACCACCGGCGACATGGTCGTCGCCCTGGTGAAGGCGGTCATCTTCGGCGCCATCGTCGCGGTGGTGTCCTGCCAGAAGGGGTTGTCCACCAAAGGCGGACCCACCGGCGTGGCGAACTCGGTGAACGCCGCCGTGGTCGAGTCGATCCTGTTGCTGATGATCGTCAACGTCGCGATCAGCCAGCTCTACATCATGATGTTCCCGCGGGTGGGGCTGTAGACGTGGCGGCGACGACGTTCGTCCCCAAGCTGCTGGCTCCGGGAGCGCAACTCGGGCATCGGCTTTCGGTGCCGTTGGCGCGGCTGGGGCACATGGTGGTGTTCTCCGTGCGCGCCGTCGCGGCCGTGCCGCTGGTATTGCGCCAGTACCGCAAGGAATTCGTCCGGCTGCTCTCCGACGTCACCTGGGGCAACGGGTCCCTGGTGGTCGGCGGTGGCACCGTCGGGGTGGCGATCGTGCTCGGTGTGACCGTCGGGGCCCTGGTCGGCATCGAGGGCTACAACTTCCTGGACCTGCTCGGCCTGGGCCCGGCCACCGGCATCATCTCCTCGCTGGTGAACACCCGCGAATTGGCGCCCATCGCACTGTCATTGGCGTTCGCCACCCAAGCCGGCTGCCGGTTCACCGCGCAACTCGGCGCCATGCGCATCGCCGAGGAGATCGACGCCCTCAACGCCATCGCCATCCGCCCCATCCCATACCTGGTTACCACCCGGCTGATGGCCGCGGTGGTTGCGACGGTGCCGCTGTACGTGGCCTGTCTGGCGGTCAGTTACCTGACGACGCAGATCGTGGTGATGCTGATCAGCGGCGGCTCCAATGGCTCCTATATGCACTATTTCGCGCTCATGCTGTCCGGGCAGGACATCATCTACTCGTTGGTCAAGGCCGTCATCTTCGTGCTGATCGCGTCGGCGGTGCAGTGCTACTACGGTTTCTACGCCTCGGGCGGCCCGGTCGGCGTCGGCGTCGCGGCCGGACATGCCATGCGGGCCGGCATCACCGTCGTGATCATCGTCAACATGCTGCTGACCATGGCGCTGTGGACCGTCGACTCCGGAGCGAGGTTCGGCGGCTAGATGGCACAGACCCTGGAGATCGACGGCACCGGACCCACCGATCGGCACTTGCTGTTCTACGGCATCGCGGTCGCACTGGTCGGTGCGCTGGTCGCCGGACTGCTGCTGATCAAATCGACCGGCCGACTGGACTCCTATGTGCGGGTGGTCGCTGCCCTGCAGAACGTCGGTGACGGACTGCCGCAACGGTCCGACGTCAAGTACCACGGACTGCTGGTCGGCATGGTCGAGGCGGTTACCCCGGCCACCCACGGGCGGCCCAACTTCGTCGATATCAACCTCGACCCCAGCTACGCCGGATCCATCCCGGCGACGGTCACCGCACGCGTGGTGCCCAGCAACGTCTTTGCGGTGTCCTCGGTGCAGCTGGTGGACAACGGGCCGGGTCCGGCCATCGCCGCCGGCGCCGAGATCGGTGAGGACACCGAGCTGCCGACGGTGCTGTTCCAGACCACCATCTCCAAACTGCGCGACATCCTGGCCGCCACCGGCCGCGGTCGTGAGGACACGACAGTCGGTGTGCTGGCCGCGGTGAACGCCGCCACCGAGAACCGGCGCGCCGAATTGCTGGGCAGTGGAGCACAACTCAACCGGCTGATCGACCAGCTCGACGCCATCGTTGCCACTGAACCGGACGGCACCACCGTCTCGGCCCTGATGGACGCCGCCCGCGGCCTGCAGCAGACCGCGCCGGAACTCGTCGACTCGCTGCACCAGGCCGTGCAGCCGATGCAGACGCTTGTCGAACAACGTTCCCAGCTCACCGCGTTGGTCAACGGCGGCATCCACACGGTGGGCACCACCCACACCGCACTGAACAACCACACCGACCGACTCGTCGGCATCACCTCCGATCTGACCCCGGTGCTCGGGCAGCTGGCCGACACCTCGCAGCACTGGGTGCCGGCCTTCGTCAAGCTGAATGAGCTGTCGGACAGGTTCTTCGAGCACGCCTGGATCGGCGACCACGATTTCGGCAATATGCGGATCAACCTGTCGTTCACGCCGAGCTACACCTACACCCGGGCCGACTGCCCCCAGTACGCCGGTCTCAAGGGTCCCAGCTGCTACACCGCGCCGCTGGTGCCGACCCGGCCCGAACTACCGGATGTGTTGCTGCCGCAGAACTATCAGCCGCCCGCCGATCTCGCCCCGCCCGCCGGGACCGTCGTCGGACCGAACGGCAACCTGGTCGCGGTCGGCCCGCCGCTGGTGAACCCGAATCCCAGCCTCGCCGACCCGAATCCGCCGCTGCCGCCCGGGATGCTGCCGTCGCCGCCGGTGCCGGGGACGGCGAACCCGGCGCTGATCCCGGTGCCACCGCCACCGGTGCTGCAGTCACCGCTGGCCCCGGTAGCGCCGCGCCCCGGTGCCGCGGAGGCCGCCCCGGCCTCGTTCGGCGCCCATGCTGGATCCGCCGCCTTCGGCGGCAATGTCGGACCGGTCGGCAGCGCGCAGGAGCGCGATGTACTCAGCGCGGCGGTCGGCCAACCTGCCAGTACCGCGACACAACTGCTGCTCGGCCCGGTGGCGCGCGGCACCACGATATCGGTGGCGGAGAGACCGGCGTGATCAAGTACCGCGGCGCATTGATCGGATTGTCACTGTTCATGGTGGTGGCGGTGACGCTGACCTGGCTGGTGTACGTCACACTGCGCCGTGATGTGGCCGGGCAGACGGTGCCCTACGCCGCGGTGTTCACCGATGTCTTCGGCCTGCGTGAGGGCGACGACGTCCGGATGGCGGGGGTACGGGTAGGGCGGGTCGAGAAGATCGAACTCGACGGCGCCAACGCCAAGGTGTCCTTCGTGGTGCAGGACGATCAGCAGGTGCTCGCCAACACGGTCGCCTCGGTGACCTACCAGAACATCGTCGGACAGCGGTATCTCGGTCTGTCACTGGGCAATATCGGCGGCACCGAGCGGTTGCCGGCGGGCAGTGTCATCCCGGTCGACCGCACCGACCCGTCCTTTGATGTCGGCACCCTGCTCAACGGGTACGAGCCGTTGTTCAGCGTGCTCAACCCGCGTGATGCCGACAACCTCACCAAGGGTGTCATCGCCTCCCTGCAGGGTGACGACGCCTCGATCGTCGCCCTGGTGGATCAGACTGCCCGCCTCACCGAGTCGTTCGCGGGTCAGGACTCCGAACTCGGCGCGGTCATCACCGACCTCAACACGGTGGCCACCAATCTGGCCCAGCACAACGGCGATCTGGACCACGTCATCGCCCAGACCCGCACCATGGTCAGCACCTTCGACGCGCGCCGGCCGGAGCTCGTCGAATCGATGGGCTCCATCTCCCGCGTGGTGCAGCAACTCTCCGGCATCGCCGACGATGTTTATCCGTCGGTGAATTCGTTGGTGACACGCCAGCCCGGCTTCGCCGAACACCTGGTGTCCATCGAGCCTCAGTTGGCGTTCGCTGGCGCGAATCTGCCGTTGCTGCTCAAGGGTTTTGCGCGGATCACCAATGAGGGCGCGTACGCGAACACCTACGCCTGTGACCTGAACGCGCTGGGATTCTTTCCCGGCCTCAACGATGTGACACCGATCATCGTGGACGCGGCGACCCCCGGAAACAAGGCGTCCTACAGCCCCCGATGCAGGAACATGGCCGATGGCTAGACAGAAGATCGAGAGTTACAGCCGGCTATGGCTCGGCGTCATGGCGGTGGCCGTGGTGTCGGTGCTGATCGGCGCGATGCTGCTGATCAAGGTCGCCGATATCGGCTACACCCAGTACACCGCCCGGTTCCTGCAGGCCGCCGCACTCAAGGAGGGCAACCCCGTCACGGTGGCCGGTATCCCGGTGGGTGAGGTCAAGAGCATGAAGCTCGCCGGCGACCACGTCGAGGTGAAGTTCAAGGTGCGCAACGATGTCGGCCTCGGTACGGACTCCCGGGCCACCATCAAGATCACCACAATCCTCGGGTCGCGCTACCTGGCCCTGCAGCCGGCAGGGGACGGGTCGTTGCCGGACAAGACCTTTGAGCTGTCGCACACCGAGGTGCCCTATGACCTGCAGGAAGCGCTGGCCGATGTCACCACCACCTACGAGCAGGTCGACTCGGACAAGTTCGCCCAGACGTTGAGTGTGCTCGGCAAGCAGATGGAGGGCCTGCCCGCGGTGGTGCCCCAGGCGTTGGCCAACACCCAGACGCTTGCCGACATCATCGCCGGCCGGCGCGATCAGCTCGGCACGCTGCTGCAGACCACCGAGACGGTGACCAACACGCTGCGCGCCCAACAGTCCACGGTCGGCAATCTGGTCGACCAGGGCAACGCGCTCGTGGGTGAGTTCGTGCTGCGCCGCGCCTCATTCCAGGCCATGCTTGCCGCGTTGACATCGCTGGTCGAGACGTTGAGCGGCGTCGTCATCGACGACCGCGCGGAGTTGGAGGAGACGCTCGTCAACGTCCGGCAGTTGTCGGACATGCTGGGCCAGCACGACGATCTGGTGCGCAGCATCCTGCAATCCGGTCCGGTCGCCCTGCGTGGGCTCGCCAACGCCACCGGCAACGGCAACGCCGCCGATATCAATGTCGCCAACGGTCTGCTGATCGATTCGTGGATGTGCGCCATCAGCGGCCGCGCCGAACAGTTCGGCATGATCCAGTACTTCCAGGACTGCAAATGACACGGACCAGGATGCTCGTCTTCGGTGCACTGGCGACCGCATTGGTGGTGCTGGCCGGTGCCATCGGCTGGTCGGTGGTGCGCGACCGGATCAACACCATCAACCTGATCGCGCAATTCGACAGCGCCGCCGGCCTTTATGTCGGCAACACCGTCGCGGTGCTAGGCATGCCGGTGGGGGAGGTCACCGCGATCAACCCGAAGGCCGGGTACGTCGAGGTCGAGTTCACCGTCGACAAGGACGTCGCGGTGCCCGCTGATGTCCAGGCGGTCACCGTGTCGAACTCGATCCTCACCGACCGGCAGATCGAACTCACCCCGCCCTACCGCGGCGGCGACACATTGCGCAACAACGCGACCATCGGATTGAACCGCACCAAGACCCCGGTCGAATTCGCCCGTGTGCTCGACGTGTTGGACAAGCTGTCGGCCTCGCTGCGTGGCGACGGTCAGGGCAACGGGCCGCTGGCCGATGTGGTGAACGCCAGCGCCGCGATCGCCGACGGTAACGGACAGCAAATGAAGGACGCTCTGGGTGCGTTGTCGGAAGCATTGCGGCTCAGCGCGAATCGCGGCGAGGTGACCGGTGGTCAACTCACCACCATCATCCGCAACCTGAGCTCGCTGATGCAGGCCGCCGCCGACAACGATGCGACACTGCGCGATTTCGGCTCCAATGTGCGTCAGCTCAGTCAGATCCTGGCCGACGAGAACTTCGGCAGCGGCACCACCGGCAAGAACATCAACGAGGTCCTCACCCAGGTGGGTGATGTGCTGGCCAAGCATCGCGACGATATCAAGGCGCTGGTCGCCAACGGGGATATCGCGATGACCACGCTCACCGAACACGAGCGCGACCTCGCCGAGTTCCTGGACCTCACCCCGATGACGCTGGACAACCTCTACAACATCGTCGACCGCAACAGCGGATCGGCGCGTGCGCACGTCCTGGTCGACAAGGTGCTGTTCGACACCCAGACGGTCAAGGAGATGTGCAACATGATGGGTCTGCGCCAATTAGGTTGCAGTACCGGCACACTGCAGGACTTCGGACCTGATTTCGGGCTGTCCTACATGCTCGACGGCATGACGGCGATGGGGCAGCGCTGATGGGGTTCCGGGTCAAGTGTGTGGCACCGCTGGTGCTGTCGGCCTGGCTGGCCACGGGCTGCGCCACCGAAGGGCTGGCCAGCCTGCCGCTGCCCGCGCCGGGCGGCAACGGGGACGGCTACACCATCACCGCGGTGTTCTCCAACGCGCTGAACCTGCCCGCCAACGCCAAGGTGAAACTGGCCGGCGCCGATATCGGCGAGATGGAATCCATGGAGGCCCACAACTACACCGCAGTCACCCGACTGCGGATCATGAACGGGGTGCGGTTGCCACAGGGCAGTACCGCCGAATTACGTTCCGCGACACCGCTGGGTGATGTGTTCGTGTCGATCCGGCCGGCCGCCGATACTGCATCGAGTACCTCGCTGCTGCGCGACGGCGACACCATCGGCATCGAATCCACCCAGGCCGCGGCCACCGTCGAATCGCTGTTGAGTTCGGCGGCGATCCTGGTCAACGGCGGTGCGGTGCGCAACTTCACCAATATCATCAACGGCCTGGGCAAGGCCACCGGCGATCAGGGTGAGGCGTTCGGCACGCTGATCGCCAAGACCAACCGGACCCTGGGCACCCTCAATGCGCGTTCGGAGCAGTTGTCGGAGGCGGTATCCGAAACCTCCCGGCTGGTCGGCTCGATCGCGGCCAAGAACGACGCGGTCGGGGAGTTGATGGCCGCCGCCGGACCGGCCACCGAGGCACTGGCCGAACACACCACCCAGATCGCCGATCTCGTCGTCCAGCTCGGCGACACCACCGATCAACTGCGCAAGTTCCCGTCGATCGCGGGCACCGATACCAGCGGCCGCAGCATCATCGCCGATATGGACACGGTGGCCGGCGCCTGGAACGACGTGGCGCTGCACCCGGATGCGACCCTTTACGCCCTCAACAAGATCATGCCGCCGTTCGTCAAATCGACGGCCAGCAACGCGATCTCGACGCGGGCAAGTATCGACCGCCTGGTGCTCGGCTCGATCCCCGATATCGGGTTCGCCGGCGATCCGGGCTTCCACGGGCCGAAGCGGTATGACTGGCACAAACTGGTCGGCAGCCTGCAGTACACCCTGCTGCGCCTGCAGGAGCGGGTGGTCGGGCGTGGACCCGCGGGGCCTCAGCTGCCGGTCATCCCGGCGCCGGCGCCGGGGGAGCCGCCACGATGATCAACCAGCTCGCCAACACCGCGGTGGCGGTCGTCAAGGCCGGGCACCGCAAGAAGGCCTGGCTGTCGGCGCTGGCCCTGGTCGGGGTGCTGGTGGTGGCCACCGCGTACCTGCTCGTCGGTGCGTTGCGGGTGCAGCCGTTCGCCTCGGAATACCGCGTCACCGTGGAACTTCCGGAATCCGCCGGCCTGCTACCCAACCAGGACGTCACCCTGCGCGGTGTACCGATCGGCCGCGTCGAACGCCTCGACATCACCACCGGCGGGGTCAACGCGATCGTCAACATAGACTCCCCGGTACCGATTCCGGCCTCGGCCGATGTCAAGGTGTCCGGGCTGTCACCGGCCGGCGAGCAGTACATCGACTTTGCCGCCGAGTCCGATGCCGGACCGTTCCTGCAGGACGGCAGTGTGGTCGCGCTGGGACATGCCACCGTGCCGGTGAGCCTGGCGCAGCTACTCGCCGATGCCGACGGTGCGCTGGCCCAGGTGGATGTCGGCAAGCTCGACACGATCCGCCGCGAGTTGAGCATGAGCGACGCCGGTCCCGGCAAGCTCAAGGACATCATCGACGGCGGGACGTTCCTGCTCTCGACGCTGGATTCGGTGCTGCCGGAAACGACGAGCCTGCTCCGCAGCAGCCGGGTGGTGCTGCAGATGGCGGCCGACAAGAGCGCGGGCATCGCGGTGGCGTCGGACAATCTGAGCGCGACTTTCGCGGGCGTGAGCGGCATGCAGGACGGGTTCCGCCGGTTCACCGATGAGGCTCCGGGCGCATTGAATTCGGTCGACAACCTGTTCACCGACAACTCCGACACCATGGTGCAACTGCTGGGTGATCTGACCACCACCTCGGAGCTGTTGTATCTGCGGGTGCCCGCGCTCAATGCACTGTTCCCGACGTATCGCACCTCGGTCCTCGATGCGCTGGGCAGCATCATGCACGACAACGGGCTGTGGGTCACCGGCGATATCTACCCGCGCTATTCGTGTGATTACGGCACGCCGCGTCGTCCGCCGTCGAACGCCGACTATCCCGAGCCATACATGTACACCTACTGCCGCGACGACCATCCCGGCCTGTTGGTCCGCGGCGCGAAGAACGCACCACGGCCGGCCGGTGACGACACCGCCGGGCCGCCCCCGGGAGCGGACCTGGGCCGCACCACCGATCCGACCCCCAAGGGCCGGTACACCATTCCGACGCCCTACGGCGGTCCGGTCCTGCCGATCGAGCCACCGCGATGAGCACAGCAGAGGAGAACACCGTGAGCACGTCCACCGACGTCGAGGAAGAACTGGTCGAATCCGACGAGACCACCGACGAGACCCCCGAAGCCGAGGTCGACACCGAGGCCGTCGAACCCGCACCACGTCGCCGGCGGCTCCTGGTCGGTGTTGTCGCGGTGGTACTGGTTGCGCTGCTGGGCCTTTCGGGATTCCTGGGATGGCAGCTGTGGCAGTCGCGACAGGTCGCCGCGGCCGGGCAGCAGGCCCGCGATGCGGCGGTGTCGTATGCGCAGGTGCTCACCAGCATCGACTCGAACAAGGTCGACGAGAACTTCGACCAGGTGCTGGCCGGGGCCACCGGCGAGTTCAAGGACATGTACTCCGAGTCCAGTATGCAGTTGCGGCAGTTGCTGATCGACAACAAGGCCTCCGCACACGGTGTCGTCATCGACTCCGCGGTCCAGTCGGCGACGAAGGACACGGTGGTGGTGCTGTTGTTCGTCGACCAGTCGGTGTCCAACGCTCAGGTGCCCGACCCGCGTATCGACCGCAGCCGCATCAAGATGACGATGCAGAAGGTCGACGGGCAGTGGCGTGCCGCCAAGGTCGAATTGCCCTGAGCATCATGAGATTCCTGATCGGCTTCCTGGCCGCTGGGCTGCTGACGGCTCCCGGCGCGGTGGCGTCACCGTCGTTCTGTGCCGAGCTGGGCGGTGCACAGGCCGGGCCGTACTGCCAGCTGTCGGTGCAGTCGGACCGTAAGGCGGTGCGGGATATCAAGGTTGCCGTCCCGGACCTGATCGACGACCCGGTGGCCGGCCCGGTGCTGCGCGACTACCTGCGCACACTGGTGGGGAACTGGGCGCGGGTGGGCCGCGGCATGGCGGCAGACAGCTACGGCGAGGCCAACTTCGAGGTGCTGCGACGCGGTGACGTGATGTCGGTGGTCTTCCGTGAGACGTATCACGCAGACGGACCGGACTTCAACAATGCCTACCGCACCTTCACCTTCGGTGGCGGTCGGCAGCTGCAGCTGGCCGATCTGGTCACCCCGGGTGTCAACCCGCTGACCGCGATCGAGCCGCTGGCCCGACCGTTCGTCGTGCAGGCGCTCGATGCCGCCCCGCCCGTGCATCAGCCCGGGTCCTATCCGTTCGTGGCCGACCGGTGGACACCGGACAAGGTGTACTCCGGTGGATACAAGGCCTGGGCGCTGAGCGGCGACGAGCTGATCCTGTACATGCCGGACTACCCGGTGAGCCATGACACCCCGGTGGACTTCACGCCCGGTGTCATGCAGTGGTCGATGGATGGTGGCACCGTGCAGGCGCGCATCCCGCTGGCGGCGTTGGCGCCGGTGCTGCGGCCGGAGTACGGCGGGGTCTAGCTGCGCGCCGGCTCTGTACGGCGAGTATCCGATGAGTGCCTATGACGAGACCGACGTGAGGGTCGCGGATTCCGGGCGGTATCGCTGGATCGGCAACCCTCACGTCGATCTCGGCGTAGCACTCTGTGGGTAGTGCCGGCCCGAGCTCGTCAGCGGTAGTTGACGAACTGCAGCGCCACCGGCAGGTCGGCGCCGCGCAACAGCGCCTGCACCGCCTGAAGGTCGTCACGCTTCTTCGAGCTGACCCGGATCTCCTCGCCCTGGATCTGCGCCTTGACGCCCTTGGGGCCTTTGTCGCGGATCAGCTTGGTGATCTTCTTGGCGTTCTCGCTGTCGATGCCCTGCTTGATGCTGCCGATGACCTTGTACGTCTTGCCGGACGGCTGGGCTTCGCCGGCTTCGAACGCCTTCATGGAGATGTCGCGGCGGATCAATTTTTCCTTGAAGACGTCGACGGCGGCCTTCACGCGCTCCTCGGTGGAGGACACCAAAATGATGCCTTCCTCACCCTGCCACTCGATGGTGGTGTCGGTGCCGCGGAAGTCGAATCGGGTGGTCAGCTCCTTGGCTGCCTGGTTGAGCGCGTTGTCGACCTCCTGGCGATCGGCCTTGCTCACGATGTCGAAGCTTGAATCCGCCACTGGACCCCTCCTCTTGCTACATGCGGTTTTCGTCTTCAGTACATCCTCTTGTACTCTGCTACTCGCACCAAATCCCGGCAGGTTGCCCGAGCGGCCAATGGGAGCGGACTGTAAATCCGTCGGCTAACGCCTACACAGGTTCGAATCCTGTACCTGCCACGCTGTTCAGGCCCCCTTTCGAGGGGGCCTGATGCGTTTGCGGACCTACCGCATTCGGCGCAGCGCCTCGGCGCGCAGGGCCTCCATGCGGTCGGTGAAGTCTAGGAGTGCGCCAGCATCGCTTTACCGAATTCGTTGAGCACTTGTTCGTCGGTCAGCGACCGCACGGAGTTCTCGGAATCCGTCTGATGATCGCCGGCCACACCGGTGGCTGTAGCCACCGACGGCAAACCGCAACTCTGGCAAATTCTGCCCACCCCGGCCCGCACCCTCGTCCGCCGTTCGGTTGAACCTTGAAGTCGTTGCGCAATCAAGCAGCTGACCGTAGCAAACCGCGGCGTAGCCCTTGGGTGCGATGCGGTGGCGCCGGTAACACCAGGCATCGCCTGTTCGCGGCCGGGAACGCCGATGGTCGGCCACTCACCCATAATTTGCTCCGGCGATAATTATGAATCGCTGCCATCGGCTGATGGCGGAGCTACGGGTTTGCTGAATGGTTTCAAGACAACTGCTGCGCACGGCCGGGTATCGGCCGGTAGCTGTCCACGGTACACCGACAGCGGCGCGTTATCCGGCTACCTCGCGACGCTCCGAGGCCGTGTCAAGCCCCGTTGATCTTGACGAGAAGTCAAGCCGCACATGACGTATGGTCACAAACGGTGTCGACGCCAGGTCGCATCTGTGGCGAAGAAATCTGAATCATCGCGCCGGCCGGGGGGCCTTCGGTTCGCTCCGCGTCCGGACGAGCCCGCAAAGGAGCCAACATGAGCGGACGTCACCGGGTAAAGAAGCGCAATCGGGTCGCCAAGGCCGTGGCGGTGCCTGCCGCCGCAGCCCTGCTGGCCGGCGGGATCGTCGATCATTCGATGCCGGCGCCCCAGGAACCCGCGGTCATCCACCAGCAGCAGCACCGGGTTATCTCCAACCGGGCCATCGAGCTGGCGGCCCTGGCCCTGTTCGCGGTTCCGGGTGCCGGTGTGCAGTTCCCGCCGGGCGCGCTGGCCGAGCAGGACAGCGGTGTCTGGCTGCGCATCGCGGACCTCACAGTGCTCAACGATCCCGACCGCTATCCGGGCACCGTCACCGCGGCCTCGGTCGACGCCGGTGCCACCTGGCTCACCGAACTGCTGTTGGCCCGTGACCCGTCCACCACCGTCAGCGCCATCAACACCGGTTCCTACGGTGGCCGCGTCGCCGCCGAGGCGCTCAACCGCCTTGCTGATACCGGCTACGACATGTCCAGCGTGTTCGGCGTCTTCTACGGTGACTCCAACACCCCGGGCACCGGCATCTTCTCCCGGTACGGGCCGGACGAGCCGACCTTCGGCTCCGATGTCCTCGGCGGCGCCATTGCGCTTCCGGACGGGACCTATCTGCGGATCAACCGCGAGTACGACCCGATCGCGTACTTCCCGAAGTACCTGCTGAACCCGATGAGCTGGATCCAGCTGGCGGCCGGCTTCATCTTCGAGCACTCGCGGTTGCAGGATTTCGACTTCGAGGATCCCGAGAACATCGTCACCGTCGACGGCAACGTCGTCACCGTGCGGGTCAACAGCCCGGTGATGCCGCTGCTGATGCCGCTCAAGGTGCTCGGCTTCCCGACTCGGATCATCGACGCGTTCCAGGCCATCCTGCAACCGATGGTCGAGAGCACCGGCATGTACGAGACGGGCAAGGTGGGCTTCCTGCCGTCGCCCCAGAAGATCTTCGAACAGCTGCAGGCCGTCGCAGCGGGCTTCGAGAAGGCGAGCCAGATCCTGGCCGGGACCTATGTCGCGCCCGAACCGCCGGAGCAGCCGGTCGTCACGCTGCCCGACACCACCACCGAGCTCATCGATGCGATGGAGGATCGCGACGAGCAGCTCAACGGTGTTCTCGCCGGCACACCGCGGTACGCCGCGTCGCGGCCGCAGCAGCGGATGCTGACGGTGAGCACCGAAGAGGACCGGGACGACGAGATCGTCGACGACAAGGGCGATTCCAAGAAGGACGCCATCGACGAGAAGAAGTCGGACGACGAAGAACTGAAGGACGAACTGGGCGCCGACGAAGCCGAGAAGGACGCGGACGACAAGTCCGCGGACGAAAAGGGTGACGCCGAGGAGTCCGACAAGACCGAACCGGCTGCCCCAAAGGACGATGAGCAGCAGGCCGCGGACACCAAGCCGGACAAGCCGGCGGACAACGACAAGTCCGCTGACAACAAGGACGTCGGCGGCGATACCGAATAGCCACACACAGATCGGGCCCCCTCGAATGAGGGGGCCCGACTCGTGCCGGTGTCAGCCGGCGTGTGCGGCGGCCTGGATGACGGGCGCGGCGGGGGCGGGGATACCCAGCCGGCTGGCCACGAAATCGGCTGCCTGGTCCGCCATTCCGTTGACCTTGTAGGAGCTGTGAGCCGAGCGGTCCAGACCGCCGGGGTAGCAGATCGGGTCACCGACGGCGCACAGCTGCAGGGTCTTACCGGCGTACAGGTCGCCGATGGCGATCGGGGGAGCGCTGCGGTCGGCCAGGTTCAGGAACCAGGGGCTTGGGGTGCCGAACAGGACCACGGCCGACACATGCGGGGCCACATCGGCGGGCATCGGGCCGGTCAGTCCGGCGGGCAGGACGAACCCGGCGGGCACGCTGCTGCTGGTGCTGTAACCGGCCACCGCGGCGCCCTGCGAGTAACCGCCCAGCACGATCTTGGTATCCGGGCACTGAGCCGCGATGGCCTGAATCCGGTTGGTGGCGTCGGCAATACCGTCGACGGCCCGGCCGAAGTCCAGCGACGCCGGGTAGTTCACCCCGTACACGCCTACCGGCTGGCCCACGCGTGCGTTCAGGGCGTTGACGAAGGTCTGCCCCGTCGCGCCGACCCCGGGACCCTCGAAGGTGCCGCGGGCGAACACCACTTCGACCGGCGCACAGGAATCGTCGGCGGCGTTGGCGGTGGCCGCCGACCCGGCAAACAGTCCCGCGGCGACCGCGAAGACCGCCATGGCGGCGAAGACTGCCGACCGGACCGCGTTTAATGCCCTGCTCTGTGGCGATGCGCTCATGAGATTTCCCCGTTCTGGAATCTGCTGTGCCATCGCTGTGAGTAGAGGTGGCAGTTACCTGCTACAAGCGGGCGCAGCGGGCAGGGATTCCGGTCGGGTGCAGTGATCCATCTCACTCACGGGGGTGGAATGGTGGGCGCCGAAATCGGGGTTCTAAAGGCCCCGAAAACTCACCACCAGCCGGTCGCCCCACCGATCTGCCGACCCAACTCGTCGGCCATGGTGCGCACATAACTCGCCGACAGGTGGTGCGCATCGTGGTAGATCAGCACGTTGCCCTCGGCGGCCCGACAGATGGTCGGCCGGCACACCGCATCGGACAGATCCAGTAGATAGAGCAGCGGATAGGCCGCGTCGTAGTCCAGGGTGGGGTTGCGATCGGCCAATGCCTCCGATCGCGGCACCCCGCAGGTGTCGGCATCGTCGCCGTCGGCCAGGCAGTCGACGGGGGAGAAGAACCGGCCGTCGCGCAGCATCCACGGGGTATCCCGGATGCCGAGCATGCCGATACCGTTGGCCGACAACTCATCCCAGACGCCCAGATAATAGTCGGGCACATAGTCGCCGTCACCGTCGAGGATCGGCCGGGTGGTGGTGAAGAAGACAAAATCCGGGCGGTCCTCGACGATTTGCGCCAGCGCATTGTCCGACCAGGTGCGGCACGACGGATACGGCGTGAACGGCCCGGCGATGATCGGCACCTCCGCCGTCGTCAGCGGGCAGCCCATCTTCATGTACGTCGTCACCTTGAACCCGTGCTGGCGACCGAGCGCATGCAGTGCGGTCAGCCAGTGCTCGGAATGCGAGCCGCCGGCCAACGCGATGGTGCGCGACGCGGTGGGATCTCCGTAGGTGCAGGAGACGACCTCTTCACCGCCGAAGTCGGCTAGGCAGTGGTCGACCGTCGAGGCCGGCACGTCATCGGAGGCCTCCAGGCCCGTCGGTCGCATCGGCAGCTTGGACACCCGCGGGTTCGCCAGGATCGCCAGCGCCCCCGGGTAGTCACGGATCGGCAGGGTGGCCAACTCGGTGCCGCTGTCGCGGACCTGCTCGACGTGCTCGCGCCAACCGGTCGCCGAGGTCGCCAACGCCAGCACCAGACCCGCCGTCACCGCGACGGTCAGCACCGGTGCCCACGTGCCCGACGGGATCCGCACCCAGCGCCACGTCAGCCACGCCAACCCGATCGATGCGCCCACGATCGCGGCGGCCTCGCCGACGCCGACGGTGTCGTCGTTGGTCTGCGCCAGCCAGAAGATCAGCAGCGGCCAGTGCCACAGATACACCGCATAGGCCGACCCGACCACGCCCGCGCTCGGTTCACCGGCCGGCCCGCTTGCCACCACCAGCACCGTCGCCAGCACCGGCACCAGGGCCCACGGTCCGGGGTACTCGGCGACCCCGTCCACCAGCACCCCGGACACCACGATCGCCGCAACCCCGACAACCACGGCCACCCGCCGCAGCCACACCGGCCACGTCCGGCGGCCGACGACAAACGCGGCGAGCACCCCGGCCAGCACCTCCCATGCGCGGGTCAGGCTGCTGTAGTACGCGACGGTCTGATCCTGCGAGTTCTGCATGAAGGCCCACACCGCCGAGGCCACCGCGACGGCCGCCAGCACCACTACCAATACCCCGCGGCGCCGGATCGACCAGGCCAGCAGGACCACCGCGAGCAACACCTGACCGGCCACCGACAGCGCCCAAAGCTGCTGCAGCGGGGTGACGGTCTGACCGGCCTGCACATAATCGGCGGCGGTCGTGGCCAGATGCCAGTTCTGATAGAAGCCGAGGCTGGGCAGCATCTGTTCGGCGAACGATTCCCACCGGGTCTGCGGCTGTACCAGGATCGTCAGCCCGGTCGCGACCGCCAGAAGCAACACCAGCGCCGGCGCCATCCGCCGCACCCAATGCCAGGCCTCGCCCCACACCGACCCTTCACAGCGAAGGATGCGGGCGCCGAAGAAGTAGCCGGCCAACACCAGCAGCACGTCGACACCGCCGGACACCCGGCCCAACCACAGATGGCCGATGACGACGAGGGTGACCGCGATGACGACCAAGGCGCCGAGATCGCGTCGGGTCTGGCGCCCGACGGGCGCAACGGGAACCGGGGTGAGCTGTGTCGTCTGCAAGGTCGGAAGTCCTGGCTTGTCGCCGAACCGACCTCGCCGGACGTGCGTGTTGCCGCACAGAGCATAACGGGGCGGGCAGTCCGACGCCTCAGCGTGCGATGGCCACCCGGTCGCCACCGTCACGCTTGGCGCTGTACATCGCGGTGTCGGCACTCTGCAGCAGCCGGTCGAACTCCTCGATACTGTGCACCGCCCCGCAGGCCGCGCCGATGCTGGCGGTCACCGCGGGCGGACCGACCGCGGCGACGGCCGCGATCAGGCGGTCACCGGCCTCGGCCGCGTCGTCGAGCGGCAGCAGGTCGACGACGACGAACTCCTCACCCCCGCTGCGCGCGGCGAACGCGGGACGCCGCAACGCAGCACGCACCCGGTTGGCGGTCTGCACCAGCACGTCATCGCCTGCGGCATGGCCGTGCAGGTCGTTGATGCTCTTGAACTTGTCCAGGTCGATGACGAACACACACATCGACTCGTGCTGGTTCGCGTGGATCATTCGCATGACCTGTTCGCGCAACCCGCGGCGGTTGGCCAGGTTGGTCAACGGGTCGACGAGCGCCTCCACCGAACTGTTGCGAATGAGCCAGAACCCGAATTGGGCGAACGGCAGGATGAACACCGTCACAAGAAACGACAGCACCGATTTGCTGATGGCCAGCGGCACGGCATCCGGATAGTCGGAGATCCCCAGCCGCACCGCCAAGCAGACAATGGCCACGATGGTGATCATCAGGTGCACCGCGGTCGCGCGGGCGCCGTGGAAGAACATGATGTAGATGCCGGTCACCGCGAACAGCGGTGTGGTGGTCAGCCCGACCAGTGGGTCGGCGCGGGCGAAGCCGATGACGGCGATCCCGATGTCGATCGCCAGGAAGATGCCGATCGACCGGCTCGGCGACGGCCACGGGAAGAAGAGCCAATAGATCGGCCACAGAAACGCCGCGACCGCCACCGAAAGCACCGCCGCACGGGACAGCGTCTCGGGTGGCGACAACTCGGTGAACAACACAGCCAGCAGCGCCAGTCCCATGCCGACACCCACGGTGGCGATCACCGCGCGCAGTGGCGTCATGAAACCCCGGGCCCGTAGGAAGTTCAGTACCCAGGAGTGGTCGACGTCGTCGTTCCACCACAGGCGGAACTGCTGCCAATAATGTGGCGCCGGGGCCATTCGCCCGACTTTAGAGCCGACCCACGTCAGCGCCGATTCAAAACCCAGATATGGGTGGACAGCGCGGTGGCAAACGCGCACCAGGCCGGATACAGCGCCAGCGGTGCGGCCTTCACACCACGCACCGCCGTTGCCCGCCGGGTCAGGTCGGCGCTGCTGACCGTGAGCGCGCCCGCCGCCAAAGCCGAGGCACCCAGCTTGCGCTGATTGAAGAACAACCACGACCAGCTGCCGTTGAGAATCAGGTTGATCACCAGCGACGTGATGTAGGTGCGGCGCACCTCGGGCGGGGAGTCATCGAGGGTCTGCGCCGAGACGGTGGCGATATCGGCGTACAGCGATGTCCACGCGATCGGGAAGGCCGCCGACGGTGGTTGGTAGGGCGGCTTGCGCAGTTTCGCGTACCAGTCGGATTCGACGGCGGGTTTGCTGGCCAGGCTGCCGCCCACCGCGGTCGCGGCGACGGCCAGTGCGGTCGGGGCAAGCGTGCGAATCTGCAAGGAACACTCCAGGCTCGAAATGAATCGGTACCTGCATGTACCCGCGGGCCATGGCTCACAAACTCGTCAGATCATGCCCTTGCGGGTCAGCCACCCCATGATTCGCCAGCCGACGAACACCGGCAGCCAGCAGGTCAGCACCCGGTACAGCAGCACCGAGGGCACCGCGATCGCGGCGGGCACCCCGAACGCGGCCAGGCCACCGATCAGCGCGGCCTCCACGGCACCGACACCGCCGGGCGTCGGCGCCGCCGAGGCCAGCGTGCCGCCGATCATCGTCACCACCGTCACCGTCACGAACGAGGTGTCGCCGCCGAAGGCCTCGATGCTGGCCCACAGCGCCAACGCCGACCCGAGCGTGGTGCCCGCCGCGCCGAGCACGATCAGCCCGAGCCGCTTCGGTTCCCGGGACAGCTCCCACAGATCGTTCTTGACCTCCTGCAGCCGCGGACGCACGGCGGTGGCCAGCCAACGCCGCAACTGCGGCACCACCAGGAACACCCCGACCAGACCCAGCGCCACACCGGCGACCAGATAGAGCACGGTCGCGCTCGGCACGAAATGCGACAGGTTGGCCGACGCCCCGGCGATGGTGGTGAACAGAATCAGCAAGATGATGTGCACCATCACCTGCACGCTCTGCTGCAGCGCGACGGCGGCGGTGGCGCGCATGGTGGACAACCCACCCTTCTGCAGCACCCGGGTGCTCAGCGCCAGACCACCCACACCGGCCGGGGTGGTGGTGGCGGCGAAGGTGTTGGCCACCTGCATCACCGCCAGGTGCCGGAACGCGACCAGCCCGTCGGCGCACGCCCACAGCGCGCCGGCCGCGCCCAGATACCGCAGCGCCGAGACCAACAACCCCAGCAGCGCCCACCACCAGTTGGCGTTGCCGAGCTCATCGAAGAACGCAGGCACCGTGCTGATGAACGGGTAGGCGACGTAGACCAACGCCACCCACAGCACCAACTGGATGACCTGGGTCCGGGTGAACCGGGTGATGGTCTCGGTGCGAATGCTGTCGGCCCCGGTCTGGATCATCACCTGATCGCGGGCTGCGGCGATGACGGCCTTCGGATCGTCGACCGAATCGCGGATCCGGGCCGGCACGGCGGTCTTGGTGAGCCGCCGCGATGCGGTGAGCACGGTGTCGCGACCGAAGGTGTCGATGGCGGCGGCCACGGCGGCTTCCGGGTCGTACATCGCCGAGGTGGTCACCAGCAGCTGGGCGATATCGGATTGCAGCTGGGCGTCGGTGGCCCCGTACTCGGCATTGGTGAATCCGCCGAACTGCACCCGCCCGTCGTGCACGGTGATCTCGCCGCAGCACAGGTCGCCGTGCGAGATCTGGCTCTGGTGCAGCTCGTGCAGCGCGGCCCACACCGCGCCGACGGGAGCGGCTGCCGCGCTGAGCGGCACCCCGCGGGCGGGCTTGCGGGCGTACAGCGTCCAGCCGCGGTCCAGCGCGCTGACCGAGACCGATGACACGTTCGACAGGCCGAGGGTGTCGACGGCGATCGCCATCAGCGCGCGGTGTTCGATGGTGCGTCGCATCGAGGCGTGCAGCGGTGCGGTCTCGTCGGCCCGCAGCCGCAGCTTGCGCCACAGCTGGCTCAGCGCGCCGCCGCTGCGCTGGTTGGGTCCGTACAACTCGACGACGGCGGTGCTGTCCGGGCCCGTCGCCGCGAGCACCAGCGGACCCTCGCCGGGCGGGCGGATGACGGCCAGCGCCGACACGATGAACCCGCGCCGGGTCAGCGCGCGCACCGCGCCGTCGAGCGGGACCTCCAGCGCCGGGGTGCCGACCACCCACACCACCAGGGCGCCGACGAACCACCCCACGGACAGACCGAGCAGCGACCGGGCCGGCACCACGGCACTGACCGCGAGGTGGATGGGGACGAACGCCAGCAGCAGCACCCACCAGTAACGGCGCAGCCGGCGCGACAACCACGGACCGGACACCGTCAGCACCGCGGCCAGTAGCGCGATCCAGCGGGGGTCGTCGAGGAACTGGGACAGCTGGGTGTCGAGCCGGTCGCGCAGGTCGAAATGCCACTGCGGGGCCGCGATACCACGGCCGGTGATGGACAGCGCGAGCACCGCGATCAACCCGGCCGCGCCGTAGGCGGCCAGCAGCATCCAGTGCCTGCCGATGACCAGCTGCACCAGGATGACGAACGGCAGCGCCAGGATCGCCACGCCGTAGGCCAGGTACACCAGATTGGACTGGGTCGGGGTGAGCACGCCGATGATCTCGGAGATCGACCGCTCCAGCGACACCCACTCGTTGCGGGTGATCAGCGAGCTGGTGATGACCACGGCCAGAAACGCCGCCGACAGCACCACCCGAAGGATCTCGTTGGTGCGTTTGGTCAGCGGTTGCAGCAGGCTGCCGGTGACGCTGATGTCCCGACCGTCGACTCGCACGGGGACCAACGTAACCGGGCCGGGCGGGGTTCCGTGTGAAGCGTGACGTTCGGCGCTATGGGAGAATCCCCGGTATCCGCGGCCGGCGTGAGTGATTCCGCCTGGCGCACACCACCGAGCGAGAGACTGTGGGGGCCTCTATATGCGTGGCGAACGACTGGGTGAACCGCTGATCGGGGCGGTGGCGGGGCTGGTGGCCGGCCTGGCACTGGCCGGGTCGACGGGCTGGCCATGGTTCGCCGTGCCGGCCGCCGCCGTGGCTGTCGGCGGGCTGTTCTGGGCCGTCGTGTGGGCGACTACACAGGGCACCAGCGGACTGGCCGGCCGGGTGGGTGTCGGCGTCGCGGCCGGGCTGCTGCTCGGTGAGCTCGCCGCACTGGTGGTGTTCAGCGGGCAAATCGATGATCAACTGACCGCGCAGGCCTCGCCGCGCACCGCACTGGCCGCCGCCGCACTGGATCAGGCCCGGGCGTCGCGGGCCGGTTTGGACGAGGCCGTCGCAGATGCCAACCGGCAGCGCGACGAGGCACTCGTGGTCGCCCGCTGCGAATTCAATCCGTCGCCGGACTGCCCGCAGGTCCGGATCACCGGGGTGCCCGGCACCGGGCCGGAGGCGCGCACCGCCAACGAATTCCTCGATGACGCGCAGCGCCGCCTCGACACCGCGATCGCCGAACGCGACAGCCGGGCGGCCGGTTTCGACACCGAGGTGGCCGTACGTGAACAGGTGCTGACCCAGTCCCGTGAAGACGCGTTGGCCGGTGGGCTGGGCGCGCGCTGGCAGGCGATGAACACCTACACCGTGGACCATCCCGGGTCCCTGGTGCTGCGGGTGCTGGTCGACGGCTTCTTCATCGCGCTGACACTGCTGCCGCTGGGCATGCGGCGCTGGCGCGGCGCGACGACGCAGGAGGCTCAGTCGGCGGCCGATACCGCGATCGCGGTGAAGCGCGCCGAGGTGCGGGCACAGGTCGACCAGATGTGGGCCGAGCAGGAGTTGAACAGCGCGCGGATGGCGATCGCCGCGCAGAACGAGATCGACGCCGAGCGGCAGCGCCGCCGGGTCGCCGAGGCGCTGGAGCACCAGCCCGAGGTGGTGGTGGCGCAGCGGGTCGAGTCGGCCGCGTTGCCTGCCGCACCGGAGACGTCCAAAGAGCTTGAACCGCATCGGGGTGCGGGCGTGCCGCTCATCCCCGATGTCACCAAGGCCGCGGTGCGGTTCATCCGGCCGTTCGTGCCGCCGGTCGTAGGCAGCGCCGTCGACGGGGTCGCTAGGGCTGTGACCAAGCCACTGCGACAGGTGTTCACCGAGACCGAGGAATTCCACTTCACCCTGAAACGCACCCACAAGGTGACCGTCGAAACCGAGGGTGGTCCCGAGTCACGCGCGGTGACGACGGAACGCGAGTGGGTCGATGTGTCCGGCCCGCGGATCGAGTCGCGGCGGGCCGAGGTGCATGAGGAATCCGACGGTTACCGGGAGCTTTCCGGCCCCGACGGGCCGCGTCAGCTGCCGCCCGGCTAACTGTCTTGTCATGACATTTTTGCCATCTGTGATGTAACTTCGATCGACACATCGACGCCCGGGGGCCAGCGCCGAGAGGAAAACAGGTGGACTCGACACCTTTCGGCCATTATCAGCTGCAGGAGCTGATCGGCCGGGGCGGTATGGGCGAGGTTTACCGGGCCTACGACACCAGGACCGACCGCGTGGTCGCGCTGAAGGTGCTGCCGCCGCAGCTGGCCCAGGACACGGTGTTCCAACAACGCTTCCGACGGGAATCGCAGGCCGCCGCGGGCGTGAGCGATCCGCACGTGGTGCCCATCCACGGGTTCGGTGAGATCGACGGCCGGCTGTACCTGGACATGCGGCTGATCGACGGTCGCACGCTGGGGGCATTGCTGTCCGACACCAGCAAACCGCTGGAACCGGAGTTCGCGGTGCGGATCGTCGAACAGATCTCCTCGGCGCTGGACGCCGCGCATCAGCAGGGGCTGATCCACCGGGACGTCAAACCGTCCAACATCCTGCTGACCAAGTCGAACTTCGCCTATCTGATCGATTTCGGGTTGGCCCGCACCGCAGGCGAATCCGGGATGACGACGGCGGGCAGCACCCTGGGCACGCTGGCCTACATGGCGCCCGAGCGGTTCGACGGCGGGTTCGCCGACGCCCGGGCCGACACCTATGCGCTGACCTGTGTCCTCTACGAATGCCTGACCGGGGCGCGGCCGTACCCGGCCGACAGCCTGGAACAGCAGATCGCCGGGCACATGGTCGCGCCGACGCCCAAACCGTCGGAGTCCAACCCGCGGCTGGCCGCCTTCGACGAGGTGATCGCCAAGGGGATGGCCAAGAAACCGGCCGCCCGCTATCAGTCCGGGGCCGAGTTGGCCGCCGCGGCGGCACGCGCATTGCGGGCGCCGGTGCGCGGCAGCGGGTCGGGACGGCACAACGCCCGACGCGCGGCGCCGGGTCCGCGTCGGCTCCCGCAGCGCGCGCTGGTGGTGGCCGGGGTGCTGGTGCTGATCGGCGCCGGTGCGGTCGGCGCCTGGAAATGGTGGGATTCGCGTTCGGTGGTGGAGTGGCCCGAGGGGGCGGTGCCGGCGATCGCGGCGGCGGTACCGGCGGAAGTGCGAGAAGCCGGGAAACTGGTCGTCGGCGTCAATGTGCCCTACGCGCCCAACGAGTTCACCAACTCCGACGGCGACATCGTCGGGTTCGACGTCGACCTGATGGATGCCCTGACCCGCACCATGGGCCTGACCGCGGAGTACCGCGAGCACGATTTCGACGCCATCATCCCGGCCGTGCGGGACGGCGGTCTGGATGTCGGGATGTCCTCGTTCACCGACACATTGGAGCGCCAGCAGCTCGTCGACTTCGTCACCTACTTCGAGGCGGGCACGCTGTGGGCGCAGCAGGGCGGGGCCGATATCGACCCGAGTGCGGCATGCGGACTGCGAGTCGGTGTGGCGCACAGCGTGTTACAGGAGACCGTCGAGTTGCCGGCCAAGAGCGACGAGTGTGTGGCCGCCGGGCTGGCGCCGATCGAGAAGGTGGTCTTCACCCGGCAGGACGATGTGACCGCGGCGCTGATCGCCGGTGAGATCGATGCGATGGCGGCCGATTCACCGGTCACCGGGTTCGCGATCAAGCTCAGCGGCGGGGCGCTGGTGCCCGCCGGTGAGGTGTTCGACTCCGCGCCCTACGGCTGGCCGGTGGCCAAGGGGTCACCGCTGGCACAGCCGCTGCTGGCGGCGTTGGAGCACCTCATCGAGTCCGGGGAGTACCGGACCATCGCCACCATGTGGGGCGTCGAGCGCGGGATGATCGCCGAGCCGGTGATCAACGGCGCCGACCGCTGACTTCCCCCCTTGCGATTTCGGCGCGTTCGCGTACGCCCAGCATACGAAAGCGCGCCGAAATCACGACTCGCGCAGGCGCACCATCCGGGTGGTCGAGCTCTCGTCCAACTCGACGACGTCGGTCCGCGACCGCAGGAAATCGCTGAAAGACCGGAAGCCCAACGATTTCTCGCTGAACGAGGGATCCATCCGCTTCATCTGCGCCTTGACCGCCGAGTTGTGCAGCCAGTCGACATCGTCGCGCTCCAGACCGATGTGCAGCGCCCGGGCGAGCAGCGCGGTCGCCGCGGCCTGTGGGTCGGGCTCGTCGGATTTCTTGGCGCGCCGGGTGGACTTGGCCGGCGGATCCGGTGGCTCGAAGACCGGAACGCCGGGCAGCGCGTCGTAGACGACGAAGTCGTCGCACGCAGATGCCAGTGCCCTGCTCGATGAGCCGGCCACCCCGATGCCGACGACATAGCGGCCCAGCCGTTTACAGCGCTGTGCCAACGCGATGTAGTCCGAATCGCCCGCCACGATCACCACATGGGTCAGATCGGGCAGGCGGAACATGTCTTCGACGGCATCCACGGCCAATCGGATGTCGGCGCCGTTCTTGCCGTACGCCGCGGCCGGGAACAGCTGGACCAGATCCACCGCCCGGCCCACCAGTTGCTGGCGGTACCCCGCGTTGACCTCTGCCGACCAGTCCGCGTACGCGCGGGTGAGGACAAGTGTGCCGAAGGACGACGCGAAGTCCAGGATCGCGCCGACGTCGACGGTGGCGCGATCGAGCAGCGCGGGATCCAGGCCTTTGGTCTTGTCACGCTGGAACGAGTTACGTCCGTTCACCTGGTCGTAGCGGGAGATGACGATGTTGTCGAAGTCCAGGTAGACCGCGACACGGGTGGCGGCGGTGTCCGTCATCACTTCAGTTTGTCCTATCGGGATTCGGCGTGGCACAGAAGTGCGGTGGGGCCTAGGCTGGTGACCGCACCACAGTGGTCCGGGGGCTTCCCGCCGCATACAGACGGACCGGGAACTTTGGGTGGCATTACGCGATATCGCGGCATACGCGAACCTGAGCGACGCTGACGTCGAAGCGATCGGCGCCGAACTCGACCGCATCCGCACCGAGGTGGAGGACAGCCTCGGAGCCGGGGATGCGGCCTACATTCGTCGCGCCATCGCCTTCCAGCGGGTGTTGGATGTGTCGGCCCGGCTGCTGATCGTGGGGACCCGGTCCCGGGCCGGTTGGTTCATCGGCACGTGTGCGCTGGCCTACGCGAAATCCGTGGAGAACATGGAGATCGGTCACAACGTCTCGCACGGCCAATGGGACTGGATGAACGATCCCGAGATCCATTCCACGACGTGGGAATGGGACATGGTGGCGCCGTCGGCGCAGTGGAGGTACTCGCACAACTACCGCCACCACGTCTTCAGCAATGTGCTCGGGGTGGACGACGATCTGGGCTTCGGTGTCCTGCGGGTCACCCGTGACCAACCGTGGAAACCCGAGCACCTGCTGCAGCCGCTGCGAAACCTGTTGCTGGCGGTCATCTTCGAGTGGGGGATCGCCCGGCACGGCTACCATTCGGACCGGGAGCGAGCCGAGAGTGCGGAGGCCGAGAGTGCCGTCACCCGGGTGATGCTGCGCAAGATCGCCAAACAGGTGGGCAAGGATTACGTCCTTCTGCCCGCGTTGAGCGGCCGGCGATGGCGCCGCACCCTGGGCGCGAACGCCGTCGCCAACCTGCTGCGCAACCTGTGGACCTACGTGGTGATCTTCTGCGGACATTTCCCCGACGGCGTGCAGCAGTTCGAACCGTCCGCCCTGGAAAACGAGACGCGGGCGCATTGGTACCTGCGGCAGATGCTGGGCGCGGCGAACTTCCGGGCCGGCCCGGTGCTGGCATTCTCCAGCGGCAACCTCTGCTATCAGATCGAGCACCACCTGTTCCCGGACCTGCCGAGTAATCGGTACGCGCAGATCAGTCGGCAGGTGCGCCAGCTGTGCGAGAAGTACGGGATCGCGTACACCACCGGGTCGCTGCCGGGTCAGTATCTGCAGACGCTGCGGACCAACTTCCGGCTCGCGCTGCCCGGCTCGTGATTTCGGCGCGTTCACGTACGGGTGGCGTACGCGAACGCGCCGAAATCGCAAAGGGACGTGTCCACCGATCGGACGAACCTGCAACCCCATCCGCTGGGGCCGGGCCCGCGGAATGGTCGTTCACATAAGCTCGAGCGAACCTTAGCTCGACTTACAAGGCCAGCTTGCGACCAGTGCTACGGCGGGCTAACAAAACTTCGGTTCCGTGTGCACAAACGCGCGTAAGCGAATGACGCCAAAACGATGCCACCGTGAGTGTGATTCAGCGCACCCGTTGCGCTACATTGTGATTGCAGTCATACGAAAGAGGTGGGCATGAGCGGGATTCTGCTGGGCGTAATCATGGTTTTGCTCGGTGCCGGCGCGGTTGGCGCCGTCGTGGCCGCCGCCATTCTCGGCTACGGCACGTTGGCCTTGTCCATCGGCATCGTCTCCAGCGCCGCGTTCGCGGCCAAGACCGTCTAGTTACGCAGGCGTCGACCCAGGCCGGTCGCTCGGACGGCCTGGCGGGATATCGCCGCGTGTACCTCGGCCTCCGAGCCCACCACCCGCACGCGGGACTTCGCCCGCGTCACCGCGGTGTAGAACAGCTCCCGCGTCAGCAGGCGCGAATCCTCGCCCGGTAGCAGCACGGTCACCTCATCGGCCTGGCTGCCCTGCGATTTGTGGATCGTCATCGCATGCATGGTCTCGACCTCGGCCAGTCGGCCAGGGACGAAGGTCTGTGCCCCGACCGCCACCCGCAACCCGTCCGGTGTCGCCACCGTCACCCCGGTATCGCCGTTGTACAGCTTGAGGCCATAGTCGTTGGCGGTCACCAGAATTGGCCGACCGGCATACCAGGTGGCCCACAGCGGGTCGCCGGTCGCCTCGGTCAGCCAACGCTGCACCTGACGATTCCAGTGCGTCACCCCGAACGGGCCGTGCCGGTGCGCACACAGCAGCCGATGCTCGTCCAAGGTCTGCAGTGCGGTGCCCTTGTCGCCGAGGACGCATGCCTGACGCAGTCGTAACGCCTGCGGTAGCAGCACATCTCGCAGGCCCGCGGTCGACGGCAGCCATTCGATATGGTGACCGCCGGCGGCCAGCACCGCCAACGCGGTATCGGCATCGCCGGTGCGCACCGCGGCCGCCAGCGTCCCGATCTCCGCACCGAACCGGTGTGATGTCGTCAACGACGCCACCCGGTCCGCGCCGAGCCCGTCGACCAGATCGGCGAGCACCGCCCCGGCCTCCACCGAGGCCAGCTGATCCGGATCGCCCACCAACAGCAGCCGGGTCTCCGGGCGCACCGCCTCCAGCAGCCGCGCCATCATCGTCAGCGACACCATCGACGTCTCGTCGACGACGATGACGTCATGAGGCAACCGGTTCCCGCGATGGTGCCGGAACCGCGACGACGTGTCCGGTCGGGAACCCAACAACCGGTGCAGGGTGGTCGCCTGCAGGCCCGTCAGCCGGGACCGGTCCTCGCCGCCGAGTTCGTTCACCTCGATCTGCACCGCCTCCTGCAGTCGGGCGGCGGCCTTTCCGGTCGGCGCGGCCAGCGCGATCCGGGGTGCCGGCCGGCCCGCCAGGGTCGCCTGCTCGGCCAGCAGCGCCAGCAGTCGGGCGACCGTCGTCGTCTTCCCGGTACCCGGCCCGCCGGTCAGCACCGTGAGCCCCTGCGTCAGCGCCATCTGCGCCGCGGCGCGCTGCTCGGCCCAGTCATCGGGGAACAGCCGCAACACATCCGGCGCCGCGCCGGGCGGTCGGGCGGACACCAGGGCCAGTACATCGGTGCAGACCTGCTCCTCTTCCAGCCAGTACCGGTCCAGGTAGAGCAGATCACCCAGCAGCCGCAATACCGGGGGCGCGCCAGTCAACGGGCTGGCGGCCACCGCGGCCAGCCACTCGTCGGCGACCAGGTCGACCTCGGCCGCCGCGGCCCGCAGGTCCACGCACACCGAGCCACCGCGCAGCGCCCGCACCGCGAGCTGCACAGCCAGCGTCACCTCCGGTGAGGCTTCCTGAGCCAGCGCCGTCAGACGTTGTGCCACATGGATATCGGCGGGTTCGAACTCAAGCATCAAGCACCCCCGACAGTGCGACCACCAGCGCCGCCGGCGGATTCCAGCTGAACACCCCCGCGGGATGCCCGTCCTGGGTCGGGGTGTCCGCGCCGCACATCCCGCGCACGAACAGATACAGCACCCCACCCAGGTGGACGTCCGGGTCGTAGCCCGGCAGCCGCCAGCTCAGATACCGGTGCAGCACAACGCTGTACAGCAGCGCTTGCAGCGGATAGTCCGAATGCAGCATCGCCTCGGCGAGCCGCTCCGGGCCGTAGTCGGCCGCGGTCAACGGTGCGTCCCCGGCCCCCAGCCAGTTCGTCTTGTAATCCACCACCAGGAACCGGCCGTCGACCCGCAGCACCGCGTCGATCGACCCGGACAGGTAACCGTGCAGGGGTTGGTTGGCCAGCGCGCCGGAGGACAACCGATCGACGTAGCCGGCCATCGGGTCGTCGGGCCGCAGATGCTCGGCCAGCAGCGCACCCAGGTCGGACAGCCGGGCGAACCCGCCGACGGTACCGTCACCGCCGGCCAACGGAAACTCGAAATCCAGCTCCCGCAACCGATCCGGCAGACCGATCCGGCGCAACGTCCACCCGGACGCCAACGGGCCCAGGTCGGTATCGTGCAGCGGTACCAGCGCGGCCGCCAACTCGTCGGCGGCCACCGTCACCGGCCACCGGGCGGCGTGCCGTTCGACATGCTCGCGCAGTTCGGCGGTCAGGTCCGAGGCAAACGGGTCGGCGGTCTCCAGCACCGCGTGCACCAACGAACCGAACGCAGCGCCGGTGGGCAGGTCGGCCATCGGCGAGGGCACGTCGGCGCCGGTGGCCGGTGCCACCAGTGGGATATCGGTCACCTCGTCGTCGAGTTCGACGATCTCGGGCTCGCTGGACACCGGGGCCTCCTCGGCGGCCCGCAACAGACCCGAGTAGGACGTGCGCCGCCAGGACAGGTCGATGGACCGCTGGAACCTTCGCACCGCGAGTTCACCTGTCGCCGATTCGATTTCGGGCGACAAGACGGATTCGACGATCGACTCCTCGAGCACCGGACCCCCGGCATCGGCCCAGGCCTGCAGCCGGGCGCGGGCATCGGCATCGGTGATCTTGGCCGGCGAACACACCGCGGGCACCTCGTCCTCGCCGGGCGCGCGTCCCCGCATCAACCGCGACAACCCACCGTTGGGTTCATCCCAGGACGGTGCCCACCAGGCCACCACCTGCGAGCAGGCCCGGGTCATCGCGACATAGGTCAGCCGGCTGTCGTTGGCCGCCGCCTCGGCCTTACCGGCCCGCAGCACCTCGGGCCCGGCACTGCCGACGTGCAGGCAGCGGATATCGTCCTTGTGGTAGAGCACCGGATTCGGGTCGGGCGCATAACGATTGAACGCGAACGGCAGGTACACCACCGGGTACTGCAGGCCCTTGGACACCCATACCGTCATGATCTGGACCGCGGCCGCGTCACTGTCGAGTCGACGGTTGCGCTCGGCGGACCCACCGTCCTCACCGGCCTGGGTGCGCAGCCAGTCCCGCAGGGCCGGCAGCCCGAAGCCCTCGCGGTGTGCGGTGTCCTGCAGCAGTTGGGTGATATGCGCCAGGTCGGTCATCAACCGCTCGCCGCCCTGCCAGGACAGCACCTCACGGCCCATGCCGGCCAGTTGAGCAGCCTCGAACACCGCCGCCACCCCGCGCTCGCGGGCGTGACCGGCCCAGCTGCGCAGCTCCTCGGCGATCCGGTCGGTCAGCGCATCTCCGCCCGCGGCAAGGGTTTCGGCGGTCTCCCGGAAGAACAGCGTCGCGGCCGCCGCGCGTACCAGCCCGGACCGGTGCGGCTGATCGAAGGCCTCCAGCAGACACAGCCAGTCCTCGGCGGCACGGGAGGCGAACACGTTGGAGTCGCCGGTGTACACCGCCGGAATTTCCGCCTCGGCCAGTGCGGCATCGCAGGCGCGGGCGTCGCGGTGGGTCTCGACGATGACGGCGATATCGCGGGCCTGCAGTGGCCGGCCGTCGAAGGTGGCGCCACTGGCCAACAGTCGACCGATATCGGCGGCCAGGTCGGCGCCGATATGGCCGCGCAACTTGTCCATGGAGATGGTGCGGGTGCCCTTGCCGGTGCGAGTCACCACCCGCAGCCGGAACGGGTCGTTGTGCGGAGCGCCCGCCAGCCGGTGGCCCGTGTGGTGGGCGTCGACATCGTGCACCACGATCTGCGGCCCGCCGAGCTGCGCACCACCGAGCACCACCTGCAGCCGGTCGACCAGGACGGCATCGCTGCGCCAGTTGGTGCCCAGGGTCTGCTTGTCGCCGGCGGTGGCCGCCGCGCGCAGATAGGTGTCGATATCGCCGCCGCGGAACCCGTAGATGGCCTGCTTCGGGTCGCCGATCAAGATGAGGGTGGACCGTCCCGCGAAGGCGCGCTCCAGTACCTGCCACTGCACCGGGTCGGTGTCCTGGAACTCGTCGACCATCACCACCGGCCAGCGCTGCGGCATCCGGACCCGCGCGGCCGAGTCGGGATCGGCCAGTGCTTCGGCCAGCCGGGTCAGCAGATCGTCGTAACCCAGAATGCCGTTGCGCCGCTTGCGGATCTCCAACTCCGCGAGGACATCTCGGGCGAAGCCGAGTTGGACGGCGTTCTCCGAATCCGGGTCCGGGTTGATCGGGCGCAGCTGTGCGGCGGGATTGCGAACCACCTGCTTGGCCAGCCGCTGCGCGTCGCGGTAGCCGAAGTTCGGTGCGTCGGTCTCGGCGCCGAACCGGGCCAGGTACAGGTCGTCGACGATCTCGGACACCAGCTCGTCGAGGTTCTCCACCAGGGTCAGCCCGCTGTCGCTGTCGCCGGCCACCCCGAGGGATTTCAGCACGATGCTGCAGAACTGGTGGGTGGTCGCGATGGTGGCGGCATCGAATCCGGCCAGCGCGTCGCGCAGCCGTTGGTTGCGTGCCCGCTGGTCGGCGCCGATCAGGTGGCGCAGCAGCTCGTTGGTGGCCTTGGCCGGGTCCTCGAACGCCGCGATCGCTTCGACGATCTGGCCGCGGACCCGTTCGCGCAGTTCCTGGCTCGCGGCCCGGCCGAAGGTGATGAGCAGCATCTGGTCCAGGCCGGCACGGTCTTCGGCGACCATCCGCGTCACCAGCCCGGCCAGAGCGAAAGTCTTCCCTGTGCCGGCACTGGCCTCCAACACGGTGGTGCTGGCCGGCGCGGGCAGCGGGCCGATCAGATCGAAGGTTTTCACGGCGCCGCCTCTTCGGCTTCCAGCAGCGGCAGCCACAGGCGTTGCGCGTAGTCGTCCAGACCGACCAGGGCATCCAGATCCGGGTCGCGGCCCCACACTCGCACGATCGCCGGGTCGTCACGATCGTTGCGCCATCGGTAGGTCACGCGCTGCTGCGGATCCTCACCGGCCTTGCGGGCCTCCGCCCAGGCATACGAGGTCTTGATCGGCAGCGGTAGTGGGCGGCGCCGGCCCTCGTCATACATCGAAACAAGGTCGTGCAGCAGCGCTTTGGCATCACTCGGGGCGCCGAGCCCCGATACCCGCGGGGTGGTGTGCCGTGGCGGGCGGCCGATGCAGACTGCGGACCAGCGGGTTCCGTGCGCGGCGGTGAGGGCAAGCAGCGGAATCCAGGAGGCCAGCAGATGCTGCCCGCCGAGCTTGGAATACGTGACGCTGACCAGTCGGCTGCCGAACACCGAGGACACCGTGCCGGTCAACCGCCGTCCCGCGCCGAGGTCGACGGCCACGTCGAAGGCTGCACCGTCGGTGCCGCGGTGGCGCAGCGCCTCGGCCGCCAGCAGCGCGGCCTGATCACGCAGCTCGTTGGCGCGCCGCCAGCCCAACTTGCCCGCAGGCAGTGTGCCGCGCCGCCATTCGGCCTGCTGTGCGTCCTGCGGTGTCATACCGCGCATGATGTCGCCGAGCATCCGTTCGCCGACGGTCCATTCCTGCAGCGCGTCGATCTCGACGGGCATGACATCGGAGACACCGTCGACATCCCAGGGCAGCGTGTAGTCGAGGGCGCGGAAGAAACCCTTCACCGGATTCTTGAAAAAGGCGATCAGATCGGCCAACGACACGTCGGCTGGTGGCTGCTCGGCCAGCGGCCCGGACACGAACAGCGGCTGGGCGGCCCGCGGGCCGGTCATCGCCTTCGCGGTGTCGAGCACCGTGCGGTCGAAGGTGAACGGGGTGTTCGGGACCAGCACGCCGGGCTGGACGTTCTGGATGTCGAAGGGCTGCAAGGGGTGACGGGTTATCGGGTCGTCGAGTCCGGTGGCGGCGGTGGCGCGCACGGTGTCCAGCAGCTCGGCGATGGGCACGGCCGGTGGCCGGGGCTGGCCGGTGTATTCGTTGGCCCCGGTGTAGGTGATGACCAGGGTCTGGGTGGCCGCACCGATCGCGTCGAGCAGCAGTTGACGGTCCTCGGAGCGGATATCGCGTTCCCCGGTGCGGGGTTCGCGGGCCAGGATGTCGTCGCCGTCGACGACACCCTGGCGGGGGAATACGCCGTCGTCGAGGCCGACCAGGCAGACCACCCGGTGCGGCACCGAGCGCATCGGCACCATGGTGCAGACCGTCAGGGTGCCCGTGCGGAAGTTGGCGCGGGTCGGGCGGCCGGCCAGCTGGCGTTCCAGTAGGGATCGGATATCGCTGAGCCGCAACACTGTTGAGCTATCGGACTGGTCCAGGATATCGGCGAAGACGCGCTGTACCTGGGCCGCCGGCCAGTCCTGTTCATCGCAGGCCAGCGCGTCGACGGAGGTTTCGAGGGTGTGCAGCCAGTCGGTCAGCGGGCGGGTGCCGCTCATGGCGTGCACCGCGGTGCTGAGTTGCTCGACGAATTCGGCGAACCGGCCGGCGAGTTCGACGCGGTTGCTGCTCACATCGTCCAGCGGCAGCGTGGTGCCCAGCCAGGCGTGTGAGTCGTCGGACATCGCCACACCGGCCAGGATCCGGTCGATCCCGAATCGCCAGGTGTTGTGCAGGAATTCGAGTCCGTAGGGCTTGCGGTGCTCCTGGTCGAAACCCCAGCGGATATTGGCCTCGCGCACCCACGCGGTGACGGCGTCCAGATCGTCGTCGGTGAACCCGAAGCGGGCGCGGACGGGCCCGGTGCCGGCCAGGTTGAGTACCTCGCTGGCGCCGGCGCGGCCGCCGGCCAGGGTGAGCAGTTGTTCGGCGACGGCGAGCAGCGGGTTGGTCTGCACCAGGGCGCGGTCGGCGAGGCGGACCCGCAGCCGGTGGGCGGGGTGGGCGTTGTGCACGACATCACCGAGGCCGAACCCGGCGCTGATCAGTGGGGCATAGGTCTCGATGTCCGGACACATCACCAGGATGTCGCGTGGTTCCAGCGTCGGGTCGTCGGCGAGCAGGCCGAGTAGCACCTCGCGTAGCACGTCGATCTGCCGGGCCGGGCCGTGACAGGCATGGACCTGCACCGAGCGGTCTTCTTTACGGTGCGTGCGGCCCTCGGGGCGGACGGCGTCGGCGGCGATGTCGGCCTGCAGCCAGCCCAGCATGGTGTCGGGATGGCTTGTGGTGGGCAGGTATTCGTCGGTGGCCGGGGTGGGCAGTGCGCGTTGCAGCTCGCGCAGGTCGCGGCCGAGGGTGGCGAGCAGTGGGTGATTGACGGCGCGGTGGTCGGTGTCGTCGCGCCGGGGCAGGGCGCCGTCACGGCCGGCGAGTGATCGCCACAGCGGGTCGCTGGGGTGGGGGAGCCACAGGTGCAGGTCGTGGTGGGTAGCGAGGGCCTCGAGGAGTTCGATCTCGGTGGCAGGTACCCGGGTATGCCCGAACAGCGAGATGCGCGGCGGCAGGTCCGAGGGTGAATCACGCAGCTGAGCAAGGGTTTCGGCGTGCCGGATGTGCGGTGGGTCGGCATCGATGCGCTCGGTGAGCCTGTCCCACAGCGGTTTCTGCCAGGCCAGATCATCAGGCAGGTCGGCCCAGTCGGTGAGCAGCTGTGGGCGTTGGCGGGCATAGGAGGCGTACAAGCCGGCGATGCGACGGGCCACGGCGTAGCGGCGGCCCTGGCGCAGCTCGTATTCCTCACCGTCGGTGAAGTGCCCGAGGTGGGTGGCCAGGGTGGCGCACCAGGGTTCGTCGAGGCTTTCGTCGATGACGGCGAGCAGCGGCCACACCATGGCGTCGGCGGCCCACGGGTTGGCGGTATCGGTGCCGGTGAGTTCGGCGATCAGCGAGTGCGGGTTGCGGAACTCGACGCCCGCGCAGACACCGAGCCGGTTGGACAGGCGCTGGCTGAGCCAGCGTTCGATGCCCTTGGCCGGGACGAGGACGAGTTCGGTGGCGAACGGGTCGGGCAGGGGCCGGCCCAGCAGGTTTGCCAGGCCGTCGGCGAGCGCATCGGTGCGCTCCGCGCGGTGGGTGTGCAGGGCCATCGGTGGCCAGCGTAACGGGCGGGGCTGACACGACGACATGACAATTCGAGAGACGGAGAACGAGTTGCCCGCGCGGGTCTACGCTGCGGGATGAGATCGGTGCGTGCCTTGGCACGATGACAGAGGGGGTTCGCCATGAAGAGGACGTTGGCAGTCGCTGGTGCCGCAGTGGTTGCGTTGTCGGTGGCGGGAATGCCGACGGCTGTGGCCGAGGGAAGCTGGACGATGCCGGATCTGTCGGGCATGAGCCTGCCCGAGGCACAGGCCGCGTACGACGCGGCGATCAAGGACACCGGCGGCCCATGGCTCGATGTCATCAATCAGTACGGACGGGGTTTCTCGGTGCGGGCCCCGAAGCTGTACGAGGTGTGCAAGCAGGCGCCCGACGCCGGCGATCCGATTGATCTGACGACGTACACGGCCGTGGCGGTGAACCGAAGCGGTGAGTGCTGAGCCTGTCGTCCCGCGAGCGACCGTGTTGGTACAGCGACACGCCGTCGCCACTGCCACTTTGCGGTCGCTCGCGGGCAACTAGCTCAGCGACATCTTGAATTCGGCTGCCAGACCGTCGATCCCGGCCTGAATGGCCTCGATGCCCGACGCACGCGCCTTCAGCTTGCTGGCCACATGCGCCTTCAGATGAAGCGTCGACGCATACTCGGCCGCCACCTCCTGAGCCCGGGCCAACACCGCGTCACGTTCGACGATCTCGTCCAACCAACCCGCCGCCACGGCCGCGTCACCGGAGAACACCGCGGCCACCGACACAGCACGGGAGAACGCCGGCGGCGTCAACCGCATCCGCATGATCTCCAGCGCCGCGACCGGCAGCGTCATCCCGATCGCCACCTCGTTGGCCTGGCAGCGTGAGCGCTCCGAACCCACCCGGTGATCACCGGTCAGCAGCAGGAACGACCCCATCGCGATCGCAGGCCCGGTCGCGGCGATCACCACCGGCGCCGGGAACCGCAGCACCCGGGTCGCCAGCTCGAATCCACCGCTGAGCATCGCGTGCCCGGCCGCCACGTCGCCGCCGGCGAACACGCTCAGGTCGAACCCGCCGCTGAGCACCCGCTCGTTGCCGGCCAACACCACGGCCTTGACGGTCCCGGCGGCGATATCGGTCTCGGCCTGGTCCAGCGCGGCCCCGATGGCGGCCTGCATCGCCGTTGACAGCGCGTTGACCTTGCCGTCGTCGAGGGTCACCGTCGCGACGGCATCGTGCACTGCGTAAGTGGCGGTCATAGCCGGCGATGTTACGGAGCGCGGTGCCGAATTCCGATGGCGGGGCTGGAGTGGTGCCGCCCGCTGGGCTGCTCCTCGGCGACCTGCTCGCCGATCCACGGGAAGTCCAACTTCGTCGTCTCATCGGACTGCCGGGTGCGCCAGCGGTCCTGCGTCTCGCGCACCGCGCGGTTCATCCGGTCGATCTCGGCGCGGAACACCTCCGGCCGGGTCTCCTTGGACGCATAGTGGAAGTAGGTCAGCACGCTGCGCAGCAGCTCCAGCTTCTGCTTC
Organism: Mycobacterium sp. C31M; assembly: GCF_053345865.1. Taxonomy (NCBI): domain Bacteria; kingdom Bacillati; phylum Actinomycetota; class Actinomycetes; order Mycobacteriales; family Mycobacteriaceae; genus Mycobacterium; species Mycobacterium sp. C31M. The sequence goes on along the minus strand of NZ_JBKFAX010000002.1, from coordinate 325,719 downwards.
TCCCGCTTGGCCAGATCATGCGTGGTCATCAGCTCCAACCGTTGCACCGGCTGCAACGTCGCCCAGTCCAGCACCACCGCTGATTCGAACCGGCGCTTACCCGCGGTGTAGCGCACCGTCCCCTCGAACCGGGACTCGATCTGCCCGCCGAACTCCTCGCGGCTGATCGCCGAATCCCACACCGTTCGCCACTCTTGCCCGGGTGCGAGTTGGGTGAGTTCGCTGGGAAGTCGAAGTTCGGACACTTCGGGCAGTCGGTCGGGGTATCTGTCCTCGTACCGGCCGACGGTCAGCGGGGTACTGAACTCCAACGTCACGGCATGCGCCGCGGACTGCCCGAAGTTGCGCACCACCAGCTCGATGACATGCCAGTCCGACGGATGCGGTTCCATGAACACCACCACATGCGGCCGCAGCTCATCACTCTTGAGCTCACGATTCCGCTTCAGCGCCCGCGCGGTGAACAGCAGAGCGCACAGCCCGAGTGCCAGCCCGGCCCACGCCGCGATCGCCAACCACCCCGCCGACCCCAGGCCGGCCAGTTCGGCCCACCGATCCCTGAACCACTCCACGGCGACCCCATGTCATTGAACGAATAGAGACTTCGCCGATGATCGCACAAAGACAGGGCCGTGGCGTTGCTAGGACGCGGTGGCGAGCACCTTTGGCGGCGTCGCCGCGACAGGTTCGGAGGCCAACAACCGCTCACCGCGGTCGAGCCAATCCACGTCGGCCCATTCGACCAATGCCGGCAACCGCCGCCAGTACCGCGGATGCGAACGGACATGCAAAGCCACGCTGGCATGCACGACGGCATCACCGGGTAGCCGTCGCAATCCGACAGTCAACGCCGAACTCTCCCGCTCGACCTGTCCCGACCACGTGGTGTCGAGCCGCAGACCGGCCGTCGCGGCGCCGTCGAGCATCCATTCCAGTGTCAGCGCGCCGGTGAGGATGTCGCGGCGGTTCCCGCGGAACCACACCTCGTCGATGCCGGGGACGCGCTGCAGTGTCGGCCCGCCGTCGATCGCCACGGCATGACGTCCGGAGACGACCTCGATCGGCCCGGCGGCGCCGCGGATGCGGGCGCTGTCCCACAACCCCAGGAACCGCACCGGCACGGCGATGTCGTCGTCCTCCACCAGGCCGGCGGCCACCCCGGTGACATCACTCCAGTCCTGGGCGGTCCGGCAGGTGCGCGGCAACGCGTAGGTCGCCAGCATGTAGTCGCGCAGTTCACCGTCGAGCACACCGATGGTGCTCAGCAGCCGCGTCAACGCCTGTGCGCACGCGGCCCCGCTGCCCGCGCCGAAGACGTAGACCTCATCGCCGGGAGCCCAGTGCTCGACCAGAAAGGTATAGGCCGCGCTGACCGCGGCGCGGGCGTCCTCGGGCCGTCGACTCGTGTGCTGATGCCAACCGATCTGCCCGGTGGGGTCGACCCGACGGAACAACGCCGTGGCGTTGCTTTCGCCCGCATGGTCAAAGCACAGCACGATCTTCGTCACGGCAACCCCCCGGTATGCATCTGAATCGAAATCTAGCGAACTATTCTGCCAATCACACTTGGCGTAACCAAGGCGGAATCTCGCTTAGGCGACCCGGCTATCGACGAAATTCGGCGCTAGAAGGCTATCGTGCCACGGAATCGGTTGTCTGTCCGCCATGTGGCGTACACATGTCGGAAACCAAGCAACTCGATCAGGTCAGATTGATGGTGGCGCCCTGGCTACCGAGGTCGCCGAAGACCTGAATCGACTCCGGCGTGCTGCCCGCGGGCACGTCGAACGCGATGGTCACGTCGACCGGTTCGCCCGGGTACAGCACCGCCGAGATGCCCCCGAGGTAGAACGTGCCCTCGGTATCGGCGTTGAACGGTTGCCCGCCTGCGGTGAGTACCTGCTGGTCGGACAGGAAGGTGGCCGGTGAGTCGCCGTTGTTGACCAGGTTCAGCTTGACGACGACGAACTGGCCGGCCGCCGTCTTGGTCAGGAATTCGTTGTCCACGGCCGACACGGTCGGGGTGATCTCGACGCCGTTCTGGGTGATCGTGACGTCACCGTCGACGGCCGAGCCGGCGGCCGGCGCCGCAGTGCTGCCGGGGGCGGCGGAATCCGTTGTCGCGGCCGTCGGCTCACCGGCCTCACTGGTCTCGACGGTCACGCCTGTCCCGTCTGCGGTGGTGGCACCGGTGCCCGGGTCGGCGAACGCAAACGCCCACACCAGGACACCGATCAACACGGCCAGCAGAGCCCCGACCCCGATCAGGTAACCCTTGAGCGGGCTGCCGGCTGCCGGTGACTCGGCGACCGGGGGCGGAGGGGCGGCGAACGACGCCGGGGGCGGCGGCAGCGTCGGGACCACCGCGGTGGGCTGCTCGGGGGCGGTCGCCTCGGGAAGCTGCACGACGGCCGTCGGCTGTTCGGGCAGTTGCACGACGGTGGTGGTCTGCTCGGAGACATCAGGGGAGACATCAGGGGAGGCATCGGCCTCGGCGACCGGCTCCTGGGCTTCGACAACCTCGGCCACTGGTTCGTCGACGATCGGTTCCTCGGCTTCGATAACCTCGACGACCGGTTCCTCGACGACGGGCTCGGCCTTACCGGCGTCCTCCCAGGACGGCATGGCCATATCGTCCTCGGGCCAGGGTGGCAGTTCGATCGGCCAGGCCGAGGTCTCGGCTAGGTCATCTTCGGGGCCATGTGCCTGCCACTCGGAACCATCCCAATAGCGTTGACCGCCGGATCCCTCCGGATCCGGATACCAGCCGGCCGTGGTCGGCGGTGTCGTCATGCCGGGCTTCCTCCCTAAGCGCGCGCCGTCAGGCGCTGTGAGCTCGCACAATAGTCCAGCCAGCAATCCGGTGCGCGACTATCGCCGGCCGGGCGGTCATGTCAGCCGCCCATCAGCATTCGCCACTGATCCAGATTGCTGGCCCGATAGACATAGTTGGACTGCTTCACGACTTCCAGCGGCGCGCTCGGGTCGGCCGAATACCAGTGACCGGGGAACACCGTCGGATCACCGGGCAGCTTGGCCAACGACTGCAAGCTGCGGAACATGTCATCGACGTTGCCGCCCGGGAAATCGGTGCGGCCACAGCCCTCCAGGAACAGGGTGTCGCCGGCGACCAGGCGGCCGTCGAGCAGGAAGCACTGGCTGCCCGGCGTATGGCCCGGGGTATGCAGCAGCTCGATGTCGATATCGCCGACGCTGACGGTGTCGCCGTGCTGGTGGGTGGTCAGCTCGCTCATCGCGATTCCGGTGACGTTCGAAACCCATTCCGCTTCAAGGGCATTGACGTGCACCGGCACGTTCACCCGGTCCAGCAGCTCGGCCACCCCGGCGAGCGTGAAACCCATCATGGTGCCGCCGACATGGTCGGGATGGTGGTGGCTGACCAGCACACCGGACAGTCGCATCCCGTCGGCCTCCAGCGTGTCGACGAGGTCGCCGGCGGCATAGGCCGGATCGACCAGCACTGCGTCACCGGTCTCGCGATCGCCGATCAGGTAGGCGAAGTTGCGCATCTGCTGGGCGATCGGGTCGGCGGCCGCGAAATCGCGACCCGACAGCAGTTGGCGGAAGTACAGGCGATCTGCGTCAGTTGCCATGCGCAACACCTTATGGGTAAGCGCCTTACCGGCTGAAATCGCAGGTCCAAAAACCGCACGTCAACGTGTATTTAAGGCCACTGCCCGGATATCTGGTATTTGCGATGCAGGATTTGTAGCGTCGGCGTCATGCAACTCACCCGGTTCACCGACCTGGGGCTGCGCACGATGATGCTGCTGGCCGCGGGGGATGCCGCCGACCGCCGCATCACCACCCGCACGATCGCCGTCGGTGCCGACGCGTCCGAGCATCACGTCGCCAAGGCGGTCGCCCGACTGGTCGACCTCGGCATGGTCAACGCCCGACGTGGCCGGGTCGGCGGACTCTCGCTCACCGCCGAAGGCCGGACGGTGTCGCTGGGCTGGCTGGTGCGTCGGCTGGAGGGGGACGCCGAGGTCATCGACTGCGATGGCGGGGCGCGGCCCTGCCCGTTGATCGCCGGGTGCCGGTTGCGCCGCGTGCTGGCCGACGCCAAAGAGGCTTTCTACCGCGAACTCGACAACCACACCCTCGAAGACCTGACCGGCGGCGCCCTGCTCCCGGTCGTAGCACTGCCACTGGAGAGGACCGCCCCATGACCGTCATTGTCGCCCCTGATGAGCTGCTGCCCGCCGAGGCCGAGGTCATCTCGGCAACGCTGCCGCTGGTCGGAGCCAATATCGATGCGATCACCCGGTCCTTCTATACGCGACTGTTCGAGGCGCACCCGGCGCTGCTGCGCAATCTGTTCAACCGGGGCAATCAGGCCCAGGGTGCACAGCAGCGCGCGCTGGCCGCGTCGATTGCCACCTTCGCCGCACATCTGGTGAACCCGGACCTGCCGCATCCGGCCGAACTGCTGTCGCGGATCGGACACAAGCACACCTCGCTCGGGGTGACCGCGGACCTGTACCCGGTGGTGCACGAGCATCTGTTCGCCGCGATCGTCGAGGTGCTCGGTGCCGACACCGTCACCGCCGACGTCGCCCAGGCGTGGGACCGGGTCTACTGGATCATGGCCAACACGCTGATCGACATGGAGCAGGGCCTCTACGACGAGGCCGGGGTGGCCGCCGGTGACGTCTACCGGCGGGCCCGGGTGCTCGCGCGCGCCGACGATCCCTCCGGTGTGGTGCTGGTGACCGTCGGTTTGGATGTGGAATTCGAAGCGGGACAATATGTCTCGGTCGGCGTGACGCTGCCCGACGGGGCTCGCCAGCTGCGTCAGTACAGCCTGGTCAACAAACCCGGCAGCGGTGAGCTGACGTTCGCGGTCAAGCCGGCCGGTGAGGTGTCGGAGTGGATCCGCGACAACCTGCGCGCGGGGGATCTGATCGACGTCACGGTCCCGTTCGGTGATCTGCCGGTGCCCGTCGCCGGCGTCCCGCTGGTGCTCATCTCCGCCGGGATCGGCATCACCCCGATGATCGGCATCCTGGAGGCGCTGCCCTCGGATGCGCAGGTCACCGTTCTGCACGCCGACCGCAGCGAGCAGACCCACCCGCTGCGGGAACGTCAGCGTCAACTGGTCGACGGCCTGCCGAACGCTTCCCTGCAGGTTTGGTACGAGGACCTGATGTCGCTGGACGGGGTCGACCTGCCCGCGGACGCCGAGGTGTACCTGTGTGGCAACGACGGGTTCGTCCGCGCGGTGCGAGACCAGTTGGTGGCGCGCGGGGTGACCCGGGTGCACAGCGAGTTGTTCAGCCCGAATGACTGGCTGTTGTCGTAGTCGGATCTACGTGACGTCAGTCAAAGCGAGTCAGGCGGGGCTTTGGCGGAAGTGAGGTACGCCGCGGACGCCTGGATGCGTACGTGACATCAGTCAAAGCGAGCCTCCGGTTCGTGCGACTGAAGCCACGCATCCCTGAGTTATCCACAGGCCCCCGGACCGGGCGTTGGTTCTGTCGGTTGACAGTGCCAGCATCCGGTCATGGGGGTCTTTGTGGGCAGCGAGGCGTTGGCGGCGGGCGCGGTGACGCGCAGCACGCTGCGTACCCGATATCGACGGATGTGGCCCGACATCTACGGTCCACCGAACCCGGGAATCCGGGATCGGGCGCGCGGCGCGTACCTGTGGTCGAAGCGCCGCGGTGTCATCACTGGTGTCGCGGCCTCCGCGCTGCATGGCGCGAAGTGGGTCGACGACACCGTCCCGGTCGAGATGCTGTGGAGCAACACCCACCCGCCGAACGGGCTGATCGTGCGCAATGAGGCCTATGTGCCCGATGAGGTCATCGGCCGGGCGGGCATCGCGGTCACGACACCGGCGCGCACCATCTTCGATCTCGGCAGGCACCTTGAGCGTGACAAGGCAGTCGCCCGGATCGATGCGGTGCTGGCGAGTGGACGTGTCACGGTTGACGAGGTGCTGCCGTTGATCGTCCGGTATCCGCGAGCGCGCAATCTGGCCGAGCTGAAGGTCGCGCTGGCGTTGGCCGACGCAGGTGCGGAGTCGCCACAGGAGACACGGATACGGCTGCTGCTGACCGACGCGGGTATGCGCCCGGAAGCGACGCAGATCGTGGTGCGCGATGGCCGGCGACGCATCGTCGCGAAGGTCGACATGGGCTGGCGGGATCTCAAGATCGCCGTGCAGTACGACGGTGCGCACCACCAGGCTGACCGCGAGACCTACGTCCGTGACCAGGACGTCACTCGCAACCTGATGGCGCTGGGGTGGATCGTCATCCGGGTCATCGCCGAGGACTCCAGGGCCGACGTGGTCGGTCGCGTCGCCGCAGCATTGTGCAGCCGAGGGTGGCGAGCAGCCTGACATGAGTTCAGTCGAAACCGGCCGAACCGGGCTCTGGCGGAAGTGAGGTACGCCGCTGGCGTGGCCCGACGTACGTCAGTTCAGTCGAAACCGGCCGAGCCCGACTTCGGCTGAACTCGGGCGCCCCAACGGCCCTTAGACTCGGCCACATCGCCCAAAACCGGCCCCAGACCAGCCGTTTTGTCTCCAAGACCAGCGGGAATGTACCCTCTTTAAGGCCCTCGGGCCAACGCCCCCTTAGCTCAGTCGGCAGAGCGTTTCCATGGTAAGGAAAAGGTCAACGGTTCGATTCCGTTAGGGGGCTCGGTGGACGTCCGGGCGGATTCCGCCCGCGTCGATCGGGGCGGTGTAGCTCAGCTGGTTAGAGCGCACGACTCATAATCGTGAGGTCGGGAGATCGAGCCTCCCCACCGCTACAGACAAGACAGAACGAGGAGCGAGAGACGTGGCGTCGAGTACCGATGTCCGGCCGAAGATCACTTTGGCCTGCGAGGTGTGCAAGCACCGTAACTACATCACCAAGAAGAACCGCCGGAACGACCCGGATCGCCTGGAGATCAAGAAGTTCTGCCCGAACTGCGGTCACCACCAGCCCCACAAAGAGTCGCGTTAGCCCCTGGTTGTGACTCTGTCGGAGAAGCTCGTCGGGAGGCATTACCGCTATCCCGACGCCTACGAGGTAGGCCGCGAGAAGATCCGCGAACACGCCGTCGCCGTCAAGAACGACGACGCGTGCTTTCACGATGAGACTGTCGCCGCCGGGTTGGGCCACCAGAGCTTGCCGGCGCCGCTGACGTTCATCTGCATCTTCGGCTATACGGCCCAACTGGCCTTCTTCGACGACGCGAACATCGGCGTCAAGGACGCCCAGATCGTCCAGGTCGATCAGGCGCTCAAGTTCGTCAAGCCGATCTTCGCCGGCGACCGGTTGTACTGCGACGTCTACGTGGACAGCGTGCGCCAGGCGCACGGTACCGACATCATCGTCACCAAGAACATCATCACCAACGAACTTGGTGAGGTTGTGCAGGAGGCCTACACGACCCTCGCGGGTCGGTCGGGCGACGGAGAAGAGGGCTTTTCAAATGGCATTGCGTGAGTTCAGTTCGGTGAGCGTCGGGGACACCCTTCCCGAGAAGGTGATCCCGCTGACCCGTCAGGATCTGGTGAACTACGCGGGCGTGTCCGGTGACCTGAACCCGATCCACTGGGATGACGAGATCGCCAAGCAGGTCGGTCTGGACACCGCGATCGCGCACGGCATGCTGACCATGGGTCTGGGTGGCGGGTACGTCACCAGCTGGGTCGGCGATCCGGCCGCGGTCACCGAGTACAACGTGCGGTTCACCGCCGTGGTCCCGGTCCCCAACGACGGCGTCGGCGCCGAGATCGTCTTCACCGGCCGGGTGAAGTCCGTCGAGCCGGAGACCAAGTCCGTGACGATCGCGCTGGCGGCGACGACCGGCGGGAAGAAGATCTTCGGGCGCGCCATCGCGACCGCGAAGTTGGCCTGATCCGTGGCCCTCAAAGCAGACATCCAGGGGATGGTCTACAAGTACCCCGAGGTTTTCATCGTCGGCCGCGAGCAGGTCAAGATGTTCGCCAAGGCGGTCAAGTCCGAGCACCCGGCCTCATTGTTCGAGGAGGCCGCCGCCGAGCTCGGCCACGACAATCTGGTCGCCGGTCCGACGTTCGTGTCGATCCTCGCGAACCTGGTGCAGCAGGACTTCTTCCGCAATGTCGACGTCGGCATGGAGACCATGCAGATCATCCAGGTCGACCAGCGATTCGTGTATCACCAGCCGATCAAGGTCGGTGATCATCTGAACGCCGAGCTGGAGGTCATGTCGGTCGACAACCGGTTCAACGCCGACATCGTCGTGACGCGCAACATCCTGCACGACGAGAACGGCGCGGTGGTCATGGAGGCGTACACCACGCTGATGGGTCACGAGGGTGACAACTCGGTGTCGGTGAAGTACGACCGGGAATCCGGCCAGGTGATTCGGTCGGCGGCAGGCGCGGATTAGTTTTCGGGCGGAGCGCAGCGACAGGGGATTAGTAAGTAGCACTTGGGCCGTTGTACACTCGGTCCTCGGGGTTTTCCCACTACAGCGCGCTGTCCGTCGGTTCGGAAATCGGCCGATCGGAGAGCGCGCAACTGTGTGAGGCCCTGAACGAAGGGGCGTAGCTCAATTGGCAGAGCAGCGGTCTCCAAAACCGCAGGTTGCAGGTTCAAGTCCTGTCGCCCCTGCTCAACTGAATACTCGACAAGTGTGGACACTGGAAGGTGACCACACGTAATCCAGACGAAAGGCATGCGGTGAGCGACGACAAGCCGGCACTGGGGCCTTCAGCAGACGAAGGGCCCGAGGGCGGCGAGAAGGTCGGCCCGGCTGCCGCCGCAGCCCGCCCGCTGCGTCCCTCCGGAAAGCGGACGCGACGCTCGGCCGTGGGCGTCATCGACGAGGACGAGGACACCGCCGGTGACACGGCGGCCACGGATACCGACACCGCGGACGACGCCGACTCCGACGAGAAGGCGACCAAGCGCACCAAGGCGGTCAAGCCCGCCAAGGCCGAGGGCTCGCGGGTCAATCCGTTCGCCTTCGTCTGGAACTACCTGAAGCAGGTCGTCGCCGAACTGCGGAAGGTCATCTGGCCGAACCGTAAGCAGATGGTCACCTATACGACCGTGGTCCTGGTGTTCCTGGCGTTCATGGTGACGCTGATCGGATTGGCCGATCTCGGGCTCGTGAAGCTCGTGGGAATTATCTTCGGCTGACCCGGAAGTATGAGAGAGGACTGACAACCGTGACTAGCTTCGACGGCGACGATACGTTCGACGCCGATACGACCGAGGGTGAAGCCACCGTCGACGTGATCGACGAAACCGCCGCATCTCCGGAGGCCGATGAGGCTCCCGCGGCTGAGGCTCCCGAGGCCGAGGCTGTCGACGAGGACGTCGATCCGGCGACGGCGCTGAAGAAGGACCTGCGCACCCGCCCGGGCAACTGGTACGTCATCCACTCGTACGCCGGTTACGAGAACAAGGTGAAGGCCAACCTCGAGACCCGCGTACAGAACTTGGACGTCGGCGACTACATCTTCCAGGTCGAGGTGCCCACCGAAGAGGTCACCGAGATCAAGAACGGCCAGCGCAAGCAGGTCAACCGCAAGGTGCTGCCGGGCTACATCCTGGTCCGGATGGATCTGACCGACGAGTCGTGGAGCGCGGTGCGCAACACCCCGGGTGTCACCGGGTTCGTGGGTGCGACGTCCAAGCCGTCGCCGCTGACACTCGACGATGTGGTGAAGTTCCTGCTGCCGCCGGCCGCGGCCAAGAAGGCCACCGCCAAGACCACCGCCGCTGCGGCGGCGTCCAGCGAGGCGACGCTGGAACGTCCGGAGATCCTGGTCGACTTCGAGGTCGGCGAGTCGGTCACCGTCATGGACGGCCCGTTCGCGACGCTGCCCGCGTCGATCAGCGAGGTCAACGCCGAGCAGCAGAAGCTCAAGGTGTTGGTGTCGATCTTCGGTCGCGAGACGCCGGTCGAGCTGACGTTCACGCAGGTCGCCAAGATTTAGTTTTCGGGTCCGGATATCGGCCGGGCCCAAGAGAGAAGGAAAAACCAGAGCATGGCCCCGAAGAAGAAGGTCACCGGGCTCATCAAGCTCCAGATCCAGGCCGGGCAGGCCAACCCTGCCCCGCCCGTGGGTCCGGCGCTCGGTCAGCACGGCGTCAACATCATGGAATTCTGCAAGGCGTACAACGCCGCGACGGAGTCCCAGCGCGGCAACGTCATCCCGGTGGAGATCACGGTTTACGAAGACCGCAGCTTCACCTTCGCGCTGAAGACCCCGCCGGCCGCCAAGCTGCTGCTCAAGGCAGCGGGCATCCAGAAGGGTTCCGGCACCCCGCACACCACCAAGGTCGCGGAGATCAGCTGGGATCAGGTGCGTGAGATCGCCGAGACCAAGAAGGAAGATCTCAACGCCAACGACATCGACGCCGCGGCGAAGATCATCGCCGGCACCGCCCGCTCCATGGGCATCACGGTCAAGTAGTTCGACCAACCACAAGCAATTCGTGGGAGGGCCCGCTTCGGCCCGCCAACCACACACTCTGAACTGGAGACACCAATGAGCAAGAGCAGCAAGGCCTATCGCGAGGCCGCCGAAAAGGTGGACCGCGACAATCTCTACACCCCGTTGCAGGCCGCCCGCCTGGCCAAGGACACGTCGTCGAAGAAGCAGGATGCGACCGTTGAGGTGGCGATCCGGCTGGGCGTCGATCCGCGCAAGGCGGACCAGATGGTGCGTGGCACCGTCAACCTGCCGCACGGGACCGGTAAGACCGCGCGCGTCGCGGTGTTCGCCGTGGGTGAGAAGGCCGAGCAGGCTACCGCTGCCGGCGCCGATATCGTCGGCAGCGATGACCTGATCGAGAAGATCCAGGGCGGGTTCCTGGACTTCGACGCCGCCATCGCGACGCCCGATCAGATGGCCAAGGTCGGTCGGATCGCCCGCGTGCTGGGCCCGCGTGGCCTGATGCCCAACCCGAAGACCGGCACCGTCACCGCCGATGTGGCCAAGGCTGTGCAGGACATCAAGGGCGGCAAGATCAACTTCCGCGTCGACAAGCAGTCCAACCTGCACTTCGTCATCGGCAAGGCGTCCTTCGACGCCGAGAAGCTGGCCGAGAACTACGGTGCGGCGCTCGACGAGGTGCTGCGCGCCAAGCCGTCGTCGTCGAAGGGCCGGTACCTGAAGAAGGTCACCGTCTCGACCACCACCGGCCCGGGCATCCCGGTCGATCCGTCGGTCACCCGCAACTTCACCGCGGACGAGCAGGCGTAGTCCTGATCTGACCGTGTCACCGGAGGATCAGGTGTAGTCCTGACCTGAAGCAACCCGAAACCCCGCGCATCGTCGCGGGGTTTCGGCGTTTCCACGCAAGTTAGCCAAGAGGATTCTCAGGTGAGGGCGTACATAGGTCATGTTCCCTGTGCGAGCGACGTACCACATATTGTGCTGGCCTGGCGGTGGACCGGATATTCGCTGAATCTGCACCGGTGGTCCGGTGCGCGGGGCCGGTGGCTGTCCGCGATGCAGATGGTGTGCCACCGGGCTCGGCCGGCCGTATGCGCAAAGGTTTGCCGAATATCGGGGCCTCCACCAATTCAGTTCAATTGACAAACTCGTCAATAGTTTTCTGAGAATGCATGCGAATGCGGAATCATGCGCGCCTCTGCGAGTCGATAAACTTGGCCAGTGCAATTTGCTGAATAATTGTGTAGCTTCCAATCAGATGCAGGATAAATCGATGAACTAGCACGTCAAATGTGGGGATCATCATGGGTATCTCAGGTTTTCCGATGTCTGTACATGTCGCAATTAAGATTGCTGTGGCATTTATTGCTGCGGCTTTATTTGCTGCAATGGCGGTTCCTCGGACAATCCCTACAACGAGGCATGTGTCGTACGAAGTGGCGCACGTTGCGCAAATTCCGGAGGAACCGAACACCATCGGTATTGCCGATTCGGAGCTCTACCTGCAGGGCACCTTGGAGCAGATCAACGCGCGGCTGGATCTCATGGAGTCACTGGGCGTGACGAACGTGCGCATCATGGTGCCGTGGGCAGGTGTGCAACCCCTGCATCCGGACACTCCGTTCGGCCTGGGAGCGCCGCGGTGGGGTCAGTTGGACGCCGTGGTCAACGCCGCTGCCGAGCGCGGCATGGGCATCCTCGGGGTGCTCAACTCGACACCGATATGGGCGACCAACGGCACACCGATCAACGGGATGCCGGCCGATATCAACCGGTTCGCGAACTTCGCGAAGGCGGTCGCGTTGCGCTACGGCGACAAGATCTCGGCGTATGAGGTGTGGAACGAGCCCAACGCGGCGCAATACCTGAGCCCGCTGTCGCCGGAGGCGTACACCGAGATGCTCAAGGTCACCTACACCGCGCTGAAGGAGGCGCAAGCCCAAATCGGTTCAGAGATCACCGTTGTCGGCGGGGTGATCGGCGCTGGGTTGACGTGGGGTGACTACACCATGAACCCGGTTGATTTCGTGCGACGCATGTATGCGGCCGGTGCACACGGCTACTTCGATGCGATGTCTTTCCATCCGTACAACTACGAGTGGAAGTTCTCTCAGGGCGACAGTCTGCCGTGGCGTGAAGGCATGCCGTTGTATCAGCTGAACCGGATCCGCGAGATGATGGATGCCCATCTTGAGGATGGCCAGGAACAGCTCAAGATCTGGATCTCGGAGTACGGGGTGCCGACGAACCGTGTTTCGGAGGAAACGCAGGCGGCTTTCATCCGCGACCTCATCGAGTACTGGCAGACCGCCGAGGGTGCCGGACCGATTTTCATCTACACCAGCCAGGACCGGGTGGACCTTACGGGTAATGACGATGAGGCGCACCTGGGTATCTTCCGGCCGGATGGGTCGTTGAAACCGGCCGCCGAGGTCGTCAAGGAGCTGATCGAATACTTCTCCGATCCGACCAATCCAGGGCCCGGTCCGGGTCCGGGAACGCCGGCTTTCCCGTCGAATCCGATTGCGGCGCTGCTGCAGTCGTTGCAGCAGGCGGTGAGCAGCCTGCTCAACTTCGTGCCGACTCTGTTCAATGCGGTGGGAGTGTTGATCTCCAACCTGATCGGCGGGATCTTCGGCGGCAGTTCGCAGCCGGCATCGGCGCGGACCGTTCGGACCGCGGGGGCCGACCTTGCCGTACGAGCACTAGACGCCGATGGGGCCGAGGATGGGCGGGCCGCGGGCAATGATGACGGCACGGCTGCCACGGCGGATGCCGACGCCCAAGGCGGTGTCCGGTCGGTGACCACGGTTCGCAAGGCCGGTCAGGATGCCGCGGGCGAGGAAAGCGCCGACGAGGACGGTACGCAGGACGCCGTCGAGGACAGTGACGAGAAGGGCGCTGATCAAGTCTCCGAAGAGGATTCGGCCCACCAGGCCGATGGCGAGGGGGCCGAGGCGGAAGACGGTGCCGCCGGTGACACGGCCGAAGCGCCCGAGTCGACCGACGAATCATCGGAGGAATCGACTGACACGCAGTCGGAGTCGGCGACGGAGTCCACGGATGACAGCACGTCGAAGGAAGATGCGTCCACGGACGACACCTCCACGGAAGACGCCGCGTCAAAGGACTCCGACGAGGATGATCGCTCATCCGACGATGCCGACGGGGAGAAGACCGTGAAGTCGGACACCGCAGCAGACGAATCCGCGGAGGCCGACGAATCGGGGACCGGGAACTCGGGCAGTAGCGGTGTGCGCTCACCCAATGAGCAGAAGCGGGATGCGCCGCGCAGTGTGCGCAACGGTGCCGGCGCTGACTCCAAGGCTGACCGTCGGGCGGGCCTGCGAGGTGAGAAGCCCACTGCGGCAGCGGGTTCAGCCAGTTCGGGTGTGCGCGGCGAGGAGCGGCGCACCGAACGTAAGCAGGCAGTCGGGCACTCCGGAGCCCGGTGAGCGACGCGCCGCGTGCCATGGGGTCTCGGCGAACCCACAGGAACTGGGCCGCCCGAGCAACTACTATCTGGCCCGTGAGTGGCAGAACCTGTCGATGCGGGCATCAGCGCTCCGCGCACCAGCACTATCGCCCCGGAAGCGACTGTGCGCTGTGTGCGCCGGGGGAGTGTGAGCGCTTCCGGCAGAGCGGGTTCGTGGGCGCGGTGCTCGGCGTATTGCGCAGGTCACCCTCAGGGCGCTGACGGGTCCGTTGGGATCGCGATGGTGGCCACCAGTGCGCGATGGTCGCTGCCGGGGACGGTGACGGTGTGGATCGAGGTGGCCGTCGCATTGCGGGTCAGCACGTGGTCGATGGCGATCAACGACGGGATGAAGCGGTTGGGGGAGTAGCTCGGTGTGAAACCGACTCCGGTCTGGCGGGCGGCGTCCTGATAGCCGATGCGGAGCAGGTCGCGGAACTGACGCATGTCGATGGTGCTGTTGAAATCGCCGGCGATGATGACTGCGGCCGACCCGGCTTTCTGGGCGTAGTCGATGAACTCCGCCTTGGCCGCCGTGATGCTGGTCTCCCAGCCGTCGAAGGTGTTTCTGCCGCCGGCTATCGGGGACATCAGGTGGACGCTGGAGATCAACGGGTCATGTTGAAGCCCGGGGATGCGCACTCTGGCGGTCATGAAGTGGTTGCCGTATTTTGATGGCGGCAGCCGGGATAGTGGGTATCGGCTCCACAGTCCGATCCCGCCGGATTCGGGGCGCGGCACCAGTTCCGAGTAGGGGAAGGCCCGGTCGATGCCGGCCTGATCGAGCGCATTGGCCGCCTCGCTGGTCAGTTCGGAGACATCACGATATCGGCGCTGCTTTCTGCCAGTGCTGTGAGGAAAGCGGCATCCGCGTGGCCATGACGCAGATTCGATTCGAGCACGTGGAGCTCGAGGTGCGTGCCGATATCAGTGCCGGATCTGCCGCCCCAGGGGAGTTGCATGGCCAGCGAGACGGTCAGTACGACGGCAGTGAGAACGGCGAGTAGCGGGCGGCGGCCCAAGGCGAGTGTGATCAGCGCCAGCAGGAGCAGTGGTGCGACGTACGGTTGGCTGGCCGCGACCAGTAGCGCGGGCAGATTCGGCAGCGGAAGGGTCCGTACTACCAGCGCAACGGTGGCGTAAATCACCACGGCGCAGGCTATTGAGACAATCGCGGATACCGCGCGGGACCACGGCGGGCCGCGTCGACGGTCCCGGGTGCGCCGTGCCATCAGCCGCGGCAAAGGTCGATGATCGGCGGTAGCAGATCGGCGATCTGCCTGCCGACGGCGGCGAAAACCTCTGGGCTCTGGCCGATGGGATCGGCGATATCTATCGTCCGATCGGGCTCCAGATGGGGTCGCAGATTAGCGAGATCTGCAACCGTGTGCGCACCAAGGTCGGTGACCAACAGGGATGCTTCGATCAGTGTGAAGGTGCGATTCAGCCTGTGCGGGGCGAGATCGAGGCCCGCGTCCCGGTGCTCACGAGTCATGGTCAGGATCAGATCCGAATTAGACGCAATCTTCCCGGTCAGTTGCCTGGCAGCAAATTCCGCTGGGTTTCCGCCTAAGTCGCGTAGCACCTGCTCGGCATGTGGATGGACCGGATGCCCGATCACGGCACGAGTCCCGGCACTAGTCGCGATGAGGTCCGGGGCTCCCTGAGCGATGCTGTAAGTCGTGGACAGTCGCTCTGCGATGGGTGACCGGCAGATGTTTCCGGTGCACACGAAGAGGATGTGCAGGGTGTACTCGTTGACTCGGCTCAACTTTTGGAGCCTATTATCGGCGACTGACTGCCCCAACTCCCGAGCGATCTGCTTACCCGTCTCGTGCGCGATCCGCACCGCACCCTCACAGAATGCCCGGTCGTACTTCTTCCGTTTCTCTGGCATCTCAATCCCTATTGTTGATGCCTCCACGGTCTCGGGGGAAGGTCACAGAGACCGCCGGCCGGGCGCGCTCCATGCTGGCCACCCGCCGCAAAGCAGCCGGCTTCCCCACCGGCAAAACCTTCGAGGCGTAGGACCCGGGCGCGTCCTCGATCCCGCTGCCGACCCAGCAGGCGCTGCAAACCCTACGGGCAGTGCACCTGTCCGCCCATGGGCAGTTTCAGATGACCGTTGACACGGCCGGTCATCTTGCGGGCGGGTCGCGGGGAACCGCGACCGTGGCGAGCAACGCCCGGTGGTCGGTTCCCGGGATCCGCACGGTGCTGATGGCGGTCGCTCGCGCATTGCGGGTCAGCACATGGTCGATGGCCAGCACCGGCGGAATCCAACGATGCGGGGAGTAGGTGGGCAGGAATCCCGCACCGGTCTGCTCGACGGCATCCTGATAGCCGATGTCGAGTAAGTCCCGGAACTGGCGCATGTCGACGGTACTGTTGAAATCGCCGGCGACGATCACGGCGCCCGGGCCGGCCAGCCCGGTGTAGTCGACGAGTCCCTGGTGCGTGGCCTCGACGCTGTCATGCCAGCCGTCGAAGGTGTTCCCGCCGGCCGCGATCGGGGACATGAGGTGGACGCTGGCGACTACGGGGTCGTGGCGGACGCCGGGAACGCGGATCTGAGCCGCCACGTGCGCATTGCCATGGTTCGAATCATGCACAGACTCGAAGGGGAACCGGCTCCACAGGCCGATCCCGGCGGCACCCGGCATGGGGATCAGCGCCGCATACGGGAAGTCGTCGGCCAGGCCGGCCTGAAGCCGTTCGGCGGCAGCTGCCGTCAACTCGGACACTGTGATGACATCGGCGGAGCCGGTCGCGATGTCGACGAAGGCATCGGTACTGACCTGGCCGAGGCGCAGGTTGGACGACAGCACACGAATGCTGGTGTGCGGCTCGTTGGGCAGCTGTTGCCGACCGTAATACCAGGGCGCCTGCGCAGCGATCACCAGAATCAGAATAAGAGCCGCTGCGCACGTCAGCAGCCAGCGGCGGCCGATCAGCAGGACCATCAGCGCCGCCGCGGCGGGTATCACAACGTACGGAAAGCTGACCGCCACCACCAGCCCGAGAAGGTCGAATAGTGGCAGGGTGCGGACCGCCAGGGCGATCACGGTGTAAATGAGTGCTGCTTTGGCCAGCACGGTGAGCCAAGACACTGTCCGCGATCGTGCCGGGCCGCGCAGTTGGGACCGGGCCAACGGCCTCATCGAGGCCGGCAGAGTTCGAGCACAGGTGGCAGCAACGCGGCAATGTGCGCTCCGACGGCGTCGAAAACCTCGGGGCCGTGTCCGATGGGGTCGGCGATATCGAGCGTGGCGTCGGCACCGAGGTGTGGCCGTAAATTTGCGAGGTCGCCAATTTCACGGGCGCCCAACTGTCCTACCAATAGCGCTGCCTCCGACAACGTGAAGGTGCGGTTCAGCTTCTGGGGCGCGTGTTCCAAGACCGTGTCGCGATGCGCACGAGTCATGGTCAGCACAAGGTCGGCGGTCGCCGCGATCTTCGGGGTCAGCTGTCTGGCAGCAAAATTCGTCGCGTCGCCGCCAAGGGTCAGCAGAACACGCTCGGCTTCGGGGTGGATCGGATGGCCGATGACGGCGCGGGTGCCGGCACTTGATGTAGTCAGAGTCAGACCGGCGATGTGTTGGGTGGCCGCCCATGCGGCCGTGAGGCGTTCTGCGCTGGGTGACCGGCAGATGTTGCCGGTGCACACGAATAGCAGATGCAGCGTTTCGCTCCTTGTTCTGGCTGCCGGAACCTAGGGGCCTCGATAGCTATGGCAAACGGTGTCGGATTCAGTATCGGCGTTGAACTGATGGGGTCGCCACCCGGGAACGTGCGAGACGTTTGAGGCGTCGTGTGTAGCAAATGGTTGCTAAGCGATGTCGCGCGGACTGGTGGTGCAGCTACCGGCGGGTACAGCAACCCGCCGCCAACCGCTCGGATCCGTGGCGGGACCGGGTCCCGCTGTCTTGGCGAATCGAGATGATCTTGACAGTTCGCCACGACTGTCGATCGGTACTGGAAAAGTTTGCCGCAGATTGTCTCTATGAGTTAGCTATGAAGGCTCACTGCGGCGTTGACGGCTCGGCCGGGTTGCGCGGCGAACGACGAACTGCACCCGAGTTGCTTTCGTCAGCAACGATTCGAGTGGTTGTTCCATTCCGGCGCTCCAGATCTTTTTGTCCGTCAGTGATGGCAAGTCGCCCGTTCGGCGTACTTGAGCCAAAGTATCGGCCTAGCTGGGGTTTCAGACGGTCAGAGTAGTCGTCGCCGTCCAATTCGCGTGAATTCTGGGAAAAATCTGAGATCCAGCTGTAAATCAGGAGTCCTAGCCACTAACATCGCTGCTCAGGGTAATCCGCGCGCCGACTTGTGACCACAAGCCGCGACAGGGGCGGCCGGACGGGTTAATCTAGGCGCCAGTTCCGATCTGGCAAATGCGGAGCGAGTTACGTGGGGGGAAGTATGCAGATGGGGTTAGTGCGCAAGTGCTCATCTGGGGGTCGAAGCAGGGGAGCTTCGGTCGCCGGAACCGCAGTAACTGTGGCGCAGGTCACAGATTTGCCGACTGACGTGGTCGTAAATAATCTGTCGTGCATGACAGGCGGAAATCTGTGACAGTCACCGATCCCGTGCCGAGTGCCGCTGTGAGGTCGGCCGACAACGTCGAACGCGGCACTTCGAACCGCGCCGGTGCCGTTGAAGAGGTGGCTGAGCGGTTGGTGGGCGGGCCACTGCCGAATTCGCAGACGATCCAACGACGTGACACGCCTGCGCCGGCGACGTCGTCACGCACCCCCAGCACGTTCGCGATGCGCCGGCTTAGCCGGGTACGTGCCTGGATGGTCGTTCCCGCGGTTGACTTCCTGATGATGATGGCGCCGATGTTGTGGCGGCCTCCACAACCAACGACGATTTTCACGTTCGCCATTCTGGGAACGCTCTTGCTCAGTGGTGGCGCGCGGTACGTCGCGCCTCTGCATCAGAGCGTGATGGATGAGCTCCCGTCGATCATCACGCGACTGTTGGCTGCAGTAGCGGCAGTGTCGGCTATCGTCCTGTATCTGCACTCCAAGACGAATGTGCTGGTTTTCTTCGAAACCGCCTGCCAAGCCGTCGCTCTCGTGATCGTGGGGCGTCTGCTGACCAGTCGAATGGTGGCCTCGGCCCGTAAGCGCGGGATCGCCAAGCACCACACAGTGTTGATCGGCGGCGGCGTGACCGCAACCGAGCTGGCCAAAACCCTGAAAGAGCATCGCGAATACGGGCTTGTCCCAGTGGGGTTCGTCGATGACGCTCCGGGTGCCCCAGCCTCTCAGATACTGCCGCAGCTCGGCCGGCTCGCCGACCTGGACATGGCGCTGATCACCACCGGTGCTGACACGATCTTGGTCGCCGACGGCGACTTCGAAGAGCGTTCTCTGATCGATGTGGTGCGTACCGAGGTGGGTTTGACCGCGGAATTACTGGTCGTACCTCGCCTGCATCATTTCCATACGCTGACCGGGCAGGCCGATCACATCGGCTCGATTCCGATCATGCGGATTCGCAATCCCAATCTGCGGGGACCGGCGCGAATTATCAAACGGGTCTTCGACGTTGTCTCGTCGGGCGCGGCGCTGATTCTGTTGTCGCCGGTGCTTGCCGTAGCGGCATTAGCGGTGCGTCTGGAGGGCGGGCCTGGTGTCATTTTCCGCCAGGTGCGGGTGGGGCGTGACGGCAGGCCGTTCGAGGTGCTGAAGTTCCGGTCGATGAAGCCGGCGACCGAGAGTGAGTCGCAGACCCAGTGGAACGTCGCTGCCGACAATAGGGTTGGACCGGTGGGCAAGTTCCTGCGCAAG
This sequence comes from Mycobacterium sp. C31M, assembly GCF_053345865.1. Classification (NCBI taxonomy): domain Bacteria; kingdom Bacillati; phylum Actinomycetota; class Actinomycetes; order Mycobacteriales; family Mycobacteriaceae; genus Mycobacterium; species Mycobacterium sp. C31M. Next base: position 306,023 of record NZ_JBKFAX010000002.1, on the reverse strand, counting down.
ACCTCGATTGACGAACTGCCACAGCTGTGGAACATCTTCCGCGGCGATATGACGGTGGTGGGCCCGCGGCCGGAGCGGCCGCACTTTGTAGAGCAGTTCTCAACCCAGTTCGACCGGTACGCGCATCGGCACCGAGTTCAGGTGGGGCTCACGGGCTTTGCTCAGGTGAGCGGGCTCAAGGGAGATACGTCGATTGCCGATCGCTGCCGGTATGACAACTTCTATATCGAGAACTGGTCGTTGTGGCTCGATATCAAGATCATTATCCGGACTTTCCGTGCAGTGGTGTTGTATCGCGAAAAGTAGCCAGCCGATCGAATGCGTATATCTTCCCTGTTGTAGTGCTCGTCGTGTCCGATAGCCGCTACGGTGAGGTAGCTGAGTGGCTCGACCAGTTATCTCGTGGTGCAATGTATTTGCTGATTGGGCGATATGCCCGATGCGGGTTCGGTTCGGCCACATCATCAAGAAACTGGTAGTGACATCGGATGCCTGGACTTCAAATCTCGATTCTCAGCATGCACTACCCGCCTGAGGTCACCGGTAACGCCCCATACGTGGGGGCGTTGGCAGCTGGCCTTTGTGCTCTGGGCAAAACCGTCACGGCACATGTAGCGCATCCTCACTATCCTGAGTGGACGATCCGTGCTGGCTACGGGCAGTGGAGATGCCTCGAGAGTATCGACGGCGTTACGGTGCGTAGGTGTCGGCATTTCATCCCGAGACCTCCTCGCGGATTGCGAAGACTGCTCTCGGAGATCAGCTTTGGTCTGCGTTTGGCATTCGACAAGCTGGCTAGGGCAGAGGTCGTTGTTGCTGTCTCGCCTGCGCTGTTTGCCACTGCTGTAGCTGCGTTGCGATTGAGGGCTACCCCGCCGCGATCACGGCCAGGTCTCGTCGTGTGGATGCAGGATATTTATACACTTGGGATGTCGGAGACCAAAGAGGGGCGGGGCATTTCGTCACATGTAACGAAGTGTGTAGAGCGATTTGTGCTGCGTTCCGCCGACCGGGTCATAGTGATTCATCCGAGGTTTGAACAGTATATTGCCAGTCATCTCGGGGTGAGCCGTGAACGCATTGTGGTGATCCGGAACTGGACGCATCTCAAGCCGTCGCCGGAGATCTCGAAGCAAGCAGGGCGGAGCGCGTTGGGATGGGCGAATGATGTTGCGCTGGCGGTGCACACGGGCAATATGGGCGCAAAGCAAGGGCTTGAGAATGTTGTAGAGGCGGCGAGGCTGGCCGACCAACGCCAAGCTCGGATCCGGTTTGTGCTTGTTGGCGACGGCGGCGAGCGGGCGCGGCTTGAGACGCTCGCGCAAGGGATTGAACGAATCGAGTTCATAGATCCGCTTGAAGACAACGACTATCGGTTCGCGCTCGCAGCAGCAGATGTTCTGTTAGTCAATGAACTGCCGGGTGTGGCGAATATGGCAGTGCCAAGCAAACTCACGTCATACTTCCACGCTGGGCGACCTATAGTTGCCGCGACCGACCCGAGAGGCATTACAGCCAGCGAGATCGAGGTGGCTAAAGCTGGCGTAGTAGTGCCAGCGGGGGACTCGACGGCACTACTAGAAGCGGCGCTGAATCTGTCGCAGGACACTGAACGCGGTCTAGAGTGCGGCGCCGCAGGCAAAAAGTACTGCAGGGAGTCACTAGCTGCGGATGCTGCCATCTCCTCGTTTGAGCGGGTGATCGAGGAAGTCGCACATGCACGACTCGTGGTGACAAGTCGCTGGAACACGGCGCGGAACTGAGCTATGCGAAGCGGTGTAGTGGCTCAGGGCAGCGTGTATGACACAGTTACGAGCGTGAGAAGCCGTTTGGCTCTAGCTGTTGCACTGGTGGTTACCCTCGTAGCATGTAGTGCGGAACAGACTGAGTTGCCGTTCATCGATACATTCAACCGAACAAACACCGACCTTGGGCTTGGCGAAGGCTGGGACCTCCGTGGTCCTTACGAGGAGACGTTTCCTCTTCCGTCGGCGGCTGATGGGTTTATAAAGGGCGGCAGATATTCGTACGCAGGAAACAGCGTGGTCTATGCGGCGCGACAGTTCCAAGGCACCGTCCGAAGGATGGGTATTGAGGGGCGCTGGAGGTACGTCGGTGACGGGGCGGAAACTACAATGGCGATGGCCATTACACCGAATGAGCAGTTGATCACCGATATGGTTCACTTTACGGCGACTCGCGCTAGCTGGGACCTTACGCTACGGCGCGGCGGCGGAGAGTTCGAACCTGTTCTGAACGGGCGTTTTTCGCCCGCTTTGGAGCTTGGCCGTGAGTACCAGTTTGAGTTTGAAGCGAACAATGACTCTGTGACTGTACGAGTCCCGGGCTTGACGGTGTCGAAGGACGTTTCCACAAATGGCTTAACTGGCGATCGTGCCTTCTGGGAGCAGTACCCGAACAGCTCTCCCGCCGGCACAGTGTTCGATGCCGACTCTGTCTGGGCCGGCGGGCAATAGCGTCGGTGCGCTACTCGACCCTGACTTCAGCTACGAGCCTTCGACACAATTGATGCAGGCATGCACATCCGTGAGCGCGTGGGAGCGTGCAATCTGTAGGTTTATCGTGCCGGAGGCTGCTGCCCACGTCTTTAGGACACGCCTAGTACTGCGTAAAGCAAGTGCCGACACCGTTTCTTGCCGAGTTCCGTGCCGACGTCATCGCGCTGGCCCGCAAGGGTGAGGCGCCGCGGCGCCAGATCGCGAAGGACTTCGGCATCTCGGAGGCCTGCCTGCATCGCTGGCTCAAGATCGCCGACCGTGATGATGGCCGCGGCCAGCCCGCGTTACCGGCCAATGCTGACGACATGGCCGCGCAGCTACGCGAAGCACACAAACGGATCAAACTCCTCGAGCAAGAGGCCGAGGTGATGCGCCGCGCGGTCGGCTACCTGTCTCGGTGAGGTGAGCCCCCTGTAGTGGTCCAGTCGTTGTGGGACTCTGTTGCCCGAGTGTCCGGGCAGGAAGAATCACCAACGACATGGCATCGAACAAGCGCCGGCGGCATACGCCGGATCAGATCATCCGCAAGCTCACCGAGGGCAACAAGCTCCTCGCCTCGGGCCAGGAGCTGGCCGAGGTGTGCCGGCATCTGGAGATCGCCGAATCGACGTGGCATCGCTGGGTGGCCCAGTACGGCGGCATGAAGGCCAACGACGCCAAGCGGCTCAAGGAGCTCGAGGCCGAGAACGCGCGCCTGAAGAAGCTGGTGGCCAATCAGGCCCTCGACATCGACATGCTCAAGGAGATCGGGGCGGGAAACTTCTGACCCCGAACCGCAAACGCCGCGCAGCGACCATGCTGCGTGAGCGGTTCGGGGTGTCGCAGCGCCGCGCCTGCACGGTGGTCGGTCTGCACCGCTCCTGAGGCCATCACCGGTCACCACCGAGGAGGGCGAGCTGCGGGCCTGGCTGCGCCGGTTCTCGGTCGACCGGCCTCGCTGGGGGTGGCGCCGCGCTGCCAAGATGGCCCGCCGCGCGGGTTGGCAGGCCAACAACATGCGCATCCGCCGGCTCTGGCGCGAAGAGGGCCTGCGGGTCCCGCAGCGCCGCCGCAAGAAGCGGCTGACCGGCATCGGGGTGGCCGTGGGGGCGATGTCACCGATCCGTCCGAATGTCATCTGGGCGATGGACTTCCAGTTCGACACCACCGCCGACGGCCGCACCATCAAGATGCTCAACGTCATCGACGAATTCACCCGGGAAGCCCTGGCCATCGCAGTCGACCGATCCATCAACGCCGACGGTGTCGTCGCCGTGCTCGATCGGCTGGCCCTCATCCACGGGGCACCGCACTATGTGCGCTTCGATAACGGCCCCGAGTTCGTGGCATACGCCGTCAGAGATTGGTGTCGATTCCACAGTGCCGGTTCACTTTTCATCGATCCCGGCTCGCCGTGGCAGAACGCCTTCATCGAATCATTCAACGGCCGGCTCCGCGATGAACTACTCAACTCGTGGCGCTTCGATTCGCTGCTGGAGGCTAGGGTGATCATCGAGGACTGGGGCCGCGATTACAACGCTAACCGGCCCCATGACCTGTATGGGTTCAGGACATCTTTGACCGTTCGTCATCGGGACATCGTTGACGGGCAACCCGCGCCTGCCACGGTGTCGTCGTGGTCAATCCAAACGTTCCTGAGACTGATTCCGATGTTGCCGCGCGTGTCACGGTCGAGATCCGTCTGCGCGCTGTCACTGAAGTCAAAGACGGGGCGCCCGTTGGTGAGGTGGCCCAGCGGTTCGGCGTGACACGTCAGACTGTCGCGGCATGGCGTAAACGCTATGAGGCCGGCGGCCTGGACGGTTTGGCCGATCAGTCGCGTCGCCCGCATTGCAGCCTGGGCCGGATCTCTCCCGATGTTGAAGCGTTGATCTGCGAAATGCGCCGCCACCATCGACGCTGGGGAGCCCGGCGCATCGCCTACGAATTGACGCTGGAGATTGGCGAACAAGCCCCGTCGCGATCCACGACTCACCGCGTCCTGGTGCGCAATGGTTTGGTTAATGGCCAAGAGCAGCAACATAAACGAGTCTACAGACGGTGGGCACGCGAAGCACCGATGCACCTGTGGCAGCTCGACATCGTCGGCGGGGTGTTCCTAGTCAACGGGCGCGAGCACAAGATGCTCACCGCCATCGACGACCATTCACGCTTCGTCGTGGCTGCCACCGTTTTGCCGGTGCCGTCTGGTCCCGCGGTGTGCGATGCTTTCTTGGCCGCCATCGCCCGTTGGGGTGCACCGTTCGAGGTGCTCACCGACAACGGCAAGCAGTTCACCGGCAAGTTCACCAGGCCATTACCGGTCGAGGTCCTCTTCGAACGGATCTGCCGCGACAACGGCATCACCACCCGATTGACCAAACGCCACTCTCCCACGACCACCGGCAAGATCGAACGCTTCCACAAGACGCTGCGACGCGAACTTCTCGACGAGACAGGCGCATTCGAGTCGATCAAAGCCGCCCAGGCAGCCATCGACGAATGGGTCCACGCCTACAACACCGTGCGGCCCCACCAATCGCTGGACATGGCTACGCCAGCGAGTTTGTTCCGCAGCCGACTCGCCGATCCAGAACTTCACCCAGCCGTTGAGATCGGCCGCCCCGATGAGCCGGCGAGCCCCATTCGGCGGATAGCACCGCCGAACGTCGCCAGTGGGCCGCTGCCGATCGAAATGGAGGCACGGGTGCCACCGTCGGGCGTCGTGGTGATCGCGGGCCTGCAGCAGCTCTGGGTCGGAAAGAACTACGCCGGGCTAACGGTGACGCTGTGGATCCACCTAACCAGCATCCACATCCTGCTCGCCGACGAGGTCATCAAGACCGTCCCGTCGCGAGTAACCAACGCCGACCTGGAACGGCTGTCACTGCGCGGAGTTCGAGTCGGACGACCTGACCCCGCCGGGTCCACGCCACCCGACAGTCGCTCCAGTGGAGGATCGAGGGCGGTCGAAATCGAGCGCACCGCCGACCGTGACGGCATCGTTGTCGTCCGCGGTCGAGAGCTGGCGTTGGGCACCGGTGTCGCCGGAACTCGGGTGACGCTGCGATTCGACGTCGGCCTCATCCACGCCTCAGCGGGCAACATGCTACTTAAGACGCTCTCAAACCCGTTCTTTGTCAACGAGATGCGAGACATCAGAGGCGCCCGGCCGGCGACTACAGCGCTGCCCTCACCGCCACCAGCCGGCCCGCAGAGCGTCCAGCGGCGAGTCCCCAAAGACGGAGTCGTGATGGTCGCTGGACAGCGCCTTCGAGTGGGACGAACACACGCCGGCATGATCGTTACCGTCGTGGTCGAAGACCATCACTTTCGCGTCCTCGACGGCTTCAAAGAGCTGTCACTGCACGCGCGGACGTCGACCAAACCCATCCGCAACTTCAACGCTCACCGCCCCCGGAAGCGGTAACCATGTCCCGATGACGATCCGTTACCCATGTCCTGAGACCACACAGTCACCCACTCAGCCCACGGCGAACTCACCCCTGCCGAGTTTGCCCTACACTGGGCCACGACCCACCAACCGAAAGTCGCATAGCGACTGGACCACCAAACGGGTCCCCCTCAAGTTCCTGTTTTCGCCAGCCGTAGATGGTCTGGTCGCTGATATTCAGATCCGCTGCGATCTGCGCGATCGGATGGCCAGCGGCCACCAGGTCGAGCACCTTGCGACGGAACTCTTCGGGATAACGCTTGGGCACGGACACGGCTCCTTTGTGGACGTCGTGACCAGAAGTCAAGCAAACCGACTCCGTGCAACCCAGGGCACATCAGCGAGTCAACTGAACCCGGGGCAGTCCCTTCTTCGCCCTGCTGCGGCTAATTGTCGGTCGACACGGTCAGGGGCTGGCCCTCCACGGTCGCCCATACCGTGTCGACGTCAAGTACGTTGCCTGCTGGCGTGCCGTTTGGGTACTGCTCCCAGAAGGCGCGGTCTCCGACCAAGCCCGCAGTAGGCACATCCTTGCTTTCTTCTGTTCCAGGGACGCGCACAGTAATGCGTGCATCTGTTGCTTCGATTTCAAATCGATAGTCGCGATCGAGTTCAAGAATAGGGGTAAAGCGTCCGCCTAGCACGGGCTCGAATGAACCGGCACCACGACGGAGTGTGACCTTCCAACTTGATCGGTTCACCACAAAGTGCACCATATCTGCGACCACCAAGTCGTTGGCCGTGATGCCCATCGCAAGCGTGGTTTCGGTACCGGTCCCGACACTTCGCCACCGCGCTTCGGCACCGATGCTGCGGACGGGGCCGTCGAACTGCCTGACGGCGTATACCATGCTGCCGCCGGTATAGGTGAAGTTACCGTCTGCGATGTAACCGTCGGATGCGGCTGGCAGTGGGAAACTGTTGGCGTCTGGGTCTATTCGTGGATCGCGTCCGCGCATATCCCAACCTTCGCCGAGACCGTAGGTCGTATTAGGGCGATCGAAATAGTCGAAGAAGGTTGCCGCGATTGGCTCCGGAGGGAGAACGTCGTTCTGAGGGGTCGGTTCAACCGGCTGCTCCGTGTTCTGAAGCGTTGAAGTTGTGGGCGGTACATACTTCGACTCATAGGCGGGAGGCTCATGACTGCACGAAACGAGCACCATCGGCGCCATGAGGAGGGCCAAGCAGCGATTCATGGTTGTCACTGTGTCATAACGTGACTCTTGTTTGGCGCGAGCATCGGTGTTTTCAAGGCTTCCGCTGTAGAGATCCGTTCGCGGACAAGATACTTGCGCTCTAGCTTCGCTCGATCAGACCTAGATGCGCTAAGTGTGCAGCCGTGGGCACGCCGCTTACACCAGGCAAACATTCGTGCCATGCGTTGTCCTAGCGCTTCACAAATTTCATCGTGAGGCAGTCACGCTCACGTATGAATAGTTCGAGTACTCTAAGGATGCACATCAGGGCCAGCCTTGCAGGCTGGCTGTCTACGAGTCCGCGTCGTTTTTCGACACGAGTATCGCCGCGATAAAGCGCCGCTTTCAAGTTAAGCCGGAACCATGATTCAGGCGTGCTGCTCCACGAGTCTGTCGCTACCAATCCGAACTCATCCGCTAACTTGGTCAGAGAGTGCCGCGTGTAGTGCACTAGATGGAATGGAGCAAACCAGCCACTTACCCAACGTTCGCCGAAGATTCGTCGCCAACCGCTGGATGCATTGGGAAGCGCTAGGTACAGGGTGCCACCTGGCTTCAGAACCCGGCTGAGTTCCCGCATGAAGCGCCGGGGGGCTCGGAGATGCTCGAAGACCTGCATCAGGTACACGACATCGAATTCACCGTCAGGGAATGGGATCTCATCGAAACTATCGACACGGCGCATCTCTAAACCGGCCGCGGTGCACGCGGCGATCATGACTTCAGAGATCTCCGCGCCAACGATTTCGACGCCACGCGCGTGGAAGTACGATAGGTAGGTTCCCCCGCCACTCCCGTAGTCAAGAACCTTACCGCCGTCGGGAACGGTGACGAAGTCGCGGGGGTCGACGTCGCCGGACAGTTTATGAAACGCCCTGCGCAGAGCGGGCTTCGTGCTACCGATGCCCGTTTCTAGGACTACTTCGCTCTCGGTGGTGTAGGCGTCGTAATAGTCAGTGAGCTCCGCGTCCGTGGGCATTGGATCGAGGAACAGTGCGGAACATCTGTCGCAATGGACGATCTCCCATTTGCCCCGCAGGCCTTTTCGCCGGTCCGTAAGTATGGTCGTAGCGGCACCGGTGAACGCCAGCTCGCAAACTGGACATACACAGTTTCGCAGGGATGTGCTCACGGCCGTCGCCTCACTACGAGAGTTTGGTTGTCTTGGTGAACAATCGACCCTGGCGGAATATTACCCGTTACCACCGCTCCGGCACCGATCACCGAGCCTGTGCCGATTGTCGCTCCAGGCAGAATAACGGCATTTGCGCCCACCCACACATCGTCACCTATCACGACGGACTGTTCTTTCCAGGGCTGGTAGCGGATAGGGATATGGCGATCCGCGATGCCGTGATTGGCAGCTACCACGAACACCCCGGGGCCGAGGATTGTGTAGTGGCCAATCTTGATACTGGCGTCGTACCCAGCAATGAGGGCTGAGAATGTCGATACCTTTACGTGGTCGCCAAGCTCGATGTTGGAACCGTTGACTAGCCAGGTTGCGCGGTCCACTACACAACCACGACCGACCCGCATCTTCCGTCTAGGATCGGCGTGAAGCCGGTCCAAGTCGATCGAAAGGTGTATGAGGTTTGCGACGGTCCGGATAACTGTTGCGGGAAGCCTGACAGTGGCCTTCGCAAGCCGCCACCAGAAGAAGATCCTCTCGCGTCGGTGGAGGTCCGCCGCGACGACTGCGTCCGCCGAGCCAGAATCTACTCGCCAGCGGTCTAACCCGAGTTGGTCGAACCTCTGGCGTTGATGGAACGCCTTCGCAGCCGACCGAATCACACGGCGCTCCTGGATACGCCCACACGAGTTGATCGTGCGAACTCCGTGCGACTAGTCGAAGTTAGACGAGCGGTGGCACCGCGGAAACTGGCCAATCTAGACAACCCTCCCTGCTGGTGGTGGTCCGCCAGCATATCTCCACTTGAGGCTCTCGGTTTGGATGAGGATACGTCGCAATGCTCGCCCGGCAACCGATCTGCGTGAGGTCCGCTTGCTCAGCAACCTCCCTTCATGCGCGCCACTTCCCGGTCGTTCGTTTCGCGGCTTCTCGCACCGGTGCCGGCGCAGTGGACGCTTGATGCGCAGCAGTAGTTGGAGGCTGTCGCTAGAGTGCTACAGATCGGCCGTGCCAATGTGCATCTATCGGCTTCGGTGTGGATGATGCGGTGTGGTGCAGCAACGGAATGGAGGCATCCGCAGAGGTGGTTGACGTGACTAGCCGTATTGCTCCACGCGGATGTTGCCTGAGCGCGGGGCACGCTGCTTCGAAAGATCTCGCGTATCGCGCGTCGGCAACGTTGGCATCGGACTAGCGATGGCATTGCTTGCTGTTGTCGTGCTCGCGGTAGTGCTAGTTTTCGGATTCGTGAGTGCGCCGAAGGACCTACATAACCGACGGCCCATTTTCTCCTCCTACACCGTCGTACTCCTGTGCGTGGCCCTATATTTGCTGATGCCAGCGATACTTATCTTCGCAGCGGGCGAATACACTTGGGCCAGTAGATACTACTCAGACGGCGTATTTGCTAACACTGTGTGGCTGAGCGCCTTCGGTCTAGTAGCTTTTGTCTACGGAAATCTGCTTTTTAGAAATAGGCGATTGGTAAAGGCCTCAGGTGACTTTGTCGTCGAGGCGCGCGCTGACGATAATGTTCGACCGATCAACGGTCTACTGCTAACACTGCTCGGCCTGGGAATAGTACTTAAGATTGCGCTGATAATTTATTCGGGCGGTATGACCGAAGCGGTCCTTAGGCTGTCGGGCTTCGCCCGAGAATTTTCTGGGGTTGCAACACTCGATTCCGGTGCAATTCAGCTCCGAACAATTTCGGGAATTGCAGACGGGGCAGCTACATGGGGTGTAATCCAAGCAATCCGGGGTCGGCACCGCCAACGGCTATGGTTCGCGATTTTGTTCCTAACTCTGGGCTTGACGTACATAATGATCGGCAAGAGGTTGGTTTTCTTGCTTCCATTGCTCTGCCTTGCGGTAGCTGTCCACGCATACCGCCGGCCACTCACAACGAAGCTGCTGCCAGTAGTATTCGCTGTGGCAGTCGGTATCGGGTTCCTCTCATTGATAACGCGGATTTTCCTTCCGGCATCTGTAGCAGGTTACGGTATCAACCTAAATAACGTGGGGTACGCTGAAGGTTCGGTGTTCCAGTTCTATCTGTACTCTCTCGAATTCTCCTCGGTAGAAATGATTTCAGTAGCAATGCTGTCACGGGCCGAAATATTAAGTCTCTTCGGGGGCGCTTGGGACGCACTCATCACGACCAACATAGAGCCCTTTTTTTACTCAGTGCCGCGCGCAATCTGGCCTGGGAAACCAACCTTTTTTTACGACCTGTCGTACGGAATTAGTGCGGCCCTCGGGGACTCTTCTTTTGATGCACCCACGGTGGGATATGCGTCAACTCTGATCGGTACTGCCTACCTCCTGGGCGGCGTAATCGGCGTAGGCTTGGCGATGTTTGGATTGGGTGCGTTGACCGCGCGGATTGATACACAGTTGATGCGGCGGTGGTCGGGTGCCTCTGTCATCCTGTATGCGCTTGCGCTCGTGGTTGTTTTTAATCTCTTCCGGCAAGGCACTGTAGGCTGGACCTTTATTGTCACAATCGTCCAGCAGTACGGTGCTTTGGCAGCACTGTTGATTCTTTCATTAGCCTCAAGGCGCAAGAAGAGTCCAGTATCAAAGGATGGAACCGTAAATCAGCGGGACTCGACGTCATATTTTGACCAACGCGAACAATGAAAGATCCTCATAGTTACCAGCGTCGTACATCTGTTCTCGTAATCGCTTCGGCCATTACCACGGCATTAGCTCTGTTCGGCGTCTTTCGCTTCACCGCCGATATCCTCTCCGTCAGCTGGATCGGCGTGTGGTCGCTCATTCAGGGGCTCCTGCTCGTAGCACGCATTAGTGACTCAGGAGCTGGCGTAAACATTACTAGGGTCATTGCAGTTCGAGTCAAGAACAACGAACAAATCGACCTTCGAAACCTGTCGGTCGCGGCTCTTGTTGTCGCTAGCTTTCCATCAGTTGTTCTTGCGATAATTATCACGCCGATCATCGGGCTTTATGTAGCTTCTCGCTTCGGCGGCGAACTCGACCGTTCTGCGATCTGGACCCTTGTGTGGATTGCATTGCTGAATGCCATCTTTTCGGCGATCGCAAATATACTCCTCGCAATTTGTGAGGGTATGTTTGAACTAAATTACAAGAGTATTGTCACCATTTCGTCGAATTTATCTGGCCTTGTGGTAGCTGTTCCATTGATTTCATCGCTTGGCCCAGTCGGTATCGGCTGCGTGTACCTAGTAATGTCCCTTGTGCAGTTGGGGTTGTCCGCGTCGCGTGTAAGGCAACTATCGAGGTGCGAGCCCCTTTCTGACCGGTGTCGAATATTTGCTCACATTCGAGTGATCTGGGCCGAGAATCTGAATTTGTCGGCGATTGCGTTGATCCGACTGTCCTTCGAACCCGCAACCAAACTAATGCTCAGCTTTTTCGCTCCCTTAGTTCTAATTGCCCAATTTGAATTGGCGCTACGTGTTACGACTCAAACTCGAGTTATCATTCAGTCGGGACTGCAGCCTCTGCTTGCTGTGGGCGCACGTAATAAGGGTGATACGGATTCGGAGTTACTTGCCATTTTCGACCGCAATGATCGCCTGCTTATCCTATTAGCCCTGGGCGGCGTCTTTGCGCAAATATTTGCCGCCCCGTCTATTCAATGGTTGGGGCTTGGGTACTCTGGATCGACATTTGTCATACTCTTCTCGCTGCTGGCTGTAGGAAATGCGCTGAATATCGTCGGGCTATCTGGCTACTACTGGCAATTGACTGGTGGTCAGTTGATACGCCTACTAAGAATCCAAGGAGTGATGGCCGCTATCAATATAACGCTCGGCGCGATCGCGACTGGTCTAAACTTTGCTATTGGTGTTATCGCAGCATATGCCGCGGCATTTGCATTCGGCGGCATGGCGAGTAGAGCGTACCTACCCGCCGTAACTAAGTCTCGAATGCTCTTGGCTCCTCTAGTTTTTGTCAGCAGCGGTGCGATCGCAACTGCGCTTGTAGTTTATGTGCGGCCGGGCGGCCTTATTGGCATAGTGGGATATCTAGGTGCAGCGATGCTCTTCGGTGGACTTACCGTCTACCTCCTATATCGGACAAGTCGGAGGACTCGTTGAACGTGATGCGCATCGCAGTGTTGGTAACTGTATTTAACAGGGCAGACACGACCGTGGCAGGTCTCAACCGATTCGCAGAGTTAATTCGGCCAATTGCGTCTGAGTTCGAATTCAGGATCTTCATGGTTGACGATGGATCGACGGATGGCACGAGCGCCCGAGTGGCGAGTTTGCCTTTGGATATAGTTATCACTCAAGGATCAGGATCGTTGTTTTGGAATCGTGGTATGTCGCTCGCGTATCGCACCGCGCAGTCTTCCGATTACGATGCCGATGCCTACTTTCTTTTCAACGACGACATCATGTTGGGGGCTAATTTCACAGGGTTTCTTCGCGCATTTCGCGACCTCGATAACGGTATCCTTGTGGGCGCATTCCTCGATCCTGCAACTGCATCAGTGACCTATTCTGGATTTGTTTCTAAAGGACGCTTGCGTCCCTTCTCGTTTCATCGGCCAGCGATTGGCAAGGGATATAACCCAGTGGACACATTCAACGGAAATCTGGTTGCGATTCCAGCGACTGTTTTTGACGAGCTAGGCGGTCTCGATACCAGGTATACGCATGCACTTGGGGACATTGATCTCGGGCTGCGGGCGAAGCGTATCGGCGTCCAATCGTACGTTTACGGAGATCCGGTCGGTGAATGTGCAAAAGGCCGAACACTCGACGAGCGGATTAGGGCAGCGCAACTGGCCGATCGGTGGAAGTTGCTTTTTGGGTTCCCCAATGGTGTGGGTCCGTATATGCGTTTCGTCCGGGTGCACGGAGAGTCAATGATGTTACCCCTCTATCTGGTCCATACCGTGCTCCAGCGCTTAAGAAAGCTGTTTTGGCGACGAGTGGTTCAGAAGCGGGGGAGTTAGGAAAGCAAGTCTCTAGTAATTGCTTTTGGGTTCTACGTATAGCCAGCGGTAGGGCCTAGACGTTGTGGAAGTGGGCGCCTGTTGCGTTGTAGCGCTCATGAGTTCGATTGTTGCGTCCGGCCAGAAGAGTTTCGTGATACGTGAATTGGGCGCGCGCCGCTCTCGGCATAATGCGCAATGCGGTTTGCTTCACTGCCCACCGCGCCCTCGATTGCAGTCCGGACCTGTGGAACTGCGCGACGGCGGACGAGGGGTTGGTGGTGAACTGTTCGAGTACATGGAACTGGCAGGTCTGAATCAGCTGCCGGATGGTTGTGCGGTTGTACTTATTGATATGTCCGACCGGATTCCAGTCGTAGTCGTCGGGCAGCCCGCGGTTCAGTTCCAGTGGTACTTCGGCGATTAACAGAGGTGCGATGCGGTGAGCTTCCTTGACGAGCTCTCTGGGATGTTCCAGATGCTCGATTACGTGGGACATTAAGACGACATCCGCTGAGTCGTCACCGACCGGTACGGGTATGCTAGCGACCTCGAATTTGGTGTTCGGCAACGTTCGAGAAGATGCGATTTGGATGCCTGAAGTGGATATATCAAATCCGCGATATGAAGCGAAGAAATCAAGTTCATAGAGTCGGGCTGCAATCGCGCCGTCTCCGCAGCCGATCTCGACTACTTTGGGTTGCGGTTGCGGTTGCGGTTGCGAGCGCCAGGCCCGAACGATGTTGTCGGTCTTATCGATTGCCCCTAGGCGTCGCCACTCCGAATCGAGCCCGGGTGTGTAGAAATCCGTGTAGTGGCTCCTGAGATGATCGGATGCCGGCATGGATAGCTCCCAACGTGCTGGCTGACCAAGCTGTGGATCTAGTTGACCAGCTGTGGATTTAGCCAGATGCTACCAACTGGCTCAGTCGTGTAGGAGCGGTCTTCTCGACTTCTCCTGTTACGGGATTTTGAGCGAGACTAAGCAAACCCATGTGTCTGCAGCAATCGACCTCAAAGCAGCGACTAATGCGGTGAAACTGTCTGCTAGCGAAGGCTGATCGCTTGAGCGATGGGGCCAGCCACGCGCACAGTCGTGCCGTCGGGAGTCTCTATAAGTGCAAAATTTCCCAACAGCTGCGCGTCTCCCTCGATAAGAAACGGTCCTACGGTGACATGAAATGCAGCAGCACGGATGTGGTCGAAAGTCGGTTCCATAAGCAGGATGTTGGATTCACCGACAAGCTGGGCAACGCGTGATGCGGTGGTGATTGTGCAGTGGTCAAGATTGATAGACCCGGAGATCAAGCTGAAGCTGCGAATGAGTGAGTGGAGCGTTGAGTGCCTGCCTCCGCGAAAGGTGACAGCAGAGATGGCGCCTTTGTTGATACGAACACCGTAACCGTTCGCCGTGTATTCCCCGTTGCACTCGACAGCAGTGATTGACGAGATTTCACCGCCGTTGACGAAGAAGGTGCCATCAGACCCTGGATCTACCCATTGGCCTTCTTGCACAAGGAGATTCCCGACCATTCCCGAAGTGATCGCGAACAAGCTGCCGGCACCGTGGTGGCGAGGACGATTGACGGTCAGCTGCTCGACGACCGCAGAGTCGGCCGTTACAGAAATCGCTTGCTTTAGCTCTGTACCTGACCAGTCGCAATCGTCCAGCACTAGCTCTTTGATGGTGGCTCGGGACGTACCCCAGAGGCTCACCGATACGTTGCCGGCACTATTGGGCGAGTGTCGGATACGAGCAGTGATCTTCGACGCCGCTGGAGATACGAGGTAGAGGTCGGAGAACTGTGGGCCCGCTACGTCCACGTCGATTGATCCGAGGTCCAAGGTGCCGTACTGGCCACCGATGAGGGCATCGCCGTACCCGCCGTAGCCGTCGCCGACCCACACCGCATGATCGGTGACGTTCCCCTGTATTCCACCATGAACTGTCAGTCCATCGATCCGACGCCCGGCCCCTGCGAGTACCTTCAAAGCCTGCATAGCCCCTCGGGGCCGGAGCTCGCCGATCGATACATCCAGGATGTCGCCGCCCACATCTGCGTACTCGGCGTAATCCCCACATGTGAACGCGAGCATGTCGTCCTGCGTATTGCCCGCGACGTGGGGAATCGAGCCGCTGCTCGCCGGCCCGGTGATATGAACCCCATCGCTTGTCGTTTGGGCGTCGTGGAGCGCAAGCCGGAACCCACGAATATCACCTGCGGCGATCGCATATTTCCCTGGCCCTGTCGATGTGTATTTATCTATCTCGACATCGAGGTTGTCTACATGGCGAAACAAAAGCCCGTGCTTGTTATTTCCAGATCCGCCATTGCCGCCGCGGCTCCAAAGTCCGCCGTGTATTGATATGTTTTGATCACGGATGTAAGCGCGTCCAGTTCCATTAGTGACTGTGGCCGTCGCAGGCTCGCTGAGAATGATTTCCGCACTGCTCGGAACGGATAGAATTACTCCTGTAAGAGGCCCGTTGCCGTTCCCGCCTGCTCCGTCTACGACTAGTGTCCGCCCGATATCGGAGGGCGCGAAAACTGCCGACAAAGCCCTGATGGACGTGGACCCAGCGGTGGTAGCGAGGTCAATGATTGTTCTCTGTGGCGTGACTGCATTGGCATTCATTAAAATGTTGCAGTTCGAATTTTCTATCAAGGTGATTGTGGCATCGCGCGCATCGAGTACCCGGTTCGAAGGAACTATCAACGGCGCGTCGACCGTCACGTCGCCGGTGAGTCGATGTATGCCATTCGCGGTTGGCGCAGCAAGCCATGCATTCAACTGTGTGACGTTGGTTCTACGGTTAGCGATGAGGACCGCAGCAGCAGATCCTATTGCTGTGTGCGCAGCGAGGCCAAGCGCTGTTAGAGCGGGGAGCAGGTCACGTCGAGAGATGTGGGACGTCTGACTGTTCTTCCTACTCACCCTTGAACCGACTCCTGAATACATTGTCAATCTAGCCGGAGCGACGAGCTTTACTGGGTAGAAAAGCCCATCGGCGATCCGAAGGTGTAAGGGCAATGGTCCTTCTTAGCAGACTGAGGTGCCGCATGGGATGACTGTCGTTAGCGCTGTGCCGCGACGACAGTATGGCCTGGCTGTACCGACCGAGTGACCAACGTGGTGGCGCCGATCGTTGCACCGTCACCGATCTGGACGCCTCGCAGCACGGTCGCTCGTGCGGCCACCCACACCGAATCCCCAATCGTTATGGGTGCATTGTCGAACTCGAATGTAGGGCTTCGGCGATCGTGGCTGCCGGTGCACAGAAGTACATCTTGTGACACGCAAGTGTTCGAGCCAATGGTGACTTTTTCGAGGTTGAGGATCCACGTGCCTTCCCCTACCCACGTGTGATCGCCGATTTCGAGCTTCCACGGCCAGTGGATCTTTACATCGTGTCGAAGGAGCACGCCCCGTCCGATCTGGGCGCCGAAAAGTCGTAGAAGTGCTATCCGCAACCGGTTAGGCAACCACCAGTGCATGACGACGTTCCGGGATGCTATAAGCCACAGGACTTGAGTTGCGAAACCGCGCCCCTTGTCGTATCCCGAGCCTGAGAACTCGCGGAGGTTGAAGTGGTTCTGGCGTATCTCGGGAAGCTGCATGTGCTCTCAACTATCAACTAGATGTTTGCAGTGATCTTCACGGGGCGATCCCAAGATACCGGTTGGAGGGAGCCATGGCCACATCTGAAAGGTTGGCGGAGCTGGAGGACCTGGCAGTGCCACTCGGCTGTCCGTAGATCAGTGTTGCCATCACATCAGGACGGCTTCCGTTAACTATCTGCGGCGCAATGATACTGAACGAAGTAACCTGGCACCGGCCGAGTGTGCAGAAATGAGTGGCAAGTGACTTTAGACAACGCAGTGACAAGGGCGTATCGGTGAGACGACGCGGAGTGGCGATCGTCCAACAGTACGTGCCGACCTACCGATTGGCCTTCTTCGAAGGCTTGGTTGAGCGACTCGGTGATCGCGGGATCGATTGTTTTGTGGTGGCCGGCAGGCCCTTCGGTTCGCAGGCGGCACGCGGTGATGAGGCAGGTGGCGAGCCCTGGTTGAAATTGGCTGAACCCAAAAGGCTGAGGGTGGGGCATCGGACGATCTCGTTCTACGGAACATCAAAGCATTGGCGACATTGCGACGCCGTGATCTTTGAGCTTAGAGGAACCTCGATCGACCTGAATATGGATATCGCGAAGAAGAAGATTACCGGTCGCCGGCTGGGAGTGTGGGGCCACGTTAGACCGTATACGCAGCCCGGGCACCCACTCGACCTCGCCGCTGAACGCCATCAGATGTTTCATAGCGATCGGGTCTTCGCGTATACCCCTTCGGGTGCGGACTTCGCGGTTGCAGCTGGGGTCCATCCGTCGCTTGTGACCTGTGTGATGAACTCCGCTGATGTTTCCCGCCTCGTTGAGGGTATGCGAAACCTTCGTACCGATGAGGTTCGCGACTTTGAACGAAGTAACAATTTGTTGCGTGGCAAGGTATTCGGATACTTGGGCGGCATCGACGAATCGAAGAGGATCGATTTCTTGACACGTACGCTCGACGTCCTCTGGGAGCGCGATCGCGAGGTGAAGCTCGTCGTGGGCGGGAGTGGAGATCAGGCATCTTTGCTCTCTCCAGCCGCTGCGCGAGGCCAGGTTGTGATGCTGGGCTACGCAGGCCCCAAGGAGAAGGCATTGTTGGCTGCCAGCTGTGAAGGGCTGATCAACCCTGGTCGGATCGGACTAGTTGCGGTGGAATGCTTGGCAGTGGGGCTTCCCATTTTCACAACCAGTTGGCCATTTCATGCGCCGGAGTATGAGTACCTGAAGCAAGGAAAGGACGTATTCGTAGCTGAAGACTCTGTTGATGCTTTCGCGTCACTGGTTCTCGCTCGGCGGCGCCCTGCAGCCGAGGCGACTCACCGCCGGTATGAGGCTCACCAGTACCCTTCGCTCGACGAGATGATTGGTAACTTCGCAGACGGTGTGGAAGTGCTTGTCAAGTAACAGGACTGACCTACGCAGAAACCTTTGGAATAGCGGCGGGTGTGTAATGGCGACGGTTATTCGTCACCGGCAGGTAGTGGGACGTTGGACACAAGCCAGCTGCGAACCTGAACGTCAAGTCCGCGGAAGAAACCGATTGTCAGGCCTGTAGCTTAGTTGGTCCGCTCAGTGCCAACGTCACTGCAGCCTGTTTCGCGAAAGGCGATGCCCGATGAGGATTCTGTCTGTCGTCACTCTCGTCAGCCCGATGGGGGAGTACGGAGGCCCTCTACGAGTGGCCGTGAATCAGTGTGCAGCGTTACAAGAACGAGGACATGACGTTCAGTTGGCCGGAGCGTTTCGCGGGTATCGGCACGCGCCGACCTCGGTCGAGGGTGTTCCCGCGAGGCTGTTCCGAGCCGTGAATATCATCCCCTGGACAGGGTTTGCGGGCCTCTCATCGCCGTCGCTTTGGGCTTGGGTTGCTCGAACGGCCCACCAGTTCGATGTCGTTCACATTCATGCGGCACGTGATCTTGTCACTCTACCCACAGCGTGGTTGGTCGCTCAACGGGGTGTTCGTTATGTCGTTCAGGCGCACGGCATGATTGACGAGTCGGACCGTGCCTTAGCTATACCACTCGATGCGATCCTCACTAGGACGGTGCTGAGGCGGGCGCACCGAGTCCTGTACTTGACAGATGTTGAGCGTGGAGATCTCGCGAACGTCGCACGCCATGACTCCATCGAGTTGGCTGAACTACCCAATGGGGTGCCAGATTCGACATTGAAGCCTGACAACTCAGGAGAGGTCGAGGTGCTTTACTTAGCGCGACTGGCCAAACGGAAACGGCCGTTGGCAATTGTGCGGGCCGCGGAGTCGTTGTTCTCTGAGTTTCCTGATGCACGCTTCGCGATTGTCGGCCCTGACGAGGGCGAAGGCCGAGCGGTATCCCTCGCAGTTCAGTCAGCCCAGCGTAGGGGAGTTAGGGTCTCATGGGAAGGCGGCGTGGCCCCGGGAGATGCTGTTTGCCGCTTAGCCCGGTCCGCAATATATGTATTGCCGGCGGTCGACGAGCCGTATCCCATGTCTGTGCTCGAAGCGATGTCAATTGGTTTGCCGGTGATTATCACGGAATCTTGCGGTCTCGCTTCATTCGTGAACGAATCCGGAAGCGGCTTAGTAGTTGGGGCCGACGAGGAATCACTTGTGGAAGCGATCCGAACGTTGCTGGCCAATCCGACTCTGGCGAGTCAGCTCGGCGCTGCAGGCCGTGAAGCGGTAAGGGGTCGGCTCAGCATGAACTCGATCGCAGCGCGACTCGAGTCGGTTTATGCGGGTTAATCCGAACAGGCAGAAAGTTGACTAGGCGCTGAGCTGCGCCGCAATGAGCGGCCCAATCTTATTGGCTA
Source organism: Mycobacterium sp. C31M (assembly GCF_053345865.1). NCBI lineage: Bacteria > Bacillati > Actinomycetota > Actinomycetes > Mycobacteriales > Mycobacteriaceae > Mycobacterium > Mycobacterium sp. C31M. The sequence goes on along the minus strand of NZ_JBKFAX010000002.1, from coordinate 286,401 downwards.
AGTATTGGTTGCCAGCTTCATTGGGGTGAACGCCGTCCTCCTTCGTAAGATTGTCTTCGCTTAACCATCCCAGTTCAACGGGATCAACATATGTTCCACTCGCCGCTTCAGTCTCGTGCCTGAGTGTCTCGCTTACGCGCCCGATGGCGGCTGGCGGATCGCCAGGAAATATTGGTCCAATCACGAGAAGTTCTGCGGAAGGAGCGATCTCGCGTGCTCGTGCGAATGTGTCCCTAACCACCAGCTCCAGCACCGGTGGACTCGTATAGCGATCGTTTCGTCCTCCGATGAACACGATGAGCGCGTCGTTAGGAGACACCAACCTGTCGACCCGCTGTAGGTAGATAGTCTTCGCGGAGGCGCCGCAGTTGGTGTAGCCCGTCCCGCCTTCCGCACCAACTGTCGCTGTGATTTTGGGGCCGCGTCGGTCGAACTCTTGCCATATCAAGTCGGGGAATGGCACTGGGGGCGTGGACAGGTAGGAATCGCCAATTACGGTCACCCGCTGGGTTCCGGGCCTGGTTGCAGGAGCTGCCGGCAGGGTTGAGGGATCAGAGCATTCGGAATCCTGACCCTCTGTACCGTCCGTCGAATGTGTCGAAGTGGCAGGTGGCGTGTAGGTAGATGTGTAATTGTCCGGAGGGCGTTGGCAACCCGTCACAACTAGGGCGACAGCTGCGACGGTGGCCCAAAGTCTCACTGCGCGAAGTCGAGAAGAGTTCATGAGTGAGGGCTTGGGTTCATGCATGGCGAGCATTGCGCACGAGACCTCGATGACCTTAGTTTCACGCGTTCCGTAAGGAGTCGGCGTGCTTTCGATACCAGGCTAATGTCCGTTCGAGACCTTCTCGGAGGGTGATCTTTGACTTCCAACCTGCGTTCGTCAGCCTCGTCACGTCGAGAAGCTTCTGCGGTGTGCCGTCGGGCTTGGTTGTATCCCAGAGAGTTTCGCCGCTGAAGCCCACTACCGATGCGACGGCCTCAGCTATCTCTCGGATCGTCACGTCTGTGCCCGTTCCAACGTTGACTTGATCCGGTCCGTCGTAGTGTTCTAGAAGGTGCAAGCATGCATCAGCCATATCATCAGAGTGTAAGAACTCTCTCCGAGGCGACCCGGTTCCCCAGTTTGTAACCGATGGTGCATAATTCGCTACGGCTTCGTCGTAGCGACGGATTAGCGCGGGCAGGACGTGTGAGCCTGTTGGTGAAAAGTTGTCATTCGGACCGTACAGATTGGTCGGCATCGCTGATATCCAAGGGAGCCCGTACTGCCTTCTAATAGCCTGGACGTGGAGAATTCCAGCGATCTTCGCTATCGCATATGCGTCGTTCGTTGACTCCAAGTGACCCGTGAGCAGGTACTCTTCACGGATTGGCTGCTGAGCGAACTTTGGATAGATACATGACGATCCAAGGAACAACAGGCGTTCCACTTCGACTTCACGAGCAGCGTCTAGCACGTTTACCTGGATACGGATGTTTTCGCTGAGGAAGTCGACAGGGTAAGTGCTGTTTGCTAAGATGCCGCCGACCTTCGCTGCCGCGAGTACGACATAGCGTGGCCGAACTTCGTGGAAGAACTTGAACACCTGCTCGCGGCATGTTAGATCGAGCTCCGTCGAGGTCTTGCTAAGGATCCTTTCGAATCCCGCGCTCTGAAGACGCCGGACTATCGCGGAGCCGACCAATCCGCGGTGGCCGGCAACATAGAATCTCGACTCTCTATCGAGTTCGCTAGCGGAGTAACTGATTTGACCGTTCACGCTAGTCTCGTCCCGGTGACGTCTATGGTCCCCCAATCGGCCAGTCGGACTCGGTCGATCCAAGGCCTACCAGCGTGGGCAAGGGCCTCGATGTCAGCATCGACCATCAGCCGTGCTAACTGGCGACCGTCCACCGACGGCACCCAGTCTAACTTCGTGTTTGCACGAGTGGGGTCCCCAATTAGTGCGTCGACCTCTGTAGGGCGTAGGTAGCGGTCATCGAAGCGAACGTATTTATCCCAATCGAGATCGGCGTGTGCAAAGGCGATCTCGAGAAACTCTCGGACGGTGATCCCGATACCGGTCGCTAGTACGTAGTCGTCGGCATGGTCTGCTTGGAGCATCCGCCACATTCCTTCGACATACTCAGGCGCGTATCCCCAATCGCGGATGGCATCTAGGTTGCCCATGTACAAACAGTCTTGTACGCCAGCCTTGATTGCCGCTACTGCGCGAGTAATCTTCCTCGTGACAAACGTCTCACCGCGGCGTGGTGACTCGTGATTGAAAAGGATGCCGTTGACGGCGAAAAGCCCGTAGGCCTCTCGGTAATTCCTCGTGATCCAGTAGCTATACAGCTTTGCGGCCGCATACGGAGATCGTGGGTAGAAGGGGGTGTGTTCATTCTGTGGAGGAGGCGTAGCTCCGTACAACTCGGACGACGACGCCTGATAGAACCGGGTGTCTATGCCGGAAAGACGAACTGCTTCAAGCATCCTGATGGTGCCTGTACCAGTGGTATCCGCAGTGTGCTCTGGCTCGTCGAACGACACACGTACATGCGACTGTGCTGCGAGATTGTACACCTCGTCCGGATCTATCTGTGCAAGCAACGTCACCAACCGTGCGCCATCGCTGAGGTCTCCGTAGTGGAGGAAGAGCTTTGCGTCTGGGGAGTGAGGGTCGACGTATAGGTGGTCGATCCGCGAAGTGTTGAACGTTGATGCACGGCGGATTAGGCCGTGCACCTCGTAGCCCTTGCTCAGCAACAACTCTGCGAGGTAGGACCCATCTTGGCCGGTAATACCTGTGATGAGAGCGCGTTTGGTCATCGGTACCTTCAAGAGGTGGCAGCCACGCCGTCGTGCGGCAGTAGCATTGGTTATTGTCGGAGATTAGTCGTGAAGACGGCACTGCGCTATTTGGAGCAAGTTTAGTGTCAGTCCGCACTCCGCCGTCGTCGACTGCCGGACTGAACTACGCCGTCAGACGGATCGACGTTGCGAATAGCCTTCGGCCCATCTGCTTTGGGGGCATCACCAGAACCGCGCTGTTCGCCCTCGCCGCCGTAGTAACCGTATCCGTAGACGTAACTGTAAGAGGATATTCCTCGCGACGGCAACATTGTGAAAACAGAGCCTAGAAGGGGAGCGTCGACGTCCCTGAGATTGCCTACAGCGTGAGAAAGTTGGTCGCGTCTAGTTTGGCCGTATCTTGCCATTACCAGTACTCCATCGGCGCACGCGGCCAGAATCGCAGCATCGGTAACGGCGAGAAGCGGTGTCGTATCTACGATCACGTAGTCAAACTGCTCACGGAGTGCCGCGAGCAGGTGCTTAGCCGACTGCGATCCAAGCAACTCACTCGGATTGGGTGGTACAGCACCTGACGTCAGAACCGTTAAGCCCGGAAAACGTGTCTTCTGTAGCGCTTGGTCCAGAGTGGTTTGCCCGCTAAGGACCGTGCTTACGCCTACGGCTCCCACCAAACCTAGGTACTTGTGGAGCATGGGCCGCCGCAGGTCGCCGTCGACCAAGACTACATTTTGCTCGGCTTCGGCGAGGGCTAATGCGATATTGATGGCTGTGGTTGACTTGCCCTCGGTCGGCATCGAGCTTGTTACCACTATCACCCGCGGCGGGCTATCGACGGACAGGAACTGCAAGTTTGTCCGGAGTTTCCGGAACGCTTCAGAGATGCCGGAATTGTCGGTGTCGAATGAGATTGCTGGCTGCTTTCGGCGTTCCTTGTCCAAGGGGATGATCCCCACGATGCCGGCATGGGTAATCTCCTCGAGCTGCTCCCGGGTCTTCACCGTGTTGTCGAGGAGATCTCGGAGAACGGCGGCCCCGATTCCAAGCGCAATGCCTAAGAGTAGGCCGATCGCAATGTTCCTACCGGTCTGGGGAACTATGGGACGCTCTGGCATCGATGCACGTTGTTCGACGACGACACGAGCATCGGGTCTAGTGCCACCCTCTGGTGTCTCGAGTTCGCGAACAAGGTTTACGAATTCATCTGACAGCGCGTTGGCTATATCTCGTGCGCGTACTGGAGACTCATCGAGCACAGAGACGTTGATTAGGACTGTGTCGAGTTTGGCGCTTGCGCTGATCTTCTGCTGTAGCGTCTCAGCGCTCATATCGAGTTCGAGCTTGTCGACTGTCCGTTGCGCGAGCGTTCTTCCCTTGATGAGCTCGGCGTAGGACACCACGCGCTCTTGCGAGAAGCGGTTGCCTTGGTAGGTTTCGGACAATGACGAACCTGCCGACGTAGATACAAACAGCCGTGTAGACGCTTGGTAGAGCGGCGTAGTGATAAGGGAATAGACCGTTGCCGCCAACACCGCCACGATCGTCACCGTGCACACGGTTATCCACCGAGATCGGAGCATCTTCAAAATATCGTTGAGATTCAATGCTGCCCCTTCGCCGGTGGTGGCCGTCGATACTTCTGCTGAGTTTTCATTCGTGTTGTTGTCTATTGGGTTGTGCGCGTTCGGCGAATCACGAACACGCGGGAACCGATACTACGGGAGCCACTTTGTCGACCAACGGTTGAATCGGAACTTCGGGTGCGCCGCCGACAGTTGGTTCGGACAGCCTGAAGGTAAGCTCACCAGCCTTCCCCGGAGGGATTGCAACCTGCACCTCGAATGTAGGGTGACCTCTCTCTGCGCCGGTAAAGGCCTGTGTCCGTTGCCCGTTGGAGAGCGCGCTTTCCAACGTGGAATCCTGTGTCCCGATAAGGCGGACCGACGTAACCATGGTGCCTGGAGGCACGTCGATCGGTAGGTCGGGATTGAGTCCTCCGGCGCTAGCCACGTAGTCGGGCAGCGGCCCGGGCGGTGCCGAGTTCTTCAGCCGAATGGTGACGGTCGAGTTCCTGGTGTCGTTTTCGCATTCATCTGCCACGTACTCGATTTCGCGCTCCAGGTAGTAATCCATCTTGTTGCCACCCAGATTGTTGATCACCACTTCGGCATACGGTGCCGGTTCGTCGGGAATGATGTGTGCCAGTGGTGTCTGTTCCAACAACGCCTGCTCTGCCGGAGCCGCGCTCCACACGGATATCCGGCGCTCGCTGACCGCATGGCCGAGCGCCTCAAGCAATCCCCGGGGGGAGCCAGTGGTGGTGGTGACGCTCTTGACCACCTCGCTGGCAATTTCCTGTAGGTACTGCTTACGGGCCGAATGATCGGTGGGAAACCGTGCGTACACGGTGGATTCGGTCAGCTCGACCACATTGTCGGCAGTCACCTGCTCGCCATCGGGCATGGTGATCGGCCCCACCGCACCCAGGATGTCACTGAGGGCAAACGGATCCAGCGCGATCACGCCGTCCACATTCGTCCCGGTCTGTTGCGCCCACATAGACTTCCAGATCTGCGCGGCATATGGAAAGTGGGAGCTCAGGTTGCTGTTGCGGAAGTCGCCGAACGGGTTGGCATAGCCGTAATTCTGCTGAAACTCCGCACCCAAATCGATGGGGGTGAACGGCTTATCCAGCTCGGTGTTGGTACCGAGCGTATCGACGGTGGCGACACCGTTGTCGAACCGCAGCACCCCGAACCCGCCCAGCAGGCCGCCGGTGCCGCGCGCCTCGGCATTGGTCTGAAACGCCATGAAGTACGATCGCGGTCCGTCGGCACCCATCATCGGGGGGACCAGGCGCGCTGCCAGCGCCGTGTTCTCCAACAGTCCGGTGATCTCGGCGGTCTGCGCTTGAAGCTGGGTCCGCGCGTCGGCGAGCTGCGCGACGAATCTCGGTGTGACGATCGCCTGCGCGTCGCTGTTGAGCCGCGCTGCCGCCTCGGACAATTCCCGAAGCTTGGGTTCTTCGCTGCGCAGCAGCTGCACGTCGACGCGGCTGCCGGCGATCAGTCGGTCCGGTGCCAATGCAGCCCCGGCCGTCGCGGCGGGCTTGAGCACATCGGTGGCCAGTCCTAGTACTACCTGTGAGATCTGCTGTCCGGTCGCAAAAGGGCTGCCCAGCCACGGCAGTGCCGAGGCGATGCTCCACGGCAGTGAGTGGGTGGCGTCGTTGGCTTGCTGCGCGTGGTATTCGGTGTGATCGGCAAAACGTGATGCGTCGCCTGAGTTGCCTTGCAGGAGTGCGTCTTTGGCTTGTTGCGCGTTGGAGCGTGCCTGTTCGAGTTCTGAGCGGGCGTCCATACCGTTCTTGGCCAGCCACCCGATGAAAGTAGCGACCACCACGACGGCGAGCAGACCGCCAACGAGGATCGAGCGCCGATGCCGTCGCAGCGAGGCACCGAGTCGGTCGCCTACGCCGTCATCGTCGTCTCGTGCTGCGGAACGGTCGTCATCGTCCTTCGGAATGTTTCTCGGCACTCAGTGGCTTCCAGATAGGTTCGGCGCGGATCCGCCGAAGCGGGTCCGCGCCGAATACGTCAGGTTCGGAGCAACTAGCAGCAACTACTAGTTGCAGCCGCGGCCGACTGAGAACGTGGTGGTGCCGTACGGGCCGACCTTGACGGAGGCACCGAATACACAGGCCTCGAAGTTCAGGTTCTGGGTAAACCAGCTATAGGCCGGCTTCAAGAAACCCGGCACGAGGCTCAGCGGGGTGAAAGTGAACACCGGATTGGTCGGCGAGTTCGGGTTAGCCGGGCCGAACCACCAGAACTGGTTTTGGAAGATGTTGTTCGGCGACGATGCGGTGGCGCTCACGGCGGCCGAACTGAAGTCCAGGCACGGGTTGGCGGCGGTTCCGCAGTCGTCGTCGGCGTCCAGGGTGGAGCCAATTCCCACGGCGGGCAGCGGTGCCGGCGGGGCGGCCTGTGCCACCGTCACCGGTGAGAGCGTAGCTGCGGCAGCCAGGGCGGCGGATGCCACTCCCAAGCCGACCTTGCGGCGAATTCCTGACATGTGGTCCCCCTACGTATCGGCGTGAAGTTGCGCAAAGCTTCGCAGACTGTGTGGTGCCTGTCAACTTATCGCCGCAGTTCGCGGCATGTCTTGCGCCGTGTGTACCGGTCGCGCGACATGTTCACGCCGCCGTAACTCCCGGCGGTGAACATTCTGATTGCAAAGGCCCGCTAAGTGTTGATCGTGACCCCTGGTTTGCCAGATGTGAACAATCGATCCAACTTTGCTGAATCACTTTTTGTGCGGTGTGCGCATCGTAGGTAACTGCGACAACACGCGGATGCGGTGTTGACGGGCTCTGCCATGGGATTTGGCGTGCGTGAGGCTGTAAATAGTTATGCGTGAGCGCGCGAGCGGCTAAGGCCGCCGCCTTAGCGGACGGGAACCTGAGCGAGGGGCCCGGCCGCGAAGTTATTGACGTTGCTGTAAATGTTGTTGCGGGTGCAACGTAATCGTGGCGACCAACGCCTTATGGTCTGACCCCGGCAGTGGGATCGCCGAGACACTGCCGGCAGTCGCCGCTCGGGTCAGGATGTGGTCGACGGCGAGGAACGCCGGAACCGGACCCTCTCCGGGATATGTGCGCAGCAGCCCCGCGCCTGCCTGCTGTCCGGCGTCGCGATATCCATCACGTAACAGCATCCGGAACTCTCGGACATCCTGCGTGGCATTGAAGTCGCCTCCGACAATCACCGGGCAGTCGGCCGGCAACCGGCGCAGCGCCGCGGGCAGGCGGGTGATCTCGGAGCGCCAGGTGGCAAAGGCCGACCGCGGTGGCGGCATATGGGTGGACACTGCCAGAACCTCGGTGCCGTGCTCCGGCGATTGAATGCGCGCGGCCAGGAAGCCGCGGCTGAAACTGTCGTCGGCCTCGGAGGCGGTGATGGGGTAGCGGCTCCACAGTCCGACACCCGCGGCGCGGTCGCGGGGGCGCAGGGCGTAGTGCGGGAAATCCTGCCCCAGCGCCGCGGTCAGCGTTCGGGCCAGTTCCGGTGTCAGTTCCTGCACCGCCAGGACGTCTGCGTCAGCTCGGGCCAGCGCGGCCACCGCGTGTGGGTCGGCCCGGCCCAGATACAGATTGGCCGAGACGAATCGCAGCGTCGTACCGGTGGCCGCCGATCTGCTGCCGAGATAGCGGGGGAGACTCACGGCGAGCACCGCCACGGTCAGGCCCGCGGCCACCGACGCCAGCGTCCAGTGCCGCGATACGGCGAACCCCAGCATCGCCAACGGCGCGCCCGACATCACGTAGGGCGACAATGCCGCGGTGGCAACGACAGGCCGATCGACGGCAGGCAGAAAACGCGCGAGCAGCGCGCACACCGCCACCAACACCAGGAATAACCCCAGCAGCTTCAGCACCCGCCGCCACCCACTGAAAAGCTCTGCGGCTCAACGAATTATCAGGGCTTGGCGTACGTCACCAGGCTGACGTCGAGCGCCTCGTCGACGTAGTAGTACTGGCAACCGGTCAGATAGCGCATGTAGTCGTCGTAGTGCTCCTGCCCGGCCACAGCGATGGCCTGGTCCTTGTTGTGCTCCAGACGCGCGGCCCAGATGCCGAGTGTCTTGATGTAGTGATTACGCAGCGACAACACCTCGGGAACGGTGAAGCCGACTTTCTCGCCATGCTCCACCAGCATCTTGGTGCTGGGGATTCGGCCGCCAGGGAAGATCACCTCGGCCATGAACTTGGCGAACCGCGCCAGCTCGAAGGTCAGCTTCTTGCCACGCGCGCGCAGATCGTCGGGGTGGTAGCCGCAGCTGCTCTGGATCGTCATCCGGCCGCCGGCGGGCAGGCTGTCGAAGGCGGTCTTGAAGAAGGCGTCGAAGCGGTCGAACCCGAAATGCTCGATCGCCTCGATGGACACGATGGCATCGACCTTGCCGGAAAACTGCTCCCAGCCCTGCAGCCGGACGTCGAAGGTGCGCTCGGAGTCGATACTGCCGAGCAGCTGATTGCAGTAGGCCTGCTGGTTTCTGCTCAGCGTCAGGCCGATGACGTTGACGTCGTACTTCTCCATGGCGCGCTGCAGTGTCAGGCCCCAACCGCAGCCGACCTCCAGCACGGTCATGCCGGGCTTGAGATCCAGTCGGTCCAGGTGCTGGTCGACGTTGGCGATCTGCGCCTCGGACAGCGTCGCCTTGGGGCCGGTGAAGTAGGCGCAGCTGTACTTGCGCGTCGGGTCCTGGAAGATGCCGAAGAAGTCGTCGGACAGGTCGTAATGGGCCTGGATGTCCTCGAAGTGCGGTTCCATCTCCGCAGTGGTGGTCGACTTGTCCGACATTGTGGCCTTGCCCCTCTCGGTGGGCTGCGATCGCGCCGCCCACCACGTCTTGGTGCCCACTTGCGCTGGCACCCTACTCGCCACGCATCCGGTACTCCGGGAGCCTGCAGCGTGTCATCCAATACTGTGCGGATCGGCGCCGGCGGCGACGATCGTTTGTGGTGTCGACTCTATCGCCCTCCGGTCGCGTCACCGATCCGCCACCGGCGTCCGCGCCCGTTCGTGCGCGTCGTGGCTCCGTTACTTCGACATTGTGAACTGGTTTACGTCGATATAGCCGTCCCGGAAACCATTCGCGCAGCCGGTCAGATACTTCATATACCGCTCGTAGACCTCTACGGACTGGATCGCGACCGCCTCCTCGTGACGCGCTTCCAGCGCTTCGGCCCACAGGTCCAGCGTCCGCGCGTAGTGGAACCGCAGGGATTGGATGCGCGTCACCGCGAAACCGGCGGGGGTGGCGTGTTCTTCGACCTTCTCGATCGACGGCAGTCGTCCGCCGGGGAAGATCTCGGTGAGGATGAACTTGACGAAGCGCGCGACCTCAAAGGTCAGCGGGATACCCTCGGCGGTCAGCTGGTCGAACTTCTTGCCGCAGATGGTGTGCAGCAGCATCACACCGTCTGCCGGCAGCACCGAGTAGGCCATCTCGAAGAACGCGTCGTAGCGCTCGAACCCGAAATGCTCGAACGCGCCGATGGACACGATGCGGTCCACCGGCTCGTCGAACTCCTCCCAACCCTCGAGCAGGATGCGCTTGCTCCGCAGCGAGTCGGATCGGGCGAATTCGCCCTCCACGTAAGTCTTCTGGTTCTCGCTGAGCGTCAGCCCGATGACGTTGACGTCGTAGCGTTCCAAGGCGCGCTGCATCGTGGCGCCCCACCCGCACCCGATGTCGAGCAGCGTCATCCCCGGCTTGCAACCCCAGCTTGCCGAGCGACAGGTCGATCTTCGCGAGCTGTGCCTGCTCCAGCGTCATATCGTCGCGCTCGAAGTACGCGCAGCTGTAGGTCCTGGTCGGGTCCAGCCAGAGCGCGAAGAACTCGTCGGACAGGTCGTAATGCGCCTGTACATCGGAGAAGTGTGGTTTGAGCTTCTTGCGTCCGGTCATCTGTGCCCCTACGGCGCGACCTACTGCATGCCCGGGGTTCAATCGCGACCCGGCTTGTGCGGCGACTCTACGCCGCGAGCCTGGGAACGGCCCGACTCAGACCGAGAAATTCGTCTTGAGTTCGCCGATGATGTCATCCCACAGCGGTTCAGGCAGCTCATGACCCATGCCGTTGAACAGCACCAACCTTGCTCCGGGGATCGCCCGGGCGATGGCGCGGCCACCGGAGGGGCGCATCAGCTTGTCGGCCTTGCCGTGGATGACCACCGTCGGCGCGGTGATCTGCCGGTCATATGCGCGCAGGCTGCCGCTGCCGAGGATGGCGGCGAACTGCCTGCCGACCCCGGCTGGATAGTAGGAGCGGTCGTAGAACTCCGCCGCGTCGGCGCGCATCCGTTCCTCGGGCACCGGGTAGCCCGGGCTGCCGATGATCTTCGATACCCGTACACCGTTGGCGATGATGCCGTCGCGGGTGGTGTCGGCCGGTTTGGTCAGCAGTGCCAGCAACTGCTTGGGTGCCGGCGGCGGGAGCAGGGCCTGGTTGTTACTGGAGAAGATGACCCCGAGCGACCGGGTGCGGGCGGAATGCCGAGCGGCGAACACCTGCGCGATCATCCCGCCCATCGAACCGCCGACGATATGCGATTTGTCGATGCCCAGGTGGTCCAGCAGTGCGGCGGCATCGTCGGCCATGTCCTCGAGGGTGTAGCCGGCCGGGCTCTTGGCGCCGATGAACGAGCGCGCCATCCGGGTGGGCAGCGCCGCGCCGCTGCGGGTGTGCGGTAGCTTGGAGGACAATCCGACGTCGCGGTTGTCGAATCGGATGACGCGCAGCCCCTGGTCCACCAGCTTTTCGCAGAAACCCTTGCGCCACAGCAGAAGTTGAGCGCCCAGGCCCATGATCAGCAGCACCGGCGGATCGCCCGGGTTGCCCATGTCCTCGTAGACGATGTCCAACTCACCCGAACGTGCGGATCCGGTGCGGATCTCCATGTCTGACCTCCAGTTCACTGCCACTTCCTAGGTTATATATTCGCCTGCATGCCGGGCGATCTCACCGCTGTGCGCCTGCGGGCGCGTCAGTATCTCGAAGACCGGTTCGGCGCTGTCCGTGTCAATGCAGACGGCGACGTCTCGTTGCGGCAGGAATCCGACAAGGTTGTCTGCGATCTCCAATCTCACTTCGTCGGAACAGCTTTCAGTGCGGACTGAACGCCCGTCTACCTGACGTCAGCCAAGATGGCGATCCGCGAACTTGTCTGCACCGGGGGAGGGGATTATTGAAAATCCGCTACCTGGTGTGAGCCAGGTTGCACCTCAGCCCAACCAGACTGACTCCTGGTAGCTGCTAGGGATCCAGATCGGAGCTGTGTTCGCGGCTGACCTCGACCATGAAGTTCGCGAAGTAGCCCGTCAACTGTGGGTCGCTCATCATCTGCCAGTGCGGGGCCAGCAACTTCATGTAACGCTCGACATAGAGGAACTGCTTGCCGATCAGCACCAGCTCGCGCGGCAGCTTGACGTCATAGGCGTCGGCCAGGGTGGACAGCTGCTTACCGATTTCGGCGTAGCTCATGTCGCCCAGCGAGGACATGGTCAGCGGGGTGGCGAACTTCTCCAGGTCCTTGGCCGCCTGTGCCTCCGGTTTCACGGTGCCGACCGCTCCCATCAGCACCACGATCTTGCCCGCGGCCGCATGGTCCTTCTTGACCAGCAGCGCGTAGACCAACTCACGCAGCAGCCAGCGGGTCCGCGGATCGATGCGGCCCATGATGCCGAAATCGAAGAACACGATCTTGCCGGCGTCGTCGACGTACAGGTTGCCGGCGTGCAGGTCACCGTGGAACAGGCCGTGGCGCAGCCCGCCCTCGAACACACTGAACAGCAGCGCCTTGACCAGCTGTTCACCGTCGAATCCCTGTTTGCGGATGGCCGCGACATCGTCGATGCGGGTGCCCTGGATGCGTTCCATGGTGAGCACCCGCTCGCTGGTCAGGTCCCAGTAGACCTGCGCGACGCGGATGTTCTCGCCCAGCGGGGACGCGTGCATGTGCGCCACCCAGGCGTCCATGGACTGTGCCTCCAGCCGGAAGTCCAGTTCCTCGGCCAGGTTGTCGGCGAAATCGGCGACCACGTCCTGGGCGCTCAGGCGCTGGCCGAGCTTGGCGAACTCGACCAGCTTGGCGCCACGCTTGAGGATCTGCAGATCGGCGGCGACCCGGCGGCGGATGCCCGGGCGCTGGATCTTGACGACGACCTCCTCGCCGCTGTGCAGCGTCGCGTAATGCACCTGGGCGATCGAGGCCGACGCGAACGGTTTCTCGTCGAAGGACTTGAACAGGTTCTGTGGTTCGTCGCCCAGTTCTTCCTTGAACAGCTTGTGCACGGCCTGCGCGTCGGCGGGCGGCACCCGGTCCAGTAGCCCGCGGAACTCGCGGCTCAGGTGCTCGCCGAACGCGCCGGGGGAGGAGGCGATGATCTGCCCGAACTTCACGTACGTGGGGCCCAGGTCGGCGAAGGTCTGCGGGATCTGCCTGATGACCTTCTGCTGCAGCGAACCCTTGCCAAGCAGCTTGCCCGCCACGCGGGCGCCGGTGCGGCCGACCTGCCAGCCCGTGGCGCCGACGCGGGCGGCCTCCACCGGCAACGGCACCCGATCGAGTCGGGCTCCCTCTCGGTGTTGCGAACTCATCTGGTCAGTGTCTCAAAACCCGCGGTACCGCCAAAATGCGCTGCCTCACGCGAAGGCATGTTCGATTTCGTCGCGACTGAGCTCCGGATCGCTGCCGAGCACGTACTGGGGCTCGGTATGTGGTGATGTGGTGCCGTTCGCGGTGCGCTCCTGTGCCTGTTTGAACTCGATACCGGTCCCGGCTGCGGTGTGCAGGCCGTTGATGATCGACCAGACCACGGCGCGGCGGGCGGCGCGTTCGATCGGGTTCGGATCGGTATGGCCGATGAGCTGCTTGGCCCACTTGGGCATGGTGTCGCGGATGGCCCAGTCCACCGCGCTCTGGGGCATCGGCAGATTCGGGCCGGTGGCCATCGCGGCGCCGTGGGTCAGCGCGAGCCGGGGCAGATAGGAGTGCAGGCAGTCCAGCGTCTCTTGTTTGGTAGTCGGTAGGTCGGTGCCGCCGAGCGCATGGCCGACCCGGATGAACTCGCCGTAGTAGCGGTCGAGTTTCTTGCCGCGTAACGGATTCGGGTGATAGAGCTCGTGCGCGGTGGCCAGTCCCCACACCACGGTGGCGTAGTTCCAGCGCAGCCATTCGGGGTCGTCGGCGTCATAAGTGGCGCCGTCGGGGCGGGTGCCCTTGATGGTGTGGTGCATGGCGCGCACGGTCTTGGACACCCGCTCGGCGGTCTCGGTGTTGCCGTAGGCGGTGCCGATGAAAAACGCGATGGAATGGCCGAGTCGGGTCGCCGCACCCTTGGGGTCGATGACGGGTTTTGCGACACCCTGGTCGTCGCGCTGCACCAGGCGGGAATGGTGCATGCCCATCCAGTAGATGGACGGGTCCAGACGTTCGATGTACGCCGCGCACTGCAGGCCGAAGATCAGCGCCTCGGTATGTGAGTGCACGTGCCAGACCGCGCTGCCGGGGCCGAACCAGCCGGGATCACCCGCCGGGCCGGCGAACTCCAGGCCCTTGAAGTAGTGCTTGCGGATATCTCGGTCGAACTTGCGCTGCAGCATCTGCTCGAGCGCCTGGTGCGGCATGTCCACGGGCGCGCCCCTTTCTGGTCACGGCTGTAACCAGACTACATTTTGGATACGACCGTGACCAGATTTAGTCTTGTTCGATGACTCGGTGGGCGGGTGTCGCACTGACCGACCGGCGTGTGGAGCGTCGGGCGTTGTTGGTGGACGCCGCGTTCACACTGTTCGGTGCCGGCGGTGAGGCCGCGTTGTCGGTGCGCTCGGTGTGCCGCGAGTGCGGGCTGAACACCCGTTACTTCTACGAGAGCTTCGCCGGCGTCGGGGAACTGCTGGGTGCCCTGTTCGACCGAGTGGCCGGTGAGCTGGGGGAGTTCGTGGACGCGGCGCTGGTCGGTGCCGGTGACTCGGTCACCGCGCGGACGCGGGCCGGTGTCGCCGCGGTGCTCGGTTTCAGCTCGACGGACCCGCGCCGGGGTCGGGTGCTGTTCACCGATGCCCGTGCCAACCCGGTGCTGACGTCACGCAGGGCCGCGCTGCAGGATCAGCTGCTGGCCGCGGTGTTGGCCGAGGGGGCGCGGCTGCATCCGGGGTCGGATCCGGTGGCCACCCGGGTCGGTGCGGCGATGTACACCGGCGCGATGGCCGAGTTGGCCCAACAGTGGCTGTCCGGGGCGCTGGGCGAGGACCTGGACGTCGTCGTGGACTACGCGCTGGCCTTCTTCCGCTGACGCAGGCTTTCGTACCCCTTTTTGCGACCCCCCACTTTTGCGCGAAACTCGCGTACCCGAGGGCCCGGATCACCCCGGGTACGCGAGTTTCGGCAGACGTAATCAGGCGACCGGCTCCTTACCCCACGGGGTCAGCCACGGGGTCGGCTCCCAGTCCTCCAGCCCGGCCAGCAGTTCGTAGAGCGTCGCGCCGTCGATGCTCTCCCGGATGATGTCGCCCTGGCCGGCATGCCGGGCCAGTTCCTCGATCATGTGGAAGATCACCCAGCGCACCGACCACGCCCCGATATCCTTCGGGAACCACGGAACACCCGGCGGAACCGGCACGGCCGCACCGAGATCCGACTCCTCGATCAGCCGGATGGTCTCGGCGTTCTGCTCGTCGAAGGCCGCCAAGATATCGGCCAGCGTTTCGTCGGGACGCATCACGAACTCGTCCCCGTAATCGGCGGCCTGCTCCTCCATGGGCCGGGTGTCGCTCTCGGTCAGCTCCGGCGCCGCAGCCACCCGCTCCATCCAGCCGGCCTGGCACAGCGTGACGTGCTTGATCAGCCCGCCGATGGACAGTGTGCTCACCGACGGCGCGGACCGGGCCTGCTCATCGGTGAGCCCAAAGGCGATCGCCTTGAACGCGTACTGCTGGGCGGCGACGTACTCCTTGAGTCCGGCGCGTTCGTCGGCGATGGGAGGGGGCATTGCGGGCATGTCAGTTCTCCTTCATGTGGGTGTAGAGGTCTCGTATCAAAGAGATTTCGGCGCCATGGTGGATGACTTCGCGGTTGATGTGCAGTACCAGGACGGACATCGGGTGCTCGGCATACGGTCCCTCGGCGGGGCCGCACGGTCTGTCCAGATCCGCATCGGACAGACCGCGCACTCCGGCGGTCCAACGGTCCTTTTCCTCGTCGAGCTGCTTGAGCGCGGTCGCCGCGTCGGTGGCGTACGGCCAGGTCTCATAGGAGGCCGCCGGCCCACCGAAGTGCGAGTGGCTGCGCATAGCCAGCACGCCGATGATCACGTGCGCCAGCCGCCATGCGATCGTGGTGAACGGCTCGGGCTGCGGCGGGGGATAGCTGAAATCGACCCCGCCATCGGGATGGACCGTCCAGCAGTCAGGCACCGGCTGCCAGAAGTACTCGTCATCGGACAGTCCCTGTAGGCGCGGCCGCAGCTGGTGTTCCCAGTGGAAATCCAGCTGGTCGGCCAGGAGTTCGGTGTTCATGGCTGAAGCTTGACACCCATATAGGACAGTTTCGGTCCTATGAATTGGGCAAGATGGTGGACATGAGTACCGCACGGGTTCTGCAGCTGCTCGGCCTGCTGCAATCGCGCCGGGTGTGGACCTCCGAGGAGCTGGCCGAACGCCTCGAGGTCACGACCCGCAGTGTCCGCCGCGATGTGGACCGACTACGAGAGCTGGGCTATCCGGTGCACGCCAGCAAGGGCCACGGTGGCGGCTACCAGCTGGGTGCCGGGGCGGCGCTGCCACCGCTGCTGCTCGACCCCGATGAGGCCGTCGCGATGGCCGTCTGCCTGCGGCTGGCCGCCGGCGGCAGTGTGGCCGGGGTGGGGGAGTCGGCGCTGCGGGCGCTGTCCAAGCTCGACCAGGTGATGCCGGCACGGTTGCGGTCCCAGGTCGCCGCCGTCCACGACACGACGGTGACGCTGACCCCGACCAACCGCGACGTCCCGGTCGACCCCGAGGTGCTGATGACCCTGGCCCGCGCCTGTCGCGACCACGAACACGTCACCAGCGGATACACCGATATCCGCGGCAACGCCACCGCGCGCCGGTTGGAGCCGTATCAGCTGGTCACCACCGGCCGACGCTGGTACCTGCTGTGTTTCGACCGCGACAAACAGGATTGGCGCAGCCTGCGGCTGGACAGGATGTCGCAGGTGCGCGCTCAAGGCAGCACGTTTGTGCCTCGCCCGGCCCCGGACGCCGCTGAGTATGTGCAGCGTGCCATCACCAGTTCGCCGTACCGTTACGTGGCGCGGGTGCGTTACTTCGCCGCCAAGGAGGTTGTGGCGCAGACGTTCTCGTCGGCCTCGGTGCAGATCGAAGAGGACGGTCCGGGCGCCTGCATCATGACCACCGGCGCCGACGACGCACAGGTCATGGCGCTGTACCTGGCCATGCCGGGCTGTGACTTCGAGGTGCTGGAACCGGCCGAGGTGGCCGAGGCAGTGCGCACCGCGGCCGAGCGGCTGCAGCGCGCGGCCGCGCGCTGAGGCGGCGAAACCCGAGTACCCGGGGTGATTGCGCCGCCGCCGCGAACCCGGGTACGCGGGTTTCGGCGGACACTGGGGCAGGTGCGAACGTAGGGTGCCTCCATGCGCGTGACGGCAGCGGAGTCGACGGAGCTGTTCGTCGGGCCACCGGATGCCCCGTTGCAACTGGTCCGCGCCCACTACAAGGGATGCGCGGTGCCGACACCCGTGCGGGTGAGCGGATACGGCATCCACGGTGAGGCCGTCGCCCAGCCCGGCGAGGACTTCGTCGAGATCCCGGTGTACGTCGAGGACGGTGTGCCGGGCCAGCGCCGGGAGGCGCGCATCGGTGACACCACGTTCGGGTTCGTCGTCGCCGAACCCGGCTGGACGATGTACATGATCAGCCACTTCCACTACGACCCGGTGTGGTGGAACACCCAGGCCGCCTACACCAGCGTCTGGAGCGAGGATCCGCCCGGCGCCTGTCGGCAGACCAACGGATTCGACCTCGTCACCGCACACCTGGAGATGGCGCGCCGGGTGCCCGAGTATAAGTTCGTGCTCGCCGAGGTCGACTACTTGAAACCGTTCTGGGACACCCACCCCGAGGAGCGCGACGACCTGCGCAGGCTGATCGCACAGGGGCGCGTCGAGATCATGGGCGGCACCTACAACGAGCCCAACACCAACCTCACCAGCCCCGAGACCGCGATCCGGAACTTCGTGGCGGGCGTCGGCTTTCAACGAGACATCCTGGGCGGTGACCCCGCCACCGCATGGCAGCTCGACGTCTTCGGACACGACCCGCAATTCCCGGGTATGGCCGCCGACGCCGGGCTGACCTCGAGCTCGTGGGCGCGGGGCCCACATCACCAGTGGGGCCCGATGGCCGATCACGGGGACCCCGAACGCATGCAGTTCGCCAGCGAGTTCTCCTGGACCGCTCCGTCCGGACGCGGGCTGTTGACCCACTACATGCCGGCGCACTATGCCGGTGGCTGGTGGATGGACTCCGCGCCGACGCTCGCGCAGGCGCAGGCGCAGACCTATGAGCTGTTCGCCGGGCTCAAGAAGGTCGCATTGACCCGTAACGTGCTGCTGCCGGTGGGCACCGACTACACGCCGCCGAACAAGTGGGTCACCGAGATCCACCGCGACTGGAACGCCCGCTACACCTGGCCGCGGTTCGTCTGCGCACTGCCGCGCGAGTTCTTCGCCGCCGTGCGGGCCGAGCTCACCGCGGGAGGGCGCCGGGCATCGGTACAGACCCGGGACATGAACCCGATCTACACCGGCAAGGACGTCTCCTACATCGACACCAAACAGGCCAACCGGGCCGCCGAGAACGCGGTGCTGCAGGCCGAGCGGTTCGCGGTGTTCGCCGGCATCCTGGGTCGCGCCAGCTATCCGCAGGCCGCGCTGGCCAAGGCGTGGGTGCAGCTGGCCTACGGGGCCCACCACGACGCCATCACCGGATCGGAATCCGATCAGGTGTACCTGGACCTGCTGACCGGCTGGCGCGACGCCTGGGAGATCGGCCGGGGCACCCGCGACAATGCCCTGCGCCTGCTCAGCGGTGCCGTCGCCGCACCCGTCGTGGTGTGGAACCCGTTGGCGCACAGTCGTACCGATATCGTGACCGCGCACCTCGACGAGCAGTTCAGCGGGGTGGTGCGGGACCTGGACGGCAACAGCTTGCCGACGCTGATCGAGGATCACACCGTGACCTGGCTGGCCCGCGAGGTGGGCTCGTTGGGCTGGCAGGGCTACCGATGGGATGACAGTGGGCGCGGCTCCCGCTGGGAACCGCACGACGGGGTCAGCATCGGCTCCGACCGGTATGCGCTGACCGTCGACCCCGACCGGGGTGGTGCGGTGGTGTCACTGACCGCCGATGGCCGCGAGCTCATCGCCGACGGACGGGTCGGCAACGAACTCGCCGTCTACGACGAGTACCCGGCACACCCGAAAGCCGGTGAGGGCCCCTGGCATCTGCTGCCCCGCGGGCCGGTGACCTGCTCGTCGGAACATTCGGCGGCGGTACAGGTCTGGCGTTGCCCGCTGGGGGAGCGGGTGGTGGTCAGCGGGCATATCGACGATGTGCTGAGTTACACCCAGACCATCACCCTGTGGTATGGCGTGCCGCGGGTCGAATGTCGCACCGTCATCGATGAATTCACCGGCTCCGACAAACTGTTGCGGCTGCGCTGGCCGTGCCCGGTGCCCGGTGCCATGCCGGTCAGCGAGGTCGGCGACGCGGTGATCGGCCGGGGTTTCGGCCTGTTCCACGCCGGTGACACGGCCGTCGACTCCGCGCAGTACCCCTGCACCCTGGACAATCCGGCCTACGGCTGGTTCGGGCTGTCGTCCACCTTGCGGATCCGCATCGACGCCGGGGTGCGGGCGGTGTCGGTTGCCGAGGTGGTGACACCCGACGAGGACTTCGACGCCACCGACCTGATGGTCGCGCTGGTGCGCGCGGGTGTCACCGCAACCTGTAGCGCGGCCGCCCGGCCGCGCTACGGCGACCTGTCGGTGGACTCCAACCTGCCCGACGCGCGCATCGTGCTCGGCGGTCCCGACGAAAATGCCTTTACTGCAGAGGTTTTGGAGAGCTCGCCGGAACACCGAGCCGAGTTGGAGCGCCAGCTGGCAGGTACCGGCGCGGCCCGGGTATGGGTGCCTGCGACGGCGCCGCTGAGCCAGGAATGGGTGCCCGGTGCAGATCTGCGCGGCGCCCGCGCGCTGCCGGTGCTCATTGTCGTCGGCGGGTTCGCGGCCCTGGTCGAGGATCTCGCCGACGCCGAGGTCACCGTGCACCAGCAGGCGCCGGCCGGGTTGGAGATCTTCGAACCGGCGACGGTCGCGTTGCTCAACCGGGGGGTGCCCGGCTTCGCCGTCGAACCGGACGGCACGCTGCACACCTCGCTGATGCGGTCGTGCACCGGATGGCCCTCGGGCACCTGGATCGACCCACCGCGGCGCACCGCGCCCGACGGCTCGAACTTCGGTCTGCAGCACTGGACGCATATCTTCGACTATGCGTTGGTAGCCGGGCCGGGGGATTGGCGCGATTGCGAGATTCCGCTGTGCAGCAGTGAATTCGGACATCCTTTGCTGGCGATCGTCAACCGGCGGGCCGGTATGGACACCCTGCCCGGCCGCGGTGCGCTGCTCGACGTGGACGCCGCCGGGGTGCAACTCGGTGCATTGAAGGCCGCGGGCAATCCGATGGCCGCCGGCAGCGTCGCGGCCGTGGACCCCGCTGCGGTGGCGCTTCGTCTGGTCGAAACCCATGGCAGGCAAACGTCGTTCGTGGTCCGATCCGGCCTGTGCGCGGTGTCCGACGTGACCGACGCCGACCTGCTGGAGAACAGCACCGACGTCGCGGGTGACACTCTGCACGGCTACCAGATCGCGACCCTGCTGGCGCACCTGGACGCGGTGCAGATCCTGAACGCCGACAATGCCATGCTGGGTCCGGAAGCGGAAGTGGCGCAACCGGTCTACGCGCGGTACTGGCTGCACAACCGCGGGCCTGCCCCGCTGGGCGGGCTGCCCGCCGTCGCGCACCTGCACCCGCACCAGACGCGGGCCGAGCCCGGATCGGCGATGACGTTGCGGCTGACCGCCGCCAGTGACTGCACCGATGCCGCGCTGCGCGGCCGGGTGCGGCTGATCGCCCCAGCGGATTGGACGATCGACCCCGGCGAGGTGGCCTTCGTCCTGCCTCCGGGCGAGTACTTGGACGCCGACGTCAGCGTCGCCGTGCCCGCGACCGCTGCCCCGGGACTGTACCCGGTGCGGGTGGAACTCGCGTTGACCGGCGGCCGCGGGTTGCCGGCGTCCTGGCGGCAGGTGGTCGAGGACGTCTGCACCGTCACCGTGGGCGAACCCGCGGGCGTGCAACTGCTGCGCCTGATCGCCGGTCCGTCGGCGGTGCAGGTGCACCGCGGCCGGCATGGTCGGCTCAGTGTCACCGTCGGCACCGACGCGCACGCCGACCTGACCGTCGAGGCGCACCTGATCAGCCCGTGGGGGACCTGGGAGTGGCTGGGCCCTGCCGTCACCGGCGTCGATCTGCCGGCGGGCGGCATGGTGACGTTGAACTTCGACGTGACGCCGCCGCCGTGGTTGGCGCCCGGGCGTTGGTGGGCGCTGGTCCGGGTGGCCGCGGCCGGCCGGTTGGTCTACTCGCCGGCGGTATCGGTGGAGGTCACGTGATCGCGGCGCGGGTGGCCGGTGTCGCGATCTCGGTCGCCGCGGTCGACGAGCGGGAAAGAGTTCTGCGCGAAGGTAATTCGGCTGCCGCGCTGCCCAGGGCCGGTACCAGCGAGGGGCGTCAGCTGCGGCGCTGGCTGACCCAGCTGCTGGTGGCCGAAACCGTCGCCGCCCTGGAGCCCGCCGGCGATCGCATCGTGCCGACACTGGCCGAGGTGCTCCCGGACATGACCGCCCGGCTGGAGATCGGCAGCGTGGCCGCCGCCGTGCTGAGCACCCCGGCGGGGCGGGCCGCCTACGCGACGGTCACCGCGACTGTGGACGTCACCGACATCGAGATCGCCGACTACCACCGGCGCAACCCGGGCCGGTTCGCATCGCGACGCAACGATCGGCTGACCCTGGACGAGGCGTACTTGTCGATCGCCGAACATCTGCGGGCGGCGGCCCGGCGGCGGGCGTTCCGGCAGTGGCTCGACGCCCGGTGCGCCGAGCTCGTCGTCCTGGAACCCGGATACGAGCATCCCGGCGATCCCCGCCAACCCGACAACACCCACCGCCACTGATGACGGTCCTCGCACTCGATATCGGCGGCACCAAGATCGCCGCCGCGTTGGCCGATGGCGTGACCCTGACCCACCGGGCGCAGGTGCCGACACCGCAGACCTCGGCCGAGGATGCCTGGCAGGCGACGGCGCGGCTGATCACCGAGACCCTGGCCGCCGGCACCGCCGATGCGGTCGGTATCTCCTCGGCGGGCCCGGTGGATTTGGGTGCGGGCACCATCAGCCCGGTGAATATCGCGGTGTGGCGCGGGTTTCCGATCGTGGCGCGGGTCGCGGAACTGACCGGGCTGCCGGTGCGTCTCGGTGGGGACGGACTGTGTATGGCGGTCGCCGAGCACCGCTTCGGTGCGGGCCGCGGCGCGCAGTTCGTGCTCGGCATGGTGGTGTCGACCGGGATCGGCGGGGGGCTGGTGCTCGACGGTGCCCCGTACGACGGGCGCACCGGTAACGCGGGGCACGTCGGGCACACGGTGATCGAGCTCGACGGGCAGCACTGTCCGTGCGGGGGCCGTGGATGCGTGGAGACGGTGGCTTCCGGACCTTCGATGACGCGCTGGGCGCGCGAACAGGGTTGGGCCGGTGCGGATGCAAAGGAACTCGCGGTGGCGGCGGGTGCCGGCGATCCGGTCGCGGTCGCGGCATTGCGCCGTGGCACGACGGCGCTGGCGGCGATGATCGCGTCGACCGCGGCGGTCTGCGATCTCGATCTGGTGGTCATCGGCGGCGGCGTCGCGAAGGCAGGCCCGACGCTGTTCGATCCGTTGCGGGCGGCGCTGGCCGATTACGCGGGCTTGGCGTTCCTGGCCGACCTGCGGGTGGTGTCGGCCGAGTTGGGTTCCGACGCAGGCTTGGTGGGTGCGGGGGTGCTCGCTTCTGCCACGTGGACGTGAACGTGTCTCCCGGAAGCTGGCCTGCTCTTGGGAATGGGACATTGGCGCGGGCCGCGCTGCTGGGCCTGGTGTACCTCCTGCTCATCCCCGCGGCTGGGCATGTGTGACGTGAGTTCAGTCGGAGCCGCTGTAAAGCCGGTTCGGCGGAAGCCAGGTACGCCAAATGTGCACGGGACGTACACCAGTTCAGTCAAGACCAGCATCTGGCGGAGCCGACTGAACTGACGGCCGAATACTGGCGGAAGCCAACTCGTTTTGGCCGATCCGGGCCCGGCAGGCTATCCTTTTCCAGTTCCACCGAAGACCGTCGGTCACCGAGCAATCGGTTGAAGGTCCGGGATTTCCCGGCGGCCCACGCAGGAGGACGAGGTTACGACCTGCGGATTGAAAGTCCGTAGCTTGCGCGCCCCGACCTGTCTGCGTCGGGGCGTTTGTGATTTCTGGACCCTCATGCGGTGGACATCCCATCCACACACGAGGAGGCAAGCATGGCCAAAGCTGAAAAGGCCACCGCGGTCGCCGACATCGCCGAGAAGTTCAAGGAGGCGACGGCCACCGTCGTCACCGAGTATCGCGGCCTGAAGGTGTCCAACCTTGCCGAGCTGCGTAGGTCGCTGGGTTCTGACGTGACCTACACCGTCGCCAAGAACACCTTGGTGAAGCGTGCGGCAACCGAAGCCGGTATCGAGGGTCTGGACGACCTGTTCACCGGTCCGACCGCCATCGCTTTCATCAACGGCGAGCCTGTCGACGCCGCCAAGGCGATCAAGAAATTCGCCAAGGACAACAAGGCCCTGATCGTCAAGGGCGGCTACATGGACGGAAAGGCTCTTTCCGTCGATGAGGTCAACCGCATCGCCGATCTCGAGTCGCGCGAGGTCCTGCTGTCCAAGCTGGCCGGCGCCCTGAAGGCCAAGCAGTCCCAGGCCGCGGCGCTGTTCGTGGCGCCCGCGTCCCAGGTCGCCCGCCTGGCCGCAGCTCTGCAAGAGAAGAAGGCCGCCGAAGACTCGGCCGCCTGACCAAACCACCACCACCCATAGAGATAAGGAATCACCATGGCAAAGCTTTCCACCGACGAACTGCTCGACGCGTTCAAGGAAATGACCCTGCTGGAGCTCTCTGAGTTCGTGAAGCAGTTCGAGGAGACCTTCGACGTCACCGCCGCCGCTCCGGTCGCCGTTGCCGCCGCCGGTGCCGCTCCGGCCGCCGCCGAGGCCGCCGAGGAGCAGTCCGAGTTCGACGTCATCCTCGAGGGTGCCGGCGACAAGAAGATCGGCGTCATCAAGGTCGTCCGCGAGATCGTCTCCGGCCTGGGCCTGAAGGAAGCCAAGGATCTGGTTGACGGCGCTCCCAAGCCGCTGCTGGAGAAGGTCAACAAGGAGGCCGCCGACGACGCCAAGGCCAAGCTCGAGGCCGCCGGCGCCACGGTCACCGTCAAGTAGTTCACACGCACTTGTGGGCCGGGTCGATCTTCGACCCGGCCCACAGTCGTCTCTGGGGGTGCGCAGTGCTGCGGTTCGTCGTTGCTGAAAAACCAGGTAGGTTACAGTGACTCAAGCCACAGGCGCCGTCGCACGTGGCATGGGTGGGCTGCAACGCGGAAGGAACCTATATGGGCGTCCAAATCGACGTGACGAATCTGAGCAAATCGTTCGGGTCCTCGAAGATCTGGGAAGACGTCACGATGTCGATTCCCGCCGGTGAGGTCAGCGTTCTGCTGGGCCCCTCGGGTACGGGTAAGTCGGTGTTCTTGAAGTCGCTGATCGGTCTGCTGCGACCGGAGCGTGGCTCGATCGTGATCGATGGCACCAACATTCTGGAGTGCTCGGCCAAGGAGCTCTACGAGATCCGCACGCTGTTCGGTGTGCTGTTCCAGGATGGCGCGCTGTTCGGCTCGATGAACATCTACGACAACACCGCCTTCCCGCTGCGCGAGCACACCAAGAAGAGCGAATCCGAGATCCGCAACATCGTCATGGAGAAGCTCGAGCTGGTCGGTATGCCCAACGATGGGCACAAGTTCCCCGGTGAGATCTCCGGCGGTATGCGCAAGCGCGCCGGCCTGGCCCGGGCCCTGGTGCTGGACCCGCAGATCATCCTGTGTGACGAGCCGGACTCGGGTCTGGACCCGGTCCGTACCGCCTACCTGAGCCAGCTGCTGATCGACATCAACGCCCAGATCGACGCGACGGTGCTGATCGTGACGCACAACATCAACATCGCCCGCACGGTGCCCGACAACATCGGCATGTTGTTCCGCAAGCAGCTGGTGATGTTTGGTCCGCGTGAGGTGCTGCTGACCTCGGAGGAGCCGGTGGTCAAGCAGTTCCTCAACGGTCGGCGGATCGGTCCGATCGGTATGTCGGAGGAGAAGGACGAGGCCACCGCGGCCGCTGAGGCGGCGATGCTGGAGCAGGGCCAGCATGACGGCGGTGTCGAGGAGATCGAGGGCGTGCCCCCACAGCTGTCGGCGACCCCGGGTATGCCCGAGCGTAAGGGTGTGGCCCGTCGGCAGGCCCGGGTGCGCGAGATCCTGCACACGCTGCCCCCGGCCGCGCAGGAAGCCATCCGCGATGATCTGGAGGGTACGCACAAGTACGCGGTGCACGAGCCGGGTCACGTGTCCCGCCAGCACCACGAGGACGACGCACCCACGCAGTCGATCCCCGTCACCAAGGAGTAGGACTTCGGTACGAAAGAACCGCCCGGGCCTGTGCCCGGGCGGTTCTTCGTCGGTGCCGTTCGAAATGTCGGGCCGACATTGTGTTTGGCGCAATGTGACACATTGCGCACTTATGCGCGTTAGCGTTCCCGGCGGGGGGAGGTCGGGAATGGGCAATCTGTGGGTGCGGTGGGCCGGGCTGCTGACCGGTGGGGCAGGCATGGCGACGCTGGTGTTGGCCGTCGGGGTCGGGTTGGCGCACGCCGAACCTGGCGCGGATACCGGCACAGGCTCTTCGTCGACGAGTAGTGAAAGCGATTCCGACAGTTCGGAATCCGATACCAAGGACGGCAGCGGCGCTGGGTCCGACGATGACGGCCCGGACCCGACGGACGCACCCGGGGACGATGAGCCCTCGACCACGGAGCCGGATCATGAGCAGCCTGCCGCCGACCCGGAGGAGTCGGAGACGCCCGACATCGACCCGCCCGGCCTCGTCTCGGACAAGCCGGGCAGCAGTGCCAAGAAGCGGTCCGCTGACAAACCCGACACCGTCACCGAGAAGGTGGAGCCACGGGTGACCACGCCTGCGCAGGAGCCCGCGGCGGTGCAACGGACCGTAACCGAGCGTCCCGTTGCCCGCACGGCCGCACGGGTCGTCGGAGCAGCCACCGTGACCACCGTGACCGAGCCGTTGGCGCAGCCGGAACCGACGGCCGCGGTGGCCACAGCGGCGCGGCCGAACCTGATCAACCTCGTCGGGACGTTCTTCTTCAACATCTTCGACTCGGTGGTGAAGTTCTTCGAGGGACCGCCGATGGTGCCGCCCGGCCGGGCCGTACGGGTCGCGCGTACCCCGCTGGAACTCGATTGCGGGAACGGATACACTGTCGATGCGGATTGGTACTTCCCGACCGAGAGCACCCCCGACAAGATCATCTACTTCCAGCACGGCGCGTTCGGACGCGCGGGGTTGTACAACATCACCGCCTCCGACCTGGCCGTGCGCAACAACGCCATCGTCGTCGCGCCGTCGATCACGTCGAACTTTTTCGCCTGCGACGGATGCACCGTCGGGGCCGACCAGGGGCACGCGGCGGTGGCCGATCTGTTCATCGGGGACCGGGCGGCGCTGACCGCCAGTGCGCTCGCGGCCGGCTGGAGCGCGCCGTTGCCGCGGCGCTTCGTCATCGCCGGACACTCCGGGGGAGGTCAGCTGGCCGGCGGGGCGGCGGGCTATTACGCGGTCCGCGCGCCCGCCGACCGGGTGCACGACCTGGCCGGTGTGCTGTTGCTGGACGCCTCGGCGCTGGGCGGCGCGATCGAACGCGGTGTCGCACGGATCCCGGCCGATATCCCCGTTTATCACATCTCGGCTGCATCGGGTCCGCTGAACACCTTCGGTGACCTCAACCCGGTGCTGGCCCAGTTGCGGCCCGGGTTCGTCGGGGTGCAACTGATCGGTGGGACACATTCGGACGCCTGGCGTACCACCAACGGACTCGCCCAGTTCGTGGTGGGCGTCGCGACCGGGTTCGCCAAGCCGCGCAATGTCGACGCGGTGCAGACCCTGGCGCAGGCGTGGATCTCCGACTGGTTCGACGGCACCCACACCGAGGAGTCCTACGGGGATCGCGGCGGGATGATCGCGATCGGGGCGGCCAGGGCGTACGTGGCGCCGGGGCCGCCGCCGTCCGCGTTCGATCGGCTGATGCAGCGGCTGATGCGGGTGACCCTGGTCCTCGGCGAGTTCAACGGCAACTGCGCGGCCGATCCCGCCACCGAACCCTCGCAGATCAGAAACTCCACAGCCGACACGGCCCTATCTCTTGACGGACGAGGCCAAACGGGCCAGTCTGTTGGGCAGCAATGTATGTATGGGCCGAGATAGTTCCAGTTCGCCAGCCAGCGATGGGTCGTTCCTACATGCGGTGGTTGAGGAATACGCCGTCTTGCGCTATCGTTGGACGTTGCGCTGGCTGCATCCTGCCCACCCTTCACTGCACCTGACATCGTGACCTAGCCTGAGCCCTGCTCAGCGATCTAGACGCGTGCCATGGCTCCGGAGGTAATCCGGGCTCGAGAAGCCAGCCGAACCGATGCAGATATAGCTGGAAGGGTGCATCTTGGCAGTCTCGAGCCAGAGCAAGTCAGATTCCACTAATAGCTCCGTTCCGGGAGCGCCCAATCGAATTTCCTTCGCCAAGCTCCGTGAGCCTCTCGAGGTTCCGGGGCTGCTTGACGTTCAGACCGACTCATTCGAGTGGCTGGTCGGTTCGGACAAGTGGCGCACCAAGGCAGTCGACCGCGGCGATGTGAACCCGGTCGGCGGCCTTGAGGAAGTACTTGCCGAACTGTCCCCGATCGAGGACTTCTCCGGCTCGATGTCGCTGAGCTTCTCGGACCCGCGCTTCGACGAGGTCAAGGCCCCGGTCGACGAGTGCAAAGACAAGGACATGACGTACGCGGCCCCGCTGTTCGTCACGGCCGAGTTCATCAACAACAACACCGGTGAGATCAAGAGCCAGACGGTCTTCATGGGTGACTTCCCGATGATGACCGAGAAGGGCACCTTCATCATCAACGGCACCGAGCGTGTCGTGGTGTCGCAGTTGGTCCGTTCGCCGGGCGTGTACTTCGACTCGTCGATCGACAAGGCCACCGAGAAGGACCTGCACAGCGTCAAGGTCATCCCGGGCCGCGGTGCGTGGCTGGAGTTCGACGTCGACAAGCGCGACACCGTCGGTGTGCGTATCGACCGCAAGCGTCGCCAGCCGGTCACCGTGCTGCTGAAGGCACTCGGCTGGACCAACGAGCAGATCACCGAGCGGTTCGGCTTCTCCGAGATCATGATGAGCACGCTGGAGAAGGACAACACCGCCGGCACCGATGAGGCGCTGCTGGACATCTACCGCAAGCTGCGCCCGGGCGAGCCGCCGACCAAGGAGTCCGCGCAGACCCTGCTGGAGAACCTGTTCTTCAAGGACAAGCGCTACGACCTCGCTCGCGTGGGCCGTTACAAGGTCAACAAGAAGCTGGGTCTGAACGCCGGCGCGCCGATCACCAATTCGACGCTGACCGAAGAGGACGTCGTCGCCACCATCGAGTACCTGGTGCGGCTGCACCAGGGCGACAAGATGATGACCGCGCCCGGTGGTGTCGAGGTGCCCGTCGAGGTCGACGACATCGACCACTTCGGCAACCGTCGTCTGCGCACCGTCGGTGAGCTGATCCAGAACCAGATCCGGGTCGGCCTGTCGCGTATGGAGCGTGTCGTGCGTGAGCGCATGACCACCCAGGACGTCGAGGCGATCACCCCGCAGACCCTGATCAACATCCGTCCCGTCGTGGCGGCGATCAAGGAATTCTTCGGGACCAGCCAGCTGTCGCAGTTCATGGACCAGAACAACCCGCTGTCGGGTCTGACCCACAAGCGCCGCCTGTCGGCGCTGGGCCCCGGTGGTCTGTCCCGTGAGCGCGCCGGCCTCGAGGTTCGCGACGTGCACTCCAGCCACTACGGCCGGATGTGCCCGATCGAGACCCCGGAAGGCCCGAACATCGGCCTGATCGGTTCGCTGTCGGTGTACGCCCGGGTCAACCCGTTCGGCTTCATCGAGACCCCGTACCGCAAGGTTGTCGATGGTCAGGTCACCGACCAGATCGATTACCTGACCGCCGACGAGGAGGACCGCCACATCGTGGCGCAGGCCAACTCGCCGGTCGACGGCAGCGGCCGCTTCGTCGAAGAGAAGATCCTGGTCCGTCGTAAGGGCGGTGAGGTCGAGTTCGTCGCCGCCACCGACGTCGACTACATGGATGTCTCGCCGCGCCAGATGGTGTCCGTCGCGACGGCGATGATCCCGTTCCTGGAGCACGACGACGCCAACCGTGCCCTGATGGGTGCCAACATGCAGCGCCAGGCCGTTCCGCTGGTGCGCAGCGAGGCCCCGCTGGTCGGTACCGGTATGGAGCTGCGCGCCGCGATCGATGCCGGTGACGTGGTCGTCGCCGACAAGACCGGTGTCATCGAAGAGGTCTCGGCCGACTACATCACCGTGATGGCCGATGACGGCAGCCGCCAGACCTACCGGATGCGCAAGTTCGCCCGGTCCAACCACGGCACCTGCGCCAATCAGCGCCCGATCGTGGACACCGGACAGCGTGTCGAGGCCGGCCAGGTCCTCGCCGACGGCCCCTGCACCGAGAACGGTGAGATGGCCCTCGGTAAGAACCTGCTGGTCGCCATCATGCCGTGGGAAGGCCACAACTACGAGGACGCGATCATCCTCTCCAGCCGCCTGGTGGAAGAGGACGTGCTCACCTCGATTCACATCGAAGAGCACGAGATCGATGCCCGCGACACCAAGCTGGGCGCCGAGGAGATCACCCGGGACATCCCGAACGTCTCCGATGAGGTGCTGGCCGATCTCGACGAGCGCGGCATCATCCGCATCGGTGCGGAGGTCCGCGACGGCGACATCCTGGTCGGCAAGGTCACCCCGAAGGGCGAGACCGAGCTGACCCCCGAGGAGCGCCTGCTGCGCGCCATCTTCGGTGAGAAGGCCCGCGAGGTCCGCGATACGTCGCTCAAGGTGCCCCACGGTGAGTCCGGCAAGGTCATCGGCATCCGCGTGTTCAGCCGCGAGGATGACGACGAGCTGCCCGCCGGTGTCAACGAGCTGGTCCGGGTCTACGTGGCCCAGAAGCGCAAGATCTCCGACGGTGACAAGCTCGCCGGACGCCACGGCAACAAGGGCGTCATCGGCAAGATCCTGCCGATCGAGGACATGCCGTTCATGCCGGACGGCACCCCGGTGGACATCATCCTGAACACCCACGGTGTGCCCCGTCGTATGAACATCGGCCAGATCCTGGAAACCCACCTCGGGTGGGTCGCCAAGGCCGGCTGGCACATAGACGACAGCGCGGGTGTACCTCAATGGGCGGCCAACCTGCCCGAGGGCATGCAGTCCGCACCGCGCGACTCCATCGTCGCCACCCCGGTGTTCGACGGTGCGCAGGAGGGCGAGTTGTCGGGTCTGCTGGGCGCGACGCTGCCCAACCGTGACGGCGAGGTCATGGTCAACGCCGACGGTAAGGCCGAGCTGTTCGACGGCCGCAGTGGTGAACCGTTCCCGTACCCGGTGACGGTCGGCTACATGTACATCCTGAAGCTGCACCACCTGGTCGACGACAAGATCCACGCCCGTTCGACCGGTCCGTACTCGATGATCACCCAGCAGCCGCTCGGTGGTAAGGCGCAGTTCGGTGGTCAGCGATTCGGCGAGATGGAGTGCTGGGCCATGCAGGCCTACGGTGCGGCGTACACGCTGCAGGAGCTGCTCACCATCAAGTCCGACGACACGGTGGGTCGCGTCAAGGTGTACGAAGCCATCGTCAAGGGCGAGAACATCCCCGAACCCGGTATCCCGGAGTCGTTCAAGGTGCTTCTCAAGGAGCTGCAGTCGCTCTGCCTGAATGTCGAGGTGCTGTCTTCGGACGGCGCGGCGATCGAAATGCGTGACGGTGACGACGAGGACCTGGAGCGCGCTGCCGCGAACCTGGGAATCAACCTGTCCCGCAACGAATCCGCCTCTGTCGAAGATCTCGCCTAAGTAATTGGCTACAAATCCCGAAAGGGGAAAGGGAGTTACGTGCTAGACGTCAACTTCTTCGATGAACTCCGCATCGGTCTCGCGACCGCGGACGACATCCGCAACTGGTCCTTCGGCGAGGTCAAGAAGCCGGAGACCATCAACTACCGCACGCTCAAGCCGGAAAAGGACGGCCTGTTCTGCGAGAAGATCTTCGGACCGACTCGCGACTGGGAGTGCTACTGCGGCAAGTACAAGCGCGTGCGCTTCAAGGGCATCATCTGTGAGCGCTGCGGTGTCGAGGTGACCCGCGCCAAGGTGCGCCGGGAGCGGATGGGCCACATCGAGCTGGCCGCACCCGTCACGCACATCTGGTACTTCAAGGGCGTTCCGTCGCGCCTGGGCTACCTGCTGGACCTGGCTCCGAAGGATCTGGAAAAGATCATCTACTTCGCGGCCTACGTCATCGTGGCCGTCGACACCGAGATGCGGCACAACGAGCTGTCCACGCTCGAAGCCGAGATGGTCGTCGAGAAGAAGGCCGTCGAGGATCAGCGTGACGCCGACCTGGAGGCCCGGGCCCAGAAGCTCGAAGCCGATATGGCCGAGCTGGAGCGCGACGGCGCCAAGTCCGACGTGCGCCGCAAGGTGCGCGACGGTGGCGAGCGTGAGATGCGCCAGCTGCGTGACCGGGCCCAGCGTGAGCTGGACCGGCTCGACGAGATCTGGACCACCTTCACCAAGCTGGCCGTCAAGCAGCTCATCGTCGACGAGGTGCTCTACCGCGAGCTCGTCGACCGCTACGGCGAGTACTTCACCGGTGCCATGGGTGCCGAGTCGATCAAGAAGCTCATCGAGGTCTTCGACATCGACGCCGAGGCCGAGATCCTGCGCGACACCATCAAGAACGGCAAGGGCCAGAAGAAGCTGCGTGCGCTCAAGCGACTGAAGGTCGTCGCGGCGTTCCAGCAGAATCGGAACTCGCCGATGGGCATGGTCCTCGACGCCGTTCCGGTGATCCCGCCGGAGCTGCGCCCAATGGTTCAGCTCGACGGTGGCCGCTTCGCGACCTCCGACCTGAACGACCTGTACCGCCGCGTCATCAACCGCAACAACCGGCTCAAGCGACTGATCGATCTGGGTGCGCCCGAGATCATCGTCAACAACGAGAAGCGCATGCTTCAGGAGTCGGTCGACGCGCTGTTCGACAACGGCCGTCGTGGCCGGCCCGTCACCGGGCCGGGCAACCGTCCGCTCAAGTCGCTGTCCGATCTGCTCAAGGGCAAGCAGGGCCGGTTCCGTCAGAACCTGCTCGGTAAGCGCGTGGATTACTCCGGTCGCTCCGTTATTGTCGTGGGCCCGCAGCTCAAGCTGCACCAGTGCGGTCTGCCCAAGCTGATGGCTCTGGAGCTGTTCAAGCCGTTCGTGATGAAGCGTCTGGTCGACCTGAACCACGCGCAGAACATCAAGAGCGCCAAGCGCATGGTCGAGCGTCAGCGTCCCCAGGTGTGGGATGTCCTCGAAGAGGTCATCGCCGAGCACCCGGTGCTGCTGAACCGCGCACCGACCCTGCACCGCCTGGGTATCCAGGCCTTCGAGCCGCAGCTGGTCGAGGGCAAGGCCATCCAGCTGCACCCGCTGGTGTGTGAGGCGTTCAACGCCGACTTCGACGGTGACCAGATGGCCGTGCACCTTCCGCTGTCCGCGGAGGCGCAGGCCGAGGCACGCATCCTGATGCTGTCCTCGAACAACATCCTGTCGCCCGCGTCGGGTCGCCCGCTGGCCATGCCGCGTCTGGACATGGTGACCGGTCTGTACTTCCTGACCACCGAGATTGCCGGTGACACGGGCGAGTACACCGCGGCCGCCACGGACACCCCGGAGACGGGTGTGTACAGCAGCCCGGCCGAGGCCATCATGGCGATGGACCGCGGTGCGCTGTCCGTGCGCGCGAAGATCAAGGTGCGGCTGACCAATCGTCGGCCGTCCGCCGAGGTCGAGGCACAGCTGTTCCCCGAGGGCTGGAACCACGGGGACGCCTGGATCGCCGACACCACGCTGGGCCGGGTGCTGTTCAACGAGCTGCTGCCCAAGGGCTACCCGTTCGTGAACGCGCAGATGTTCAAGAAGGCCCAGGCCGCGATCATCAACGACCTGGCCGAGCGGTACCCGATGATCGTCGTCGCGCAGACCGTGGACAAGCTCAAGGACGCCGGCTTCCACTGGGCGACCCGTTCGGGTGTGACGGTCTCGATGGCCGACGTGCTCGTGCCGCCGCAGAAGCAGGACATCCTGGAGCGCTACGAGGGTGAAGCCGACGCGATCGAGAAGCAGTACCAGCGCGGCAAGCTCAACCACGACGAGCGCAACGGCGAGCTGGTGAAGATCTGGCAGCAGGCCACCGAAGAGGTCGGTAAGGCGCTGGAGGAGTACTACCCCGAGGACAACCCGATCATCACGATCGTGAAGTCCGGCGCGACGGGCAACCTGACCCAGACCCGCACCCTGGCGGGCATGAAGGGTCTGGTGACCAACCCGAAGGGTGAGTACATCCCGCGTCCGATCAAGTCCTCCTTCCGTGAGGGCCTGACCGTGCTGGAGTACTTCATCAACACCCACGGTGCCCGTAAGGGTCTGGCCGACACCGCGCTGCGTACCGCCGACTCGGGTTACCTGACCCGTCGTCTGGTGGACGTGTCGCAGGACGTCATCGTGCGTGAGACCGACTGTGAGACCGAACGCGGTATCAACGTCACCCTCGCCGAGAAGATGGAAGACGGCTCGCTGGTCCGCGATCAGCACATCGAGACGTCGACCTACGCCCGCACCCTGGCCACCGATGCGGTGGACAGCAACGGCAACGTCGTCGTCGCCCGCGGCCACGATCTCGGCGATCCCGCGATCGACGCGCTGCTGGCCGCCGGCATCACCGAGGTGAAGGTCCGCTCCGTGCTGACCTGCACCACCGGTACCGGCGTCTGCGCCATGTGCTACGGCCGCTCGATGGCCACCGGCAAACTCGTCGACATCGGCGAGGCCGTCGGTATCGTCGCCGCGCAGTCGATTGGTGAGCCCGGTACGCAGCTGACCATGCGTACCTTCCACCAGGGTGGTGTCACCGGTGGCGCCGACATCGTCGGTGGTCTGCCGCGTGTCCAGGAACTGTTCGAGGCCCGCGTGCCGAAGAACCGTGCCCCGATCGCCGATGTCACCGGCCGGGTGCAGCTGGAGGAGACCGACAAGTTCTACAAGATCACCATCGTTCCCGACGATGGTGGCGAGGAAGTCGTCTACGACAAGCTGACCCGTCGCCAGCGCCTGAAGGTGTTCAAGCACGACGACGGCTCCGAGCGTCTGCTCACCGACGGTGACCACGTCGAGGTCGGCCAGCAGCTGATGGAAGGTGCTGCCGATCCGCACGAGGTGCTGCGTGTGCAGGGCCCGCGCGAGGTGCAGATCCACCTGGTCAAGGAGGTCCAGGAGGTCTACCGCGCCCAGGGTGTGTCGATCCACGACAAGCACATCGAGGTCATCGTCCGGCAGATGCTGCGTCGCGTCACGATCATCGATTCGGGCTCGACGGAGTTCCTGCCCGGCTCGCTGACCGAGCGTGCCGAGTTCGAGTCGGAGAACCGTCGCGTCGTGGCCGAGGGCGGCGAGCCCGCGGCCGGACGTCCGGTGCTGATGGGTATCACCAAGGCGTCGCTGGCCACCGATTCGTGGCTGTCGGCGGCGTCGTTCCAGGAGACCACGCGCGTGCTGACCGATGCGGCGATCAACTGCCGCAGCGACAAGCTGCAGGGTCTGAAGGAGAACGTGATCATCGGCAAGCTGATCCCGGCCGGTACCGGTATCCCGCGTTACCGCGATATCCGGGTGCAGCCCACCGAAGAGGCCAGAGCAGCCGCTTATACGATCCCGTCCTACGAGGATCAGTACTACAGCCCGGACTTCGGTCAGAGCACCGGTGCCGCGGTCCCGCTGGACGACTACGGCTACAGCGACTACCGCTAGCTAGTCATGGAGAAGCCCCCAGGTTCGCCTGGGGGCTTCTTCTATGTCAGGGCGCGGCGACCTGATACGGCCATCAGTAATTCGATTGCGGTGGACTGTATTTCGCGGCCTCGACCGATGGTCAAGTCGCTATCGGTGGCGTGCAGCCTGAGACCGTCGACGAGTTCCTTGGCGCCGCCGAACTTCGTCGAGGTGCGGACCTGCTGTCGGATTGCCCGTTCGACGGCGTCGGCCGGATAGTCGCGGGTGAGGCCGAGCGGGCAGCGGATGTCCTCGCCGTGCACGATCTCCTCGACGATGCGGGTATCGATCGGGGCCAGCGGCGTCGTGGTCCGATGCGTCGCCCGCTTGAGCCGGGCCAGCGTCTGCGCCGGCGCGGCTTTGACGCGGGTGATGCCGCGCTCGTTCTGCCGGTCGAAGTCGAAGTCCGCCCGGACCATGTCCCTGGCGAAGCCGAGTCGGGTGGATTCGGCGACGTCGACCAGATGCGCGACGACATCGTGCACGGTCCAGCTTTGGCAAAGTGACGGTGTCTCCCATTGTTCTGGGCGCAGTTGTTCCAGGTCCTCGATCAGCGCCCGGCGTTCCGCGTGTACCAGCGGCCAGATGTCGTTCATGGGTGTTCTGACCCGCCCGGCCCGGCATTCTCATCGAGTGTGAATCGTCGTCGCTGCATCCGCCGTTCCGGCGCAGAGGATTCACACTCGACGGCGCCAGGCGTCGCCCAATCGGACCAGAACACTGTCCTCGGTGTCGGCCGCGGTGATTCGGATGATGGTCCAGCCGAGCTGCACCAGTTGCTCCAGTCGCCGGATATCGCGTTCGTAGGTCACTGGGTCGCTCTGATGATGTCTGCCTTGGTATTCCAGGCCGATCAAGCGGTCCGGCCACCCGACATCGATACAGGCGAACTCGTAGTTGAACTTGTCGCGAACCCAGATCTGGGTCTTCGGGCGAGGATAGCCGGCCTGTATCACGAGCAGTCGCAACCAGGTCTCGCGAGGGGATTCCGCGCCGGCGTCGACGAGGTCCAATGCTTTACGTGCCGTCGGGATGCCACGTCGACCCGGGTGTTCGGCGATCAACTTCTCAACCTCGACCATATCGAGTCTGGTCCTGTTGGCCAGAGCATCGATCGCGGCCACTGCACGATTCAGGGGATAGCGGCGGGCCAGGTCGAAAGCAGTGCGCGCGGGCGTACACACCCGCATTCCGCGGATCACGACGATCTCGTCATCCGCAATACAGTCCGCCCAGGTGTGAATGCCCCGCGGCGGCTTGCGGTTGGGATGGATCAACTCCGCAGGCTGCCGGGCCTCGACCCACTTGGCGCGGTGTAGCGCTGCCGCGGAGTTGCCCGCGATGACAGCGCGGCGCTTGGACCACAGCCATGCGGCCTCGGCCCGCAGTGCCGCGGTGAGCTCGACATCCCGGTGCAGATGCACGTTCGGGTAGATGGCGTGGTGTCGGGCACGCAACGCATATCCGGTGAGCTTCCCGGCGGCGACCGCTTCGCTGCCGATAAACGGTCTTCCCATGCGAGAAGTCTCAGGCCGCAGAGAGTGTGAGAACTCTGAGAGTTTCGGAATGTGGAGTGTGAAACCTCGTCGCTACATCCGCCATTCCGGCGCAGAGGATTCACACTCGACGAGGTTCGTTAGGGTGGTCGCGCTGACGACGTAGGAGACAACTGCATGTGGATCGACGCGGGCTGGTTCGTCATCGGCCTGGCCGCGCTGGTGTTCGGGGCCGAGATCATGGTCCGCGGCGGTGCCGAAGTCGCTGCGCGGCTCGGCATCAGCCCGATGATCATCGGGCTGACCGTGGTGTCGATCGGCACGAGTCTGCCCGAACTCGCGGTCGGTGTGGTGGCCGCCCAGGAGGGCAGCGGCGCGCTGGCCGTCGGCAACATCGCCGGCACGAACGTCGTGAACCTGCTGCTGATCCTGGGCCTGAGCGCGCTCATCCTGCCGTTGGCCATGACGACCCGGACCCTGCGCTTCGAGCTGCCGGTGATGGCGGGCGCAGCCGTGTTGATGCTGGTGCTCGCGCTGGACGGCACGCTGTCGCGGGTCGACGGCCTCATCCTGGTGAGCTGTGCGGTGGCCTACACCGTGGCACTGATCCGGATGACGCGACGGGAATCACATGCCGTGGTGGGGGAGTACGTCGAGGCCTACACACCCGACGAGGAACCCCGCGCCCGCCGCCCGCCGGCCGTGTACGTGCTGCTGATGCTCGCCGGTATCGCGATCGTGGTGGTCGGTGCCGAGTGGTTGGTCAACGGGGCCGTCGGGATGGCCCGCGCGTTCGGTGTCTCGGATGCGCTGATCGGGCTGACGGTCGTCGCCATCGGGACATCGGCGCCCGAGCTGGTGACGACGGTCGTCTCGACGCTGCGCGGTGACCGCGATATCGCGATCGGCAATCTGCTCGGCAGCAGCATCTACAACGTGCTGTTGATCCTTGGGGTCACCTGCATGGTCGCCGCCGACGGGCTGTCGATGCCGGCCAGCCTGGTGCGCATCGACATCCCGGTGATGGTCGCGGTCGCGCTGGCCTGTATCCCGATCTTCCTCACCGGCCGTCGCGTCAGCCGGGGTGAGGGCGCGGCGATGGTCGCGGCCTACCTCGGTTACCTGGCGTTCCTGCTCATCACCCAGTCCTGACCCGTGCCTGATCCCCGTCGCTTCGCTCGCCGCGTCGGACCCCGCGCCTAGACTGGCCGGGTGCTCATCGGATCGCATGTGAACCCCGACGACCCTCTGGCCGCGGCCGCCGCCGAGAACGCGGATGTGGTGCAGTTCTTCCTCGGCAACCCGCAGAGTTGGAAGAAGCCCGCCCCGCGGGAGGACGCCGACACGCTGAAGGCCTCGGCCGTCCCGCTGTACGTGCACGCCCCCTACCTGATCAACGTCGCCTCGGCGAACAACCGGGTGCGCATCCCGTCGCGCAAGATCCTGCAGGACACCTGCGACGCGGCCAGCCAGATCGGCGCCGCCGCCGTCATCGTGCACGGCGGGCACGCCGACGACAACGACATGGAGGCCGGGTTCGAGCGTTGGGTGAAGGCACTCGATGCGCTGAACACCGACATCCCGGTCTACCTGGAGAACACCGCGGGCGGCGATCATGCGATGGCCCGGCATTTCGACACCATCGCCCGGCTGTGGGATCACATCGGCGACAAGGGAATCGGCTTCTGCCTGGACACCTGCCACGCCTGGGCGGCCGGTGAGGCACTGATCGACGCGGTCGACCGGATCAAGGCCATCACCGGGCGCATCGACCTGGTGCACTGCAACGACTCCCGCGATGCCGCGGGCTCCGGTGCGGACCGGCATGCCAACTTCGGCACCGGCCAGATCGACCCCGACCTGCTGGTCGCGGTGGTCAAGGCCGCCGATGCGCCGGTGATCTGCGAGACCTCCGAGGACGGCCGCAAGGACGACATCGCGTTCCTGCGCGACAACGTCTGACGCCACACCGTGATCTCGGCAAACGGCGGGTGACACCCAGGTGAACTAGGCTCACCGCTCATGGCGACGATTGACGAGGAACAGTCGATCGCGCCCGACTACGTGGCCGGTCCCGGCCGGCGTGCGCAAAAGCTGCGCTACCTGCGCTACGCCGCGATCACCATCTGGGCGGCCGTCATCGTGTACCGCACCGTCACAGACGGTTTCGCCTTCAACCGCGAACTGGTGCTGGTCTACATCGCCACCGGGCTGATGGCGGCCAGCATCGGCCAGGGCCGCCGGATGTTCTATGTGCTGCGCGACTGGCTGCCGTTTGCGCTGCTGCTGATCGCCTACGACCTCAGCCGGGGGGCTGCCGACCTGGTCGGGCGGCCGACGCTGTGGCACTGGCAGGCCGATGCCGACCGCTGGTTGTTCTTCGGCACGATGCCGACGGTCTGGCTGCAGGAACGGCTGAAGTTGCCGGAGCCGCCGCTGTGGGAGGTGGCCATCAGCACGGTCTACATGTCGTTCTTCATCCTCCCGTATGTGATCGCCGGTGTGTTGTGGCTGCGCAATCGCGAGGAGTGGAAACACTTCGTCAAGCTGTTCGTCGGGCTGAACTTCGCCGGTCTGGTGATCTACGCGCTCGTTCCGGCGGCACCGCCGTGGGCGGCCGCCCGGTGCACCGCGGCCGACGTCGCCGGCGGGCCGTCGGGCCCGGCCTGCATGTTCGGTTCGGCCCGCGAGGTGCCCGACGGCGGGGTGCTCGGCGCCATGCAGACCAATCTGGAGGGCGCCAACGACTGGATCGAACGGATCGTCGCGCGCGGTTGGCGGGCACTGGACCTGCACACCGCGACGGCCCTGCTGGATCAGGGCCAGGCCAGCGTGAACCTGGTCGCGGCGATCCCGTCGCTGCATGCGGGGATGTCCGCCGCGCTGGCGGCGTTCCTGTGGAACCGACTGGGCAGCCGGTGGCGGCCGGTGCTGGTGGCCTATCCGCTGGTGATGGCGTTCACCCTGGTCTACACCGCCGAGCATTACGTCATCGACATCCTGCTCGGTTGGGCGCTGGCCGCGGCGGTGGTCTACGGGCTGCGTGTCTACGAGACCCGCAGGGCCGCGAGCACCTCGCGGGCCGCTCTGTTGCCGGACTCGATCGCACCGTCCAGATAACCGGGATGCCCGGTCGCCGTCTCGGATCCGGCCCAGTGCAGATGCCCGATGGGTGCGGACGGTAGCGGCAGGAATCCGTCGGTCGTGCCGGGGACCGGCAGCGCCATGTAGCCGCCGCCGACGTAGTCGTCGAGGTGCCACGACTTGTCATGCCAGTCAACGGGTTCGAGCACGTCGGCACCGAGGTGTGCGACGAGCGGCGCCAAGATGGTGCGGCGCCTGGCCTGCTCGTCGAGATCGTCCAGGGCCCGCGCGGCCTGCCCGCCCACCAGTACGCACAGGTGCCCGGGCCCGCCCGGGGCGGTGGTGTCGAAGACGGCGCGGCCCGGTGCGTCGAGGACGAGGAACTCACCACCGTGCCGCGGTCGCCAGAACGGCTGCTCGTACACCGCGATGGCCTTGTACACCGAACCCATGAAGGTGTTCTGCTGTAGGGCCTGACGTTGGGG
Organism: Mycobacterium sp. C31M; assembly: GCF_053345865.1. Lineage (NCBI taxonomy): Bacteria > Bacillati > Actinomycetota > Actinomycetes > Mycobacteriales > Mycobacteriaceae > Mycobacterium > Mycobacterium sp. C31M. Next base: position 246,492 of record NZ_JBKFAX010000002.1, on the reverse strand, counting down.
AAGTGGCGGCTGATGGCTGATCGGCCGGGGCATCGGCGGTGCGGTGGTGACGATGACCTTGACGGCGCGCAGCGATTCGGTACCGGTCTGGACGGTGACGCCGTCGTCGTCGCGCAGGATGGCGTCGACCCGGGCGCCGGTGCGGACCCGGGGCCCGAGGTCGGCGGCGAGCCGGTCGATCAGGGTCCCGACACCCTCGACGATCAGGCTGTCCTGGGCGCCGCCCTTGGTGGCGAGCATGGTCTGCAGCCCGCCCTGGCTGCGAATCATCGCCGTCGCCAACTTGATCGAGACCTGGTCCGGGTCTGCGGTCCAGGAGATTGCGGCGACGAGGTCGAGCAGTCGGCGTGCGGTGGCGTTGGGCACCTTGCCGACCAGCCAGTCCAGCGTGACGTGGTTGAGCTTGCCCTTCGTGCCGATGCGGGTGAGCGCGCTCATGGCGGCCAGCGCGGTGAAGGCCAGCAGCATCGGCGGCGAGGCAACCTGCAGGCGACGGGGTCCGTCGATGATGGTCGGCAGGGCGCCGGTGTGCATCGGGTAGCGGGTCGCGCCGAGTTCGTCGACCAGGGCGGCTAGTCGGTGGTGGTCGTGGCCGATCCACTGCCCGCCGAGGTCGACGCGGGAGCCCAGGATGGTGGTCGCGCTCATCGCCCGGCCACCGATCCGGTCGGCGGCCTCCAGGACGAGGACGCCGACACCCGCGCGGTGCAGATCGCGGGCGGCGATGAGGCCGGACATCCCGGCTCCGATCACGATGACGTCGGCGTCGGGCATGCTCCTCCTGTGTTCCAGTCAGTCGTATGACTGACTTTGACGGTAGCGAAGGTGCGGCCTGGTTGGCAAGGCGATGTCAGACCTGCGCGAGGGTGATGGCCATCTCGGCCAAGGTGTCGAGATCGGCGCGGGCGCGGGTGTTGTCGGGATCGCAGGCGTATTGCATGGTCAGCCCGTCGACGCCCGCCAGGATGATCCGGGCCAGCCGGTCATACGGAACCGCGCTCACCTCACCGGCATTGGTGGCCGCCGTCTCGCACCACTGCGCGATCGCCTCGGCGTAGCGCTGGTTCTGCCACTTCGCCAGATGCTCCAGACCGGGCTGGCGCAGCGCGTAGTTCGTCAGCTCGAACTGCATCAGTTGCAGATTGATCTGCTCGGCGACCAGTTCGGACCAGAAGACCGTCAGGCCCTGCCGGATGGCGTGCGCCAGTCCGGAGTCGACGTCGACGCCCGCGGTCAGCACCGTGGCAATCTCCTCGATGACGTCCTCGATGACCGCGCGCAGCAGCAGTTCCTTGGACGGGAACACGTACTGCAAGGTGCCCAGCGGCACCTCGGCTTCGGCGGCGACGGCCCGCAGTGCGGTGGCCGCCACACCTTGGCGCGACATCACCCGGCGGGCCGCGGCCACGAACTGCTTGCTGCGTACGGACGCCTCGACGTAGGGCATCTCAGGTCAGATAGATCTTGCGCAGGGTCTCGGTGACCGTCCAGGTGGTTTGCGCGCCGGCGGCCAGGCGGCCGACGTCCCCCGCCTTGAGGTGCAACGTGGCCGAGCCGTCGGCGAATTCGACGGTCGCCGCGCCGGACAGCACGACGAAGACCTCGTCGGCCTCGACATCGGTCATGGTGCCCACCGACATCTCCCACACGCCGATCTCCAGTCCGCCGAACTCGGTCAGCGCCGAGGCCGCGGTGCTCGGATCGCCCGTGACGGACTGTTCGGCGGGCACCGGCTCGTGGGTGAGGTCGAGGTCGGTGGCGTGAACGACGGTGTTGGGGTGCACCGCACGAGTATGCATGGTGTTACGAATCTTGTGCAGCTGTCGAAAAACTGTAACAGTTGACGCATGGCCACTCATATCGTCACCAACCAGGTCCCGCCGCTGCGCGAGCACAACCCCGCCACCTCGCCGGTGCTGATGGAAGCGCTCGTCCGCGAGGGTGGCGGCTGGGGCGTCGATGAGGTCACCGAACTCGGTGCGCTCAGTGGATCGGACCGGGCGCAGCGCTGGGGCGAGCTGGCCGACCGGCACCGACCGGAACTGCACACCCACGACCGGTACGGCCACCGTGTCGACGAGGTCGAATACGATCCCGCCTACCACGAACTGATGAACGTGGCCGTCGGTCACGGGCTGCACGCCGCGCCGTGGGCCGATGACCGGCTCGGGTCCCATGTGGTGCGCGCGGCCAAGACATCGGTGTGGACACCCGAACCCGGACACATCTGTCCCATCTCGATGACGTACGCCGTGGTGCCCGCCCTGCGGTTCAACCCCGAACTGGCCGCCGTATACGAGCCGCTGCTGGCCAGTCGGGTGTACGACCCGGAGCTGTCGGTGCCGGCGGGCAAGGCCGGGATCACCGCGGGCATGTCGATGACCGAGAAGCAGGGCGGCTCCGATGTGCGGGCCGGTACCACCGAGGCCGTGCCCAACGCCGACGGCAGTTACACACTGACCGGGCACAAGTGGTTCACCTCGGCACCGATGAGTGATGTGTTCCTCGTCCTCGCCCAGGCTGCCGGCGGGGGCGAGCGAAGCGGCGGGGGTTCAGGTGGACTCAGCTGTTTCTTCCTGCCCCGGGTGTTGCCCGACGGCACCCGGAACCGGATGCACCTGCAGCGCCTGAAGGACAAGCTCGGCAATCACGCCAACGCCTCCAGCGAGGTCGAATACGACGCCGCCACCGCCTGGCTGGTCGGCGAAGAGGGCAAGGGCGTCAAGACCATCATCGAGATGGTCAACCTGACCCGGCTGGACTGCACGCTGGGCAGTGCCACCAGCATGCGCAGCGGCCTGACCCGCGCGGTGCACCATGCGCAGTATCGAAAGGCGTTCGGCGCGTATCTGATCGACCAACCGCTGATGCGCAATGTGATCGCCGACCTGGCGGTCGAGGCCGAGGCCGCCACCATGCTGGCGATGCGGATGGCCGGTGCCACCGATGCCGCGGTGCGGGGCGACGAACAGGCCTCGCTGTTGCGGCGGATCGGGCTGGCCGCAGCCAAGTACTGGGTGTGCAAACGCGCCACACCGCATGCCGCCGAGGCGATGGAGTGCCTGGGCGGCAACGGGTACGTCGAAGAGTCCGGCATGCCGCGGCTGTACCGGGAGGCCCCGCTGATGGGCATCTGGGAGGGGTCGGGCAACGTCAGCGTGCTGGATACCTTGCGCGCCATGGCAACCCGGCCGGAATGTGTCGAGGTGCTGTTCGAGGAACTGGCGCCGGCCTCCGAACCGCGGCTGGACGCCCACGTGGCGGCGCTGAAGACCTCGCTGGGGGATTTCGCCGACATCGAATACCGGGCCCGCAAGATCACCGAGGACATCGCGTTGGCGCTACAGGGTGCGCTGTTGGTGCGGCACGGTCACCCCGCCGTCGCCGAGGCTTTCCTGGCCAGCCGCCTCGGTGGGCAGTGGGGCGGCGCGTTCGGGACGCTGCCGACGGGGTTGGATCTGTCGCCGATCATCGAGCGCGCCCTGGTCAAGGGATGACCGTGCCTCCACCTTCTTCCCGCGAGCAGACGCAAATGGTCGCAAAAACCACCCATTTGGTGACCATTTGCGTCTGCTCGCCGGGATAAGGTGAGGCTGAGATGAGGCTGACGGCCCGGTCCGTGGTGCTCAGCGTCCTGCTGGGTGCGCACCCGGCGTGGGCGTCAGCAGCCGAATTGGTGACGCTGACATCCGATTTCGGCATCAGGGAGGCCACCCTGCGGGTCGCGCTGACCCGGATGGTCGGCACCGGCGACCTGGTGCGCTCCGCCGACGGCTACCGACTCTCGGACCGGCTGCTGGCGCGGCAGCGCCGTCAGGACGCCGCCATCGAACCGCGGGAACGACGCTGGGACGGGGAGTGGACGACACTGCTGATCACCAGCGTCGGCGCCGATGCCCGAACCCGGGCCGACCTGCGTAACACGTTGGTGCAGAACCGGTTCGGTGAACTGCGCGACGGGGTGTGGCTGCGTCCCGACAATCTCGAGGTGCAACTCGCCGACGATGTGCGGGACCGGATGCGGGTGCTGCGCAGCCGCGACGCCGACCCGGCGCAGCTGGCCGGTCAGCTCTGGGACCTACCGGGCTGGGCGCGGGACGGCCGGGCTCTGCTGGCCGAGATGGCCGAGGCCGCCGATGTCCCGGCACGGTTTGTGGTGGCGGCCGCGATCGTGCGGCATCTGCTGACCGACCCGGTGCTGCCGGCCGAACTGCTGCCGCGCAATTGGCCGGGGGAGCGGCTGCGGGTGGCCTACCGGGACTTCGCCGCCGAACTGGTCGCGCGGCGCGACAATCGAGTGGAGGCTTGAATGTCGGTTCGAGTGGAACGCAACGGCCCGGTGACAACCGTGATCATGAACCGGCCGCAGGCCCGTAATGCCGTCGACGGGACGACCGCCGCCGAGTTGTACGCGGCCTTCGAGGAGTTCGACGCCGACCCCGACACGTCCGTCGCGGTGCTCTGGGGTGACGGCGGAACCTTCTGTGCGGGAGCCGATCTCAAGGCGATGGGCACACCGGCGAGCAATCGGGTGCAGGCTCATGGCCCGGGCCCGATGGGTCCGACCCGGATGGTGCTGTCGAAGCCGGTGATCGCCGCGGTCAGCGGCCACGCCGTCGCGGGTGGACTGGAACTGGCGCTGTGGTGCGACCTGCGCGTCGTCGAGGCCGACGCGGTGTTCGGGGTGTTCTGCCGACGTTGGGGTGTGCCGTTGATCGACGGCGGCACGGTGCGGCTGCCCCGGCTGATCGGTCACAGCCGGGCGATGGACCTGATCCTCACCGGCCGGGCCGTCGACGCCGCCGAGGCAGCCCAGATCGGGCTGGCCAATCGTGTGGTGCCGACGGGTCAGGCCCGGGCCGCCGCCGAGGAACTGGCCGCCCAACTCGCCGCGCTGCCGCAGAACTGTCTGCGTGCCGACCGGATGTCGGCGTTGCGGCAGTGGGGGGAAAGCGAAGAGGCGGCAATCGCTTTCGAGTTCGGCAGCCTGGAGCGCTCGGCCGGTGAGCTACTGGCCGGGGCCAAACGGTTCGGCGACGGTGCGGGTCGGCACGGTGCCCAGGCCTGAAGCGGTCAGCCCTTGCTGACCTTGTTGCCGCTGCCGAGATCCTCGACCTTCGGGTCGCCCCCGGCATAGGTGACGGTGTTGTCCAGGCCGACGACGGTGATCTCGGTCTCGACGTTCTCCAGGGTGATCTTGTTGTCGGCGCCGCCGACGTTGACGGTGGAGCACGACCCCTTCACAGTCAGGGTGTTGTTGGACCCGCCGATGTTGAGCGCCTTGCCCTGCGCGCAGTCGATATCGGCGGTGGTGCCGACCGACCCGTAGTTGATGGTGTTGCCGATCTCGACCTGTGCACCCGATGTCCCGGCCGTCACGGTGGGTGCCTCACCGTCGGTGCCGGGGCCGCAGCCGGCCAGCGTGAGCGCGAGCAGTGCCGCGGCCGATATCCCGACGATCTGAGTGCGCATGCTTCCTCGATTCGTTGGCTGAGTGGTCCAGCCTAGACAACCGGCACGTTGATGATGGGCCGCGGCTGGTCAGCGCCGGGACCGTCGAAATGCCACCACTCCCCGGAGTACACCGACAGGCCGCCGGCGGCCATCGCCTCGCGCAGCACGGCGCGATTGTGTTGCGCCGCCGGGCTGACACCGTCGGTGGCATAGGCCCCGGCGTCGGGGGTGAAGGAGTCGAAATCGGTGCCCATATCCGACAACCCGGTCACGCCGTAGGTGGTGACGTCCACCGACCGGCCGGACTCGTGGCTCTTGGAGTAGTCCGCGGGCCGGGCCACCCAGGCCGGGTTGCTCACCACCTCGAACATCGCGACCTGCACATCATGCGGGCGGTAGCAGTCCCAGAACACCAACCGCAATCCCTGCGCGCGCAGCTGCGCGGCGGCCACGGCCAGCCCCTGCGCCAGCGACTGGTGGATCAGGCAGCGTGCGCCGGCGGGATACAGCGGCACCCCGGTGAAGTTGTTCGCGGTCGTATAGCGCAGATCGATCAGCGCGTCGGGCACCGCCGAGCGCACGTCGATGAATCCCACGGCACGCGCCGCCGCCGACACCGGAGCAGGTTCGGCGTCGGCCACCGTCATCACCTCGGGATTCATTGCGACACCGGCCAATCCGCCCAGCAGGGCGAACAGAGCAAGTATTCGGCGCACAGGTCAGGCGGGGGCCCAGTTGATGCGGTTGGTCATACCGAGCTCGCGGCCGCGGTCGATCAGCGCGGGTGCCCCGTTGTGATAGATCACCGTCTGGTCGAACCCGTACACCGTGATGTCGTTGATGACATTGTCGGCGATCACCACGTTCGACGAACCCTGCAGCGTGACCGCCCAGCAGGTGCCCTTGGCGTTGATGGTGTTGCCGGTGCCGTTGACCAGCAGGGTCGCGTTGTTGCAGTCCAGCGTCTGCACGACGCCCTGCCCGGTGATGTGGGTGTCGCCGTTCTTGGCCTGCGCGGGCGCCACGGCGACCAGCGACATGGCCACGGCGAGGACACCCGCCGTCGCGCACCGGCTTCGGACACTGAGGCTCGCCATGGCTCAACACAGTACGGTGCGGTCCGGCCGACGTGGCGGCTGTTGCGGATTTGCGGTCCGGTCGCCTGGACCGTCGGCGCTCGGTAGCGTATCCACCCATGTTCGGACGTGCCGTGTGCTCGACCGTCGCTGTGGCGGTCGCCGCGGCGACCGTGGTCGGCTGCACCCAGCACGTCTCCGGTACCGCCGCACCGGCGCGTACCACCGCCGCCGACGACGACCGCAGCTACGGGTACGTCGACAACCGCTGCGGCCTGCTCACCGACACCTCCGTGCAGCAGACGCTCGGCGCCGACGAGGTGGTGCGGCCCTACAGCGGTGCGGTCTGCCAGTACGTGCTCGTCCGGCAGCGCGACACCATCGACGTGACGTTCGTGTGGTTCGGCACCGGATCGCTGAGCCGCGAACGCGCCGTGGCCGTCGAGCGGGGCGCCGAGGTCCGCGATACCGAGGTCGAACGCCGGCAGGCATTCGTGGCGCGGCGCGACACCATCGGCAGCGGGTGCACTGCCGCGGCGGCCGCCGGTGGCGGGGTGCTGAGTTGGTGGGTGCAGGCCCGCGGCGACTTCGACACCGATCCCTGCCCCGATGCCGAGAAGTTGTTGTCGGCGACGCTGCGATCGGATCTGTGACATGCGGGCCGCTGTACTGATCACCGCCGTCGCCGCCGTGCTGACGGTGTCGGGGTGCGCGGGCGAGCGCACCGAGCAGGCTAGCGCCCCGGCGTCCGCGGGCACCGGGGCCGGGTTCGCGGGCAAGGACTGCAACGGCATCACCGACGCCGACGTCGCCCGGGTCGTCGGGTCCTCGGCGTTCACCGCAGCCGTCGTCAACGACATCGGCTGCTTCTGGCAGGAGAAATCCCTGATCGGCACGTTCGGCGCCGGGATGGGTATCTCGACTTGGTGGTACCGCGGCAGCGAGTTGGGTACCGAGCGGATTCTGGAGGAGCGGGCCGGGCGCACCGTCACCGAGTTGTCGGTGAACGACAACAAGGGGTTCAAGGCCTTCGACACCAATGCCTGCAGCATCTATGTGGCCAAGGGTGACGATGTCATCACCTGGTCGATCCAGACCATGAACCCGTCGACACTGCCGCCGCTGTGTTCGATCGTCGATCAACTGGCGGAGCTGAGTCAGGACCGGGTGAACTAGAGTCATTCGTCAACCCTCGCGACAGACGCATGGGAACACCGGAGGGGGAGCGAATGGCAGCGCGGGCGACCAAGCTGAGCCGCGACGCCATCGTCAACGCTGCGCTGGCCTTCCTGGACCGCGAGGGCTGGGATGCGCTGACCATCAATGCGCTGGCCACCCAACTCGGCACCAAGGGGCCCTCCCTGTACAACCATGTGCAGAGCCTGGAAGACCTACGCCGAACAGTGCGGATGCGGGTGATCCAGGACATCATCGGCATGCTCAACGCGGTCGGGGACGGACGCACCCGCGACGACGCGGTGGTCACCATGGCCAGCGCCTACCGCAGTTATGCCCATCACCATCCGGGCCGGTACTCGGCGTTCACCCGGATGCCGCTGGGTGGTGACGACCCCGAATACACCGCCGCCGCGCGCGAGGCGGCGGGCCCGGTGCTGGCCGCGTTGGCCTCCTACGGACTGGCCGGCGATAACGCGTTCTATGCGGCGCTGGAATTCTGGTCGGCGCTGCATGGTTTTGTCCTGTTGGAGATGACCGGGGTGATGGACGACCTGGACACCGATGCGATGTTCACCGACATGGTGTTGCGCCTCGCGGCGGGCATGGAGCGCCGGTAGTCTGCACACAGGCTCTTGGCGCCCGTACGGTCTGACCTGCACGAAGGCTGTTGTCGGCGGGTTTGGTTCGGCGCGCCCACCCCTGGTATTGTGGAGCCTCGTGCCTGGCTGTCAGGGGCGCATGCGACCGCTCTGCGGACCGTATCCCTGCAGGTCGGGCGAATTCGTGTGTCTTCGTGTGTTCCAGATGCATCGAGCGAGAGTTACGGTGCGCGGCGCGTGCGACACGCCCGAGTGCGGGGGACGCGAACGGGTGAAAACTGCAGTACAGAGAACTTCCAGAACGCTTTAGAACAAGAGAGCAACACAGAAAGCCGGTACATGCCAACCATCAACCAGCTGGTCCGTAAGGGCCGCCGCGACAAGATCGCCAAGGTCAAGACCGCGGCCCTCAAGGGCAGCCCGCAGCGCCGTGGCGTGTGCACCCGCGTGTACACGACCACCCCGAAGAAGCCGAACTCGGCACTTCGCAAGGTCGCTCGCGTTCGCCTGACCAGCGCGGTCGAGGTGACGGCCTACATCCCCGGTGAGGGCCACAACCTGCAGGAGCACTCGATGGTGCTGGTCCGCGGCGGTCGTGTGAAGGACCTCCCGGGTGTGCGCTACAAGATCATCCGCGGCTCGCTGGACACCCAGGGTGTCAAGAACCGCAAGCAAGCACGCAGCCGTTACGGCGCCAAGAAGGAGAAGAGCTGATGCCGCGCAAGGGCCCCGCGCCGAAGCGTCCGTTGGTCAACGACCCCGTCTACGGGTCGCAGCTGGTCACCCAGCTGGTCAACAAGGTGCTGTTGGACGGTAAGAAGTCGCTCGCCGAGCGCATCGTCTACGGTGCTCTCGAGCAGGCTCGGGACAAGACCGGCACCGATCCCGTCGTCACCCTCAAGCGCGCGCTGGACAACGTCAAGCCCGCCCTCGAGGTGCGCAGCCGCCGTGTCGGTGGCGCCACCTACCAGGTGCCCGTCGAGGTCCGCCCGGAGCGCTCGACCACGCTGGCGCTGCGCTGGCTGGTCAGCTTCTCCAAGGCTCGCCGGGAGAAGACGATGGTCGAGCGTCTCGCCAACGAGATCCTGGACGCCAGCAATGGCCTCGGCGCCGCAGTGAAGCGTCGCGAGGACACGCACAAGATGGCCGAAGCGAACCGGGCCTTCGCGCACTACCGCTGGTGATTTCCACCCTGCGGGGCAACACACCGGATAGCAATCGAGCAAGCGAAAGAGTGGGAATCTAGCCGTGGCACAGGACGTGCTGACCGACCTCACGAAGGTCCGCAACATCGGCATCATGGCGCACATCGACGCCGGCAAGACGACGACGACCGAGCGCATCCTCTTCTACACCGGTATCTCGTACAAGATCGGTGAGGTGCACGACGGCGCCGCCACGATGGACTGGATGGAGCAGGAGCAGGAGCGGGGTATCACCATCACCTCGGCTGCCACCACCTGCTTCTGGAACGACAACCAGATCAACATCATCGACACCCCCGGCCACGTCGACTTCACCGTCGAGGTGGAGCGTTCGCTGCGCGTGCTCGACGGTGCTGTTGCCGTGTTCGACGGCAAGGAAGGTGTCGAGCCGCAGTCCGAGCAGGTCTGGCGTCAGGCCGACAAGTACGACGTCCCGCGTATCTGCTTCGTCAACAAGATGGACAAGCTGGGCGCTGACTTCTACTTCTCCGTTCAGACGATGAAGGACCGCCTCGGCGCCAACGTCATCCCGATCCAGCTGCCGATCGGCTCCGAAGGTGACTTCGAGGGCGTCGTCGACCTGGTCGAGATGAAGGCCAAGGTGTGGCGCGGCGAGACCAAGCTCGGTGAGACCTACGAGACCATCGACATCCCGGCCGACCTGCAGGAAAAGGCCGAGGAATACCGCACCGCCATGATCGAGGCCGTCGCCGAGACCGACGACGACCTGATGGAGAAGTACCTGGGCGGCGAAGAGCTGACGATCGAGGAGATCAAGGGTGGGCTGCGCAAGCTGACCATCTCGTCGGCGGCCTACCCGGTGCTGTGCGGTTCGGCGTTCAAGAACAAGGGCGTGCAGCCCATGCTCGACGCCGTCATCGACTACCTGCCGAACCCGCTGGACGTCGCGGCCGCCGAAGGCCATGTCCCGAACAAGGAAGACGAGATCATCTCTCGTAAGCCTTCCGCGGACGAGCCGTTCTCGGGCCTGGCGTTCAAGGTTGCCACGCACCCGTTCTTCGGCAAGCTGACCTACGTCCGGGTGTACTCGGGCAAGGTCGACTCCGGTGCTCAGGTGATCAACTCGACCAAGGGCAAGAAGGAGCGGCTGGGCAAGCTGTTCCAGATGCACTCCAACAAGGAGAACCCGGTCGAGACGGCTTCCGCCGGTCACATCTACGCGGTCATCGGCCTCAAGGACACCACCACCGGTGACACCCTGAGCGATCCGAACAACCAGATCGTGCTGGAGTCGATGACCTTCCCGGATCCGGTCATCGAGGTCGCCATCGAGCCCAAGACCAAGAGCGACCAGGAGAAGCTGGGCACGGCCATCCAGAAGCTGGCCGAGGAAGATCCCACCTTCAAGGTGCACCTGGATCAGGACACCGGCCAGACCGTCATCGGCGGTATGGGCGAGCTGCACCTGGACATCCTGGTGGACCGCATGCGTCGCGAGTTCAAGGTCGAGGCCAACGTCGGCAAGCCGCAGGTGGCCTACCGCGAGACGATCAAGCGCGGCGTGCAGAACGTCGATTACACCCACAAGAAGCAGACGGGTGGCTCGGGCCAGTTCGCGAAGGTCATCATCAACCTCGAGCCGTTCATCGGCGAGGACGGGGCGACCTACGAATTCGAGAACAAGGTCACCGGTGGCCGCATCCCGCGCGAGTACATCCCGTCGGTGGATGCCGGTGCGCAGGACGCCATGCAGTACGGCGTGCTCGCCGGCTACCCGCTGGTGAACGTGAAGGTCACGCTGCTCGACGGCGCCTACCACGACGTCGACTCGTCGGAAATGGCCTTCAAGGTGGCCGGTTCCCAGGCATTCAAGAAGGCGGCCGGACAGGCGCAGCCGGTGATCCTGGAGCCGATCATGGCCGTCGAGGTCACCACGCCCGAGGATTACATGGGCGACGTGATCGGCGACCTGAACTCCCGCCGTGGTCAGATCCAGGCCATGGAGGAGCGCAGCGGTGCGCGCGTCGTCAAGGCGCAGGTGCCGCTGTCGGAGATGTTCGGCTATGTCGGCGACCTCCGGTCGAAGACCCAGGGCCGGGCCAACTACTCCATGGTGTTCGACTCGTACGCTGAAGTTCCGGCGAACGTGTCGAAGGAGATCATCGCGAAGGCAACCGGGGAGTGAGAATCGAGAGTTGCCGGCGTGCCGGCAAGGCTTGAGCTCGGAGCGATCCGGGTGCCGAGCAGACAGCCACGCGAAGGCGACGGGCGAATAGCTCTGCTGTTCTTGCAGCACAACTGAATACATCAAAACTGCTTTAGTAAGAGCACCAACAAGTCCAGGAGGACAAGAAGTGGCGAAGGCGAAGTTCGAGCGGACGAAGCCGCACGTCAACATCGGGACCATCGGTCACGTTGACCACGGCAAGACCACGTTGACTGCAGCAATCACCAAGGTTCTGCACGACAAGTACCCCGATTTGAACGAGTCGCGCGCATTCGACCAGATCGACAATGCGCCCGAAGAGCGTGCCCGTGGTATCACGATCAACATCTCCCACGTGGAGTACCAGACCGACAAGCGCCACTACGCCCACGTGGACGCCCCCGGTCACGCCGACTACATCAAGAACATGATCACCGGTGCGGCGCAGATGGACGGCGCCATCCTGGTGGTGGCCGCCACCGACGGCCCGATGCCGCAGACCCGCGAGCACGTGCTGCTGGGTCGCCAGGTCGGTGTTCCCTACATCCTGGTCGCACTGAACAAGTCCGACATGGTCGATGACGAAGAGCTCCTGGAGCTCGTCGAGCTCGAGGTCCGCGAACTGCTGGCCGCGCAGGACTTCGACGAGGATGCTCCGGTCATCCGCGTCTCGGCGCTCAAGGCGCTCGAGGGTGACCCGAAGTGGGTCAAGTCGGTCGAGGACCTCATGGAGGCCGTCGACGAGTCGATCCCGGATCCCGTTCGCGAGACCGACAAGCCGTTCCTGATGCCCGTCGAGGACGTCTTCACCATCACCGGTCGTGGCACCGTGGTGACCGGTCGCGTCGAGCGTGGCGTGATCAACGTCAACGAGGACGTCGAGATCGTCGGCATCCGCCCGACCACCACCAAGACCACCGTCACCGGTGTCGAGATGTTCCGCAAGCTGCTGGATCAGGGCCAGGCCGGCGACAACGTCGGTCTGCTGGTTCGTGGCATCAAGCGCGAAGACGTCGAGCGTGGCCAGGTCGTCGTGAAGCCGGGCACCACCACCCCGCACACCGAGTTCGACGGCAGCGTCTACATCCTGTCCAAGGACGAGGGTGGCCGCCACACGCCGTTCTTCAACAACTACCGTCCGCAGTTCTACTTCCGTACCACGGACGTGACGGGCGTTGTGACCCTGCCCGAGGGCACCGAGATGGTGATGCCCGGTGACAACACCGACATCTCCGTCAAGCTGATCCAGCCGGTCGCCATGGACGAGGGCCTGCGGTTCGCCATCCGTGAGGGTGGACGCACCGTCGGCGCCGGCCGCGTCACCAAGATCACCAAGTGATCTAGCGTTACCAAACAGAGCGGCGCTCACCCGAAAGGGTGAGCGCCGCTTCGCTTTTGGTGCTCGCGGTTTCGGCGGGCCTTCGCCGGACCTACAGATCCTCGATGCTCAGGATTCCGTCCTGCACGGCCCGGGCGATCAGCGCGGCCTTGGTCGGGGCCGGCCGACCGACGGCGGCGTACTTGGCCCGGGCCCGCTGCAGGTGGGTGCGCACCGTCGAGGGTTCGATGAACAACCGCTTGGCGACGAACTCCTTGTTCTCGGTCTGGAACCAGGCGATCAGCACCTCGCGCTCCCGGGTGCTCAGCCCGGGCCTGCCCACGGTGCGGTCGTTGAACAGCGCCTTGGCCATCCGCGGCCCGACATAGGGGGTGTTGGCCCGGGCGGCATAGATGGCGTCGAACAGGTGCTGCTTGTCCTCGCCCTTGGCCAGGAAGCAGGTGGCGCCGGCGTCCAGGCTGCTCAGGATGACCTCGTCGGTCGACATATGCGAGTAGACGATGACCCGGTGCCCGGCCTCGCAGACCTCGCGCAGCGTGTCGAATTCGGGCTGGAAGCGGTCGTACTGCAGATCGAACATGACCACTTCGATATCCCCGCCACCCTTGGGGTGATCGGCCAGGAACGCCTTGGGATGCGGATAGTCGGCGACCAGCTCGATCGGAGGGTTCTGGTCGGCAAACCACGCGCGGACACCGGCATGGATCACGTCGTGGTCGTCGATCAACACCACCGACACGGCGTCCGTCATGTTCCCCGCCCCGCGACTCACCGTCTTAATCATGCATTTCGCCTGAAAGTGAGTGAACCATCATCTGGTCATCGCCCCGTTCCAGTATTGAAGGACTGTACTACCCAGCCCCGATTCGTGTAGATCAACTAAGACTCAGGGCTAACTTAATTGTCGCTGTGGCAGATTTAGGCGATATCGGCACAATCATCCGCGGATACGTCCGCGGGGGACAGTCGGTGGTGAACGCTGACCCAGATGGTGTCCCCGATCTCGGTGACCTCGATACGCGGTGACTGCGCATCGCCGGGCTGCGACGCGATCCCACTGCCGCCGTCATCGCAGATGATGCTGGCGACGACCTCGCCGGGCACCACCGAGATGCCCAGCCGGGCGTTGTCGCGGGCGCCGGCCAGCGTCGTCTCGATGGGTTCGAGGAGTTGGCGGCGCACGTCGGGATCGAGCCGGGGCAGATCGTTGTCGGCGTTGAGCGACACCACGACACCGCGCAGGTCGGCATCCTCGATGGCCGACCGTAGCTCGGCGATCAGCGGGTGGCCGAAGGTCCGGGCCTGGAAGATGTAGAGCCGCAGCCGGCGCGATTCGATGCGGGCCCGCCACTGGATGTCGGCATCGATCGTGCCGGTGCTCAGCGTCTGCAACAACGGGAACACCCCGCGGATCAAGCGGGACGTGCGCCGCACATAGTCGTCGTGCAGCGCCTCGGAGATGCGGCGCTGGGCGTCCTTGGCCCACCGTTCCCGCACTTCCTCGGCGGCGGTCGAATTGGCCTCGCGCAGCAGCACCGGAAAGGCGAGCAGGAACATCTGTACGACTGTCACGCCCGCGGTGTACAACGCCAGGTTGTAGGCCGTTGCCATGGTCGGTTCCTGGACGAAGTTCATCACCGAGGTGCCAATCCAGAATCCGATGATCACCCCGGCCGCGGCCGGCAGCGACATCCGCAGCAGATACGGCAGCACACACAGCGTGGTCGCAAGCAGCGTCCACTGTGCGGGCCCGCCCCGCAGCTCCTCGGGCAGCAACTGGGCCTGGACGAACACCACACCGGCCATCACGATCAAGGCCGGCACCGTCAGATTCGGGCCGCGGCCCAGGATCCGCGGTATGCCGGCCACCACGACCAGGGCGGCGACCGCACCGAGACCGAACTGTGCGACCGCGTGGCCGGAGTTGGCCGCCGCGTACGGGACCGCAACCGTCAACTGCAGCAGCGCGAACAACACGATGCCCATGCCGAACCGGAACAGGATCCGCTCGGTCAGCTGGTCCACGTCGTCGTCGGACGGTCCCTCGGGTGTGGTGCGCAGCGGCTGCTGCCAGTTGATGGTCACGACGGTGCCCTTGCCGGGGGTGGACCGCACCGAGGCGGTGCCCTTGGCGCGACGCATGCGGCCCATGATCGATTCGGCGACACCGTGCCCGAGGGTGGTGTTCACCGGGTCGAAGCCGATGCCGTCATCGGTGACGGTGACCCGTTTGGGGGCGATGTCGATGACGATCGACTTGGCGCGGGCGTGCCGCTCGGCATTGTTCAAGGACTCCCGCACCACCGCCACCACGGCATTGGCCGTGCGGCCGTCGAGCACCAGCCGCGTCAACCCGGTGAGCTGGACCGGTGTCGGTACGTGGGCGATCTCGGCGGCGATCGCGGCGACGATGTCGAACGCCGCATCCGGGTCCGGTGCCGACGGCTCGCCGGACAACAGGGCCAGGTCCCGGCGGGCCTGTGCGGCAATACGTTCCGGTGAGATCTCGGCGCCCTCACCGACAAGGTGCAGGGTGGAGGCGGCGGTGTCGTGCACCAGGGCCATGTGCTCGAGTTCGTGGTCACGTACGGCGGCGGCGATGGCATCACGCAGTTCGGCGTCGTGGTTGTCGGCCCGGGTCTGATCGACGCGCCGCGCCACCTCCAGTGCGGTTGCGATGAGTGCGGTGGTGATCGGCCACTCGATGAGCAGCATGTAGTAGAGCATCGGCACGGAGGCGACCTGATCCCAGCCGACGACCTGCGCGCAGCCGATCGCATACGCGGCGGTGATGGCCACGGCCGCGGGCAGGCTGAACCTCGGCGGTTGCGCGACGGCCACGACGATCACCGCGGTGCCGGCGATGACCTGCGGCACCGAATTCGTATACAGCAGTTGAGGTTCCGTGACAAAAATCGGGACCGCGGCGGCCACCGCCAGGACGTAGCAGAGGTCCAGGATCTGGAACAGCGTCGCCCGGGACCGGGTCAGCAGCCGGTAGGCCGCCCAGCCGAACAACAGCAGCAGCGCGACGAATCCGAAATCGGTCTCCGGGGTGTTCGGCAGCAGAATCGCACTTCCGGCGGCGACGGCCGTGACACTGTTGAGCAGCACGACGGAGATGTCCTGAGCGCTGGTGATCACCTGCTGCTCGGACACATGAACCGCTGGGTTCTGGCCGCGCTCAAGCACAAGACAGTATGTACCAAACCGGCGGTGGCAATGTCAGTCACTTGGCGGACATTGCCACCGGACCCGGGGTGTCGGCGGCGTGTCGACTCGACACCCGTCCAGTGGGGCATCGACGGTCGGCAAAGGCCGTTATTCTGTGCCGGTCGAGGTGGGAGGCGTGACAGATGCTGTGGCGTTACGTAAAGGCGCAGGCCTGGGTGCTGCTGTGCGGCGGCCTGGTGGGCCCGATCTTTCTTGCTGTGTACTTCGCCACAGGTCAGAGCGATCTGATGAAGTGGATGTTCTGGGCGGGGCTGCTGATCACCGCCGTCGACGTGTTGGCGGCACTGGGCCTGACCAGTTACGGGGCGAATGCGCAGGCCAAGACCGCGGCGCTGGAGGCGCATGGGGTGTTGGGGCTGGCGCAGATCACCGGGATGGCCGAGACCAACACCCGGATCAACGATCGCCCGCTGGTGCGGCTCAACCTGCACATCTCCGGTCCGGGGTTCGCGCCGTTCGCCGCCGATGACCAGGTGATCGCCAGCGTCGACCGGTTGGCCATGCTGACCGCGCGCCGGCTCGTGGTGTTGGTCGATCCGGCCACCAGCAAGTTCCAGATCGACTGGAACCGCTCGGGCCTGATCAACGGCCTGATGCCCGCGACGTTCTCGATCGCCGAGGACAACCAGACCTACGATCTGTCCGGCCAGGTCGAGCCGCTGATGGAGATCCTGCAGATCCTCAAGGCGAACGGGATCGGCATGAACAGCATGATCGACCTGCGCAACAACCCGTCCGCGCGGGCTCAGGTGCAGGCCGTGGTGCGCCGGGCCGCCGCCGGGGCGACCCCGTCGGCCCCGGCCCCGGTTGTCGGGGTGCCGCCGGCGCCGACCGTCAACACCGCACAGCGGTTACAGGAACTGGAGACGCTGCGGGCAACCGGGGCCATCTCCGATGACGAGTACACAGCCAAGCGGCAGCAGATCATCGCCGAGTTGTGAGCGGGCGCGGTTTCTAGAACACGTTCCAGTTGGGCTGCTAGCCTGGCCCGGTGCGGGGGTTCGAGAAAGGAACCGGCCATGGCGGCGGCAGATAAACCACTTGATGGCCGGGTGGCCTTCGTGACGGGTGCGGCCCGCGGGCAGGGACGCGCGCATGCCGTCCGGCTCGCCGCCGACGGCGCCGATATCGTCGCCTCCGATATCTGTGCGCCGGTGTCGAGTTGGGTCACCTATCCGGCCGCCACCGCCGAGGATCTCGCCGAGACGGTGCGTGCCGTCGAGGCAACCGGACGCAAGGTGCTGGCACGCGCCGTCGACATCCGCGACCTGGACGCCCAGCAGCAACTGGTGGCCGATGGACAAGAGCAGTTCGGTCGCCTCGACATCGTGGTCGCCAATGCCGGCGTCCTCAGCTGGGGCCGGCTGTGGGAGCTCACCCCGGAGCAGTGGGACACCGTCATCGACGTCAACCTCAACGGCACCTGGCGGACGATCCGGGCCACCGTGCCCGCGATGATCGAGGCGGGCAACGGCGGATCGATCGTCATCGTCAGCTCCTCGGCCGGGGTGAAGGCCACCCCGGGCAACGGGCACTACGCCGCGTCCAAGCACGGGCTGACGGCATTGACCAACTCACTGGCCCTGGAGGTCGGCGAATTCGGCATCCGGGTGAACTCGATCCACCCGTACTCGATCGACACCCCGATGATCGAACCCGAGGCGATGGGCGCGTTGTTCGCCGAGCATCCCAGCTTCCTGCACAGCTTCGCCCCGATGCCGTATCACCGCGTCACCGATGGCAAGAGTGAGGGACTGGCCGCCTTCATGGCGCCCGAGGAGGTCGCCGATGTGGTGGCCTGGTTGGCCAGCGACGCGTCCTCGACGCTGTCCGGCAGTCAGATCGCCGTGGACCGCGGTGTGATGAAGTACTAGGCCCGGCCCGAGGTCAGGATCTCGGCGAATCGGTCCATCGCCCAGTCGATCTCGTCGGGTGTGATGACCAGCGGGGGAGCGAAGCGCAGGGTCTGGCCGTGGGTGTCCTTGACCAGTACGCCGCGCTGCGCCAGCCGCAGGCTGACCTGCTTGCCGGTGCCCAGGGCGGCATCGATGTCGACCCCGGCCCACAGTCCCTTTCCGCGGGTGGCGGTGATCCCCGGCAGCTCGCGCAATCGGGTGTGTAGGTGCGCGCCGAGTTCGGTTGCCCGGGACTGGAACTCACCGGTCGCCAGGATGCCGACGACGGTGGACCCGACGGCGGCGGCCAACGGATTGCCGCCGAACGTGGAGCCGTGCTCACCGGGGTGCAGCACGCCCAGGATGTCGCGGTCGGCGACGACGGCCGACAGCGGAATCACGCCGCCGCCCAACGCCTTGCCGAGCAGGTAGACATCGGGCACCACACCCCAGTGCTCACAGGCGAAGGTGCGGCCGGTGCGAGCCAGTCCGGACTGGATCTCGTCGGCGATCATCAGCACGCCGTTGTCGGTGCACAGTCGGCGGACCCGCGGCAGGAAATCGTCGGGCGGGACGATGATGCCGGCTTCGCCCTGGATGGGCTCCAGCAGGACCGCGACGGTGTTTTCGTCGATGGCGGCTGCGAGCGCGTCGGCGTCACCGAACGGGACGGCGCGAAAGCCCGGGGTGAACGGGCCGAACCCGCCGCGGGCGACCGGGTCGTCGGAGAAGCTGACGATGGTGGTGGTGCGCCCGTGGAAGTTGTTCTGCGCCACGATGATATTGGCCTGATCGGTCGGCACACCCTTGACATCGGTGCCCCATTTGCGGGCCACCTTGATGGCGCTCTCGACGGCCTCGGCGCCGCTGTTCATCGGCAGCACCATGTCCTTGCCGCACAGCTGCGCCAGGGCGGCACAGAACGGGCCGAGCCGGTCGGAGTGGAAGGCCCGGCTGACCAGCGTGACGGTATCGAGCTGGGCGTGCGCGGCGGCGATGATCGCCGGGTGGCGGTGCCCGAAGTTCACTGCCGAGTAGGCGGCCAGGCAATCCAGGTAGCGCCGGCCCTCGACGTCGGTGATCCAGGCGCCCTCCGCGGAGGCCGCCACCACCGGCAGCGGGGAGTAGTTGTGCGCGGCGTAGCGGTTGTCGAGCTCGATGGCCTCCTCGGTGAGGTGCGCCGTGGTGATCACGAGTGCTCCTCGCAAGCTCGGAGAACTCGTTCCGGGCTCATGGTTCGCTCGCTGCGCTCGCTCACGGATGCACTTCCAGCGTGCAGCATTTGACCGAACCGCCGCCCTTGAGCAGCTCGGACAGATCCACACCGATCGGGGAGAACCCGGCTGCGGCCAACTGATCGGCAAAGCCGGTGGCGGCCGCCGGCAGCACCACGTGGTGGCCGTCGGAGACCGCGTTGAGGCCCAGCACAAAGGCGTCCGCGGTGTTCACCGTGAGTGCGCTCGGGAAATGCTTGCGCAGCAGGGCAAGTGCGGTATCGCTGAACGCCGGTGGGTAGTAGGCGATGACGGGTTCCGGGCCGTCGGTGAGCACGGTCAGTGCGGTGTCGAGGTGGTAGAACCGCGGGTCGATCAGTTCCAGGCTGAGCACCGGCATGCCGGTGATCGCGGCGATCTCGTCATGCGCGCGGCGATCGGTGCGGAAGCCGAACCCGGCCAGCACCGTCGCGTCCGCAACCAGCAGGTCGCCCTGCCCCTCGTTGTGGTGGCGGGTGCGGTGGGGCCGCAGGCCGGCGGCGGACATCCAGGCGGCGTAGGCATCGGCCTCGGGGGCACGTTCGGGGAAGGTGAAGTTGGCGACGATGGCGTGGCCGCCGACGACCAGACCGCCGTTGGCGGCGTACACCATGTCGGGCAGGCCGACGACCGGGTCGACGAGTTCGACGGTGTGGCCCAGGTCGGTGTAGGTGCGGTGCAGGGTCTCCCACTGCGTGACCGCGCGATCGACGTCGACTTCGACGGTCGGATCCATCCACGGGTTGATGGCGTACTCGACCGCGAAATGGCTCGGCGCGGTCATCACGAATCGGCGGGTGCGGGACTTTCGCAGGGGTGTCGGGGCGGCGGTGAGATCGGAAACCGTCATGATCATGACGATATTCGCGCTGCTGAGCGCAATCAATCGCCGAGTATTGCGTCTTAGATATCGATTTGTTGTTTAGAGGACGTATTCTTGGCGATCTGTTGTGTAGAGGAGACGATTTTTCGTGGACGAGACCGACGAACGCATCCTGGCCGAGCTGACCGACCATGCCCGGGCCACCTTTGCCGAGATCGGCGAGCGGGTGAATCTGTCGGCTCCGGCGGTGAAACGCCGCGTGGACCGGATGTTGGAGCGCGGGGTCATCCGCGGGTTCACCGCGGTGGTCGACCGGCAGGCGCTGGGGTGGACCACCGAGGCCTATGTGCAGGTGTACTGCCACGGCACCATCGCGCCCAGCGAGCTGCGCCGGGCCTGGGTCGACATCCCGGAGGTGGTCAGCGCGGCCACCGTCACCGGGACCGCCGATGCGATCCTGCATGTCCTGGCCCGCGATATGCGGCATCTGGAGGATGCGTTGGAACGCATCCGGGCCAGTGCCGATATCGAGCGCAGCGAGAGCATCGTCGTGTTGTCCAACATCATCGAGCGCAGCCGCTCCTGACGGGGTGACAAGCCGAAGTGGCAGCAGGTGGTGTAAGAAGACCCACGTGACAAACAACGGTGGAATCGTCATTGTCGGTGGTGGGTTGGCGGCGGCTCGGACTGCCGAGCAGTTGCGCCGCGCGGAGTACTCCGGACCGATCACGATCGTCAGCGACGAGGAGCACCTGCCCTACGACCGGCCCCCGCTGTCCAAAGAGGTGCTGCGTAACGCCGACCACGATGTGGTGCTCAAACCGCAGGAGTTCTACGACGAGGGCAACATCACGCTGCGGCTGGGGTCCGGTGTGCAGTCGGTGGACACCGCGGCGCGGTCGGTGACGCTGGCCGATGGCTCGACGCTCGGATACGACGAGCTCGTCATCGCGACCGGTCTTGAGCCCAAACGCATCCCGTCGTTCCCCGATCTCGAGGGTATCCGGGTGTTGCGGTCACTGGGCGAGAGCGCCGAACTGCGTGCCCATGCCGCGACGGCCCGACGCGCGGTCATCATCGGCGCCGGTTTCATCGGCTGTGAGGTGGCCGCGAGCCTGCGTCAGCTCGGTGTCGACGTGGTGATCGTCGAGCCGCAGCCCACCCCGCTGGCCTCGGTGCTCGGTGAGCAGATCGGCGCGTTGGTCACCCGGTTGCACGAGGCCGAGGGTGTGCAGGTGCGCTGTGGGGTCGGCGTCGATTCGGTGGCCGGCGACGGCAAGGTCGAGAAGGTGGTGCTGTCCGACGGCACCGAGCTCGACGCCGACGTCGTGGTGGTCGGTATCGGTTCGCGGCCGGTCACCGGATTCCTGGACGGCAGCGGTGTCACGGTGGACAACGGTGTGGTGTGCGATTCGGTCGGGCGCACCAATGTCGAACATGTCTGGGCCATCGGTGATGTGGCGTCCTGGCGTACCGAGGCGGGGCATCAGGAACGGGTGGAGCACTGGAGCAATGTCGCCGAGCAGGCGCGAGTGCTGGTGCCGTCGATCCTCGGCCAGGAGCCCGGTGCCCCGGCGATCTCGGTGCCGTACTTCTGGAGCGATCAGTACGACGTCAAGATCCAGTGCCTGGGCGAGCCGGCTGCCGATGACACCGTGCATCTGGTCTCCGATGACGGCCGCAAGTTTCTGGCGTTCTATGAGCGTGACGGTGTGGTCACCGCGGTGGTCGGCGGCGGCATGCCGGCCAAGGTGATGAAGGCCCGCGGCAAGATTGCCGCGGGCGCTCCGATCACGGATCTGATTTCCTGACGATTCGGCGCGGAAACGTACGCTGGCCGTACGTTTCCGCGCCGAAATCGCTCAGAACTCGCCCAGGTAGAACCGGGCCCCCTGGTCGTCGGTGCACAGCGCGGACTTGCCGTAGGACTGCACCGAGGGCTCCTCGATGACGGTGCCGCCCGCCGCACGGACCCGGGCCACTGCGGCGTCGATGTCCGCGACGGTCCACATGGGCACCGTCGCGGGCGCGGAGCTACCGCCGGCCAGGCCGGCCATCGGTTGCGAATTCTGCACCGCCCAACCGTCTTCCACCCGGCCGGTCTCGAACGTCCAGAACAGGAACCGGCTGTAGAAGCTGCGGAACGCCGCCGAATCCCGGGTGTAGTAGGTGATGTAGGACAGTTCGCCCGGCCCGGTGCCGTTGAGTGCCGGCCGCGGTGTGCCCGGGGTGGGCCGGAAGACCGCGAAGTCGACACCGGAGGGGTCGACGGCGTCCAGCACCGTGCCGAAGTCGAACTCGGTCTCCTGCCCGGGTGTGCCGCCGCCCTCGATGATCGACTGCCGCGCCGCGGCCAGATCGTCGACGGCGTAGCAGCAGAACATGGTGTGTCGACCCGGCACCCCGTAGATGCCGGTCGGCAGTGCGGTATTGGTCACCTGGTTGGTGCGGCGGTCGAGGGTCCAGCCCAGTACCTGTGCGTAGAAGGCGGCGGCGCGCTCGACATCGTCGGTCCACACCGAGACGTAGCCGACGTCGCCGTGCTGGATCGGCACCGCCGCACCGGTGACCGGTCCGGACAGCATCCAGCGGTGCCCGAACGGATCGATGATGGCGGCCGTGCGTGCGCCGTAGTTCTCGTACGGTTCGCGCTGCACGGTGGCGCCGCCGTCCTTGGCCCGCGCGAGCACGGCGTCGGTATCGGCCACCGGCAACATCAGGCTGACCGAAACCTCCTGCGGTGCAGGCGCCTTGAGGCCGATCTCGGGATACTCGTCGGCGAGGTAGAGCATGCCGCCGCCGATCTCGAGCTCGGCGTGGCCGATGCGGCCGTCGTCCATGACGTACGGGTCGCCGACCTGGATCGCGCCCAGGGTCTCTACGTACCAGGCCAAGGCCGCACGGGCGTCGGCCACCGCGAGATAGGGCAACGCGGCCGGCCGGGGGACCGTCGACGCCGCGGCGGGCCGCGCAATGGATGTGGCGACGGGCGTCGGTGAATTCAGTTCTGCGATGGCGGTATCGGTGCCACTCATCTCGACTCCTTCGGTGTTGTCGGGCAGGGTGAGGGCCGATTCCAGACGGGCGCGCAGTCGGGCGGCGAACGCCGGATCGGGAGCCACCGGAAGCTCGTTCCCGCGCAGGACGGTCAACGGATCGCGATTGTTGTTCACGGGTTCCCTCCTTCCGGTGTGGGGTAGTGCGATCGGAACGCCCGCCGCGCCCGCACCAGCAGAGCCTCGGTGGCGCCCACGGTGCGGCCGATCAGCTCCGCACATTCGGGCACCGTGCAGTCGTCGAGATAGCGCAGCGCCAGCACGGTGCGGTGCTGCTCGGGCAGATGCGCCAGCACCGATTCGGCGACGATGCGGTCCAGTTCGGCGTCCCAATGGTCGGTCGGGTCGATCGGTTCGGGTAGTTCTGCCACCGGCACGCTGAACCTGTCATGCCTGCGGCGGTAGTGATCGGCGAGTTTGTGCCGGGCCACCCCGATCAGCCACGGCACCGTGATCGGCGGCGGTACAGCCTTGCGGGCGGCGTCCATGGCCGCCAGGAAGGTGTCCGACGTCAGATCCTCGGCGGTCGCCCGGTCCCCGCAGCGGCGGGTGAAGTACCCGTACACCACGGGTAACGCCTCGTCGTAGAGCTCCAGGAGCTCATGAGGCGCGTCGCGGATGCCCGATTCGACGCTCACACCCTTATCGTCGCCGTCCGGGCCTCAACTCCGACACCCCAATTTTCTTGCGATTTGTGGAGTCTTAGCCATAACCAGTCCGGGTAAGACTCCACAAATCACAGGGTGTGCAGGCCGGCGCCGACGACATCGAAGCTGTCGGCCAGGGCCTGTTCGAGTGAAATGGTCTCGTCGGCCAGCCATTGGCCGTAGGCGGTCAGGGCCACGCCCAGCAGCGTCCACGCGGTGGTCTGCGGTACCAGTCCGCCGGGCACCTCACCACGACGCCGCGCCACATACTCGGCCACGACGGCCCGCCAGCCGGCGTACATGGTCATCGAATGTGCTTGCAGCGCATCGGTTCCGAGGATCAGGTGCATCCGCTGGCGGTGGCGCTCCTCGTCGTCGAAGCGATTGAACGCCAGCAGGGCGGTGCGCAGGGCTGCCGCGATATCGCCACGTTGGTCACCCTCGGCGAGCAGTTCACGCATCAGGTTCAGGTGCGAGTCGAAATCGCCCCAGGGGATCGCGTTCTTGGACGGGTAGTACCGGAACAGCGTGCGCCGGGCGATGCCGGCGGCCTTGGCGACATCGTCGACGCTGACCTCGTCGAACCCGCGGGTGGTGAACAGGTCGAGTGCGACGTCGGTGATGTGGTCCTGGGTGGTGGACGGACGCCGGCCGACACGCGACATCAAATCACCCTTCCATTTGTGCACTCGATGCCATATTCTTGCGACCCAGGTCACAATTGTCGAGGACCTGCACCGAAGAAAAGCCCAGAAAGGTGTGTACCAAATGGACCAGAACCAGAACGTCGAAACCGAGACCCAGCTCGTCACCGAGTCGCTTGTCGAAGAGGTGTCGATCGACGGTATGTGCGGGGTTTACTGATCGTGAGCGCACCCACTGCTGATGCAGTGGCGTTCGACCCCGATCGCGGCTGGCGGCTGCACCACCAGGTGGCGGTGCGGCCGGAGCCGTTCGGGGCGCTGCTGTACCACTTCGGTACCCGCAAACTGTCTTTTCTGAAGAACCGGACGATCGTCGCGGTGGTCAATTCGTTGGATGACCATGCCGATATCCGATCCGCTTGTCGCGCCGCCGGTATCGCCGATGACGCGCAAGGCCCGTATCTACATGCGCTGAGTGTGTTGGTGAAGTCCCACATGCTCGTCGCCAAGGAGACTTCATGACCGTCCTTGATACCGCGCCAGCGCGGGGCGGGCTGCGCCCGCAGGTCGTCCCGATCAAATCCGAGCCCGTGAAGGTTCCCAAGCTCGTCGAGCAGTTCGAACACGGGTTGGACGCCCCGATCTGCCTGACCTGGGAGCTGACCTATGCCTGCAACCTGTCGTGTGTGCACTGCCTGTCCTCGTCGGGTAAGCGTGACCCGCGTGAGCTGAGCACCGAGCAGTGCAAGGCGATCATCGATGAGCTGGAACGTATGCAGGTGTTCTATGTGAACATCGGCGGCGGGGAACCGACTGTGCGGTCGGACTTCTGGGAGCTGGTGGATTACGCCACCGAGCACCATGTGGGGGTCAAGTTCTCCACCAACGGGGTGCGCATCAACGAAGAGGTGGCCGCCAAGCTGGCGGCTAGCGATTACGTGGATGTGCAGATCTCGCTGGACGGGGCGACCGCCGAGGTCAACGACGAGGTCCGCGGTCCGGGTTCGTTCGCGATGGCGATCCGCGCGCTGGAGAACCTCAAGAACGCCGGGTTCAAGGACGCCAAGATCTCGGTGGTGGTGACCCGCCACAATGTGGATCAGCTCGACGAGTTCAAGGCACTGGCCGACACCTACGGTGCGACGTTGCGGATCACCCGGCTGCGCCCGTCGGGTCGTGGTGCCGATGTGTGGGACGAGCTGCATCCGACCCCGACCCAGCAGGTGCAGCTCTATGACTGGTTGGTCGCGCGCGGCGAGAACGTGCTCACCGGTGACTCGTTCTTCCACCTGTCGGGGCTCGGTGAGCCGGGCGCGTTGGCGGGGTTGAACCTGTGCGGCGCGGGTCGGGTGGTGTGTCTGATCGACCCGATCGGTGATGTGTATGCCTGCCCGTTCGCCATCCACGACAAGTTCCTGGCCGGAAACATTCTGACCAGTAATGGTTTTCAAGACGTCTGGCAGAACTCGGCGCTGTTCAACGAGTTGCGCGAACCGCAGTCGGCCGGCGCGTGCGCCAGCTGCAACCATTTTGATGCCTGCCGCGGTGGTTGTATGGCCGCGAAGTTCTTCACCGGTCTGCCGATGGACGGGCCCGACCCCGAGTGCGTGCAGGGTTACGGCGAACCGGCGTTGGCCGCCGAACGGAACAAGCCCAAGTCCAGTCAGGACCATTCCCGCGCCGGCGGGAGAAAAGGTCCCGTCCCATTGAAGTTGTTGACTGTCCCGCCCAAGAAGTTCTGTAACGAAAGTCCTGTGTAGAAGATCATGGCTCGTGATACCTGGTTCGAAACCGTCGCCATCGCCCAGCAGCGTGCGAAGAAACGGCTACCCAAGTCCGCCTACTCCTCGCTGATCTCTGCCAGCGAGAAGGGGGTCTCGGTCTCTGACAATGTCGAGGCCTTCTCCGAGTTGGGTTTCGCCCCGCACGTCATCGGCGCGACCGAGAAGCGTGAGATGGCGACAACGGTGATGGGCCAGGACATCTCGATGCCGGTGGTGATCTCGCCGACCGGGGTGCAGGCCGTGGACCCCGACGGCGAGGTCGCGGTGGCCCGCGCGGCCGCGGCGCGCGGTACCGCGATGGGGTTGTCGTCGTTTGCGAGCAAACCCATGGAAGAGGTGACCGCGGTCAACGACAAGATCTTCTTCCAGATCTACTGGCTGGGTAGCCGCGACGACATCCTGGCCCGGATGGAGCGGGCTCGGGCGGCCGGCGCCAAGGGGTTGATCCTGACCACCGACTGGAGCTTCAGTCACGGCCGGGACTGGGGCAGCCCGAAGATCCCTGAGCAGATGGATCTCAAGACGATGATCAAGATGTCGCCCGAGGTCATCACCAAGCCGCGCTGGTTCTACAGCTTCGCCAAGCACCTGCGTCCGCCGGATCTGCGGGTGCCCAACCAGGGCCGTCCCGGTGAGCCCGGCCCGACCTTCTTCGAGGCGTACGGGCAGTGGATGGGTACTCCGCCGCCGACCTGGGAGGATGTCGCCTGGCTGCGCGAGCAGTGGGGTGGTCCGTTCCTTCTCAAGGGCATGGTCCGCGTCGATGATGCCAAACGTGCTGTTGATGCCGGGGTTTCGGCGATCACGGTGTCCAACCATGGCGGCAACAACCTGGATTCCACCCCGGCGGCGATCCGGTGCCTGCCGGCCATCGCCGATGCTGTCGGTGATCAGGTCGAGGTGTTGCTCGACGGCGGCATCCGGCGCGGCAGCGATGTCGTCAAGGCCGTGGCCCTCGGCGCGCGGGCCGTGCTGATCGGGCGGGCCTACCTATGGGGCCTGGCCGCCAACGGCCAGGCCGGTGTGGAGAACGTCCTGGACATCCTGTCCGGCGGGATCGACTCCGCACTGCGCGGGCTGGGCAAGTCCTCCATCCACGACCTCACCCCCGAAGACATCCTCATCCCGGACGGCTTCACCCGCACCCTCGGCGTGCCGCGGACCTGACACCCGCCGCCATGTTGGGGCGGGCGTTACTCACGTGACGGACGTGGCCCGGTGTCCGCCGACCGAGCGACACAGGCGAATTCATTTGGATCGCATGCGCCAACAATCGGCGCACACCAGGTGAATTCGGCCTACCATCGGCGGGTGGCTTTACCCGTCGAGCTCGGTGAACAGACGTCGAGCGGACCGCTCGGTAGCGCGCCCGACGAGACACCGACGCTGATCGTCCCGCTCGGGTCCATCGAGCAACACGGACCGCACCTGCCCTTGGATACCGATACCCGCATCGCCACCGCGGTCGCACGTCGGCTGGCCGCCGAACTCGGTGACGGCTGGCTGCTGGCGCCGGCACTGAGCTACGGAGCCAGCGGCGAACACGAGGGTTTCGCCGGGACGATCTCCATCGGTACGACCGTGCTACAGCTACTGCTGATCGAGTTCGGCCGCTCGGCGTGCAACTGGGCTGACCGGGTTGTCTTCGTCAACGGTCACGGTGGCAATGTCGAGGCATTGGCCGGAGCCGTCGCATTGTTGCGGACCGAAGGGCGCAACGTCGGGTGGTGCTCGTGCACGGTCGCCGGCGCGGACGCCCACGCGGGACATACCGAAACATCTGTATTGCTACATATTTCACCGGAGGCCGTCCGCTCCGGCGCCGTGGTTGCGGGTAACAGCGCACCGCTGCCCGAGCTTATGCCCGCGATGCGGGCCGGCGGGGTTGCCGCGGTCAGCGCGGTCGGTGTGCTGGGTGATGCGACCACGGCCACGGTGGCCGACGGGGCGCGGTACTTTGCCGCTATGGTCGACGGGTGCGCCCGCAAACTGCGGGCATGGACCCCGAACGGACAGGGGATGCTGACATGACCGGGCCGCGGCTCCCGGACGGATTCGCCGTCCAGGTCGACCGCCGAGTCAAGGTGCTCGGCGAGGGTTCGGCGTTGCTGGGTGGGTCGCCGACGCGGCTGCTGCGGCTGGCGCCGGTGGCCCAGACCTTGCTCGACGACGGCCGCCTGGAGGTCCACGATGCGGTGTCGGCGCAGCTGGCCCGCACCCTGCTCGATGCCACGGTGGCCCATCCGCGGCCCGCGACCGGCCCCTCGTATCACGATGTCACCGTGGTGATTCCGGTGCGTAACAATATCTTAGGGGTCAGCCGACTGGTCCGTTCGCTGCGCGATATGCAGGTGGTGGTGGTCGACGACGGATCGGCCGTCCCCGTCTCGGAGGTCGACTTCGACGGTGCGCACTGCGCGGTGCGGGTGGTGCGGCACGAGCGTAATCGCGGCCCGGCGGCCGCCCGCAACACCGGCCTGAAGGCCTGTGACACCGACTTCGTGGCGTTCCTGGACTCCGATGTGGTGCCGCGGCGGGGTTGGTTGGAGGCGTTGCTCGGGCATTTCTGCGATCCGGCCGTGGCGCTGGTGGCGCCGCGCATCGTGAGCCTGTGCGAACCGGACAACCTGGTCGCCCGCTACGAGGCCGTGCGGTCCTCCTTGGACCTCGGTATGCGGGAGGCGCCGGTGGTGCCGTTCGGGCCGGTGTCCTATGTGCCGAGCGCGGCCATCATCTGCCGGCGCAGCGCGCTGTTGGACGTCGGCGGGTTCGACGAGACGCTGAAGTCGGGTGAGGACGTCGACCTGTGCTGGCGGTTCGTCGAAGCCGGTGCCCGGTTGCGCTACGAACCGATCGCGCTGGTCGGCCACGACCACCGCACCCAGCTGCGGGAATGGTTTGCGCGCAAGGCCTTCTACGGCCAGTCCGCCGCGCCGCTGTCGGTCCGGCATCCCGGTAAGACGGCGCCGATGGTGGTGTCCCGGTGGATGCTGCTGCTCTGGACATTGGCGGCGACCGGGTCGAGTTTCGGCTACTTCGCCGCGGCCGTCATCGCGGTGCTGTTCGGACGTCGGGTGGCCAACTCGCTGGAGTCGGTGGACACCGAGCCTCGTGAGGTCGCCACCATGACCGCGCACGGACTGTGGGGTGCCGCCATGCAGGTGTCCTCGGCGATCTGTCGGCACTACTGGCCGGTGGCGCTGCTGGCCGGATTGCTGTTCCGCCGTTGCCGGCGGGTGGTGCTCGCGGCCGCCGTGCTCGACGGCCTGGTCGACTGGTCGACCAGGCACAACAGCATCCCGCGCGACACCCAGCGGGTCGGCCTGTTCAGCTACCTGCTGCTCAAGCGGCTCGACGATATCGCCTACGGGCTGGGGCTGTGGACCGGTGTGGTCCGGGAGCGGCACCTCGGCGCGCTGAAGCCGCAGATCCGTACCTGAGCCGGCGTGCGGATCGTCATCGTCGGCGCGGGCAGCGCTGGTTCGGTTCTGGCCGAGCGCCTTTCACGCGAGCCGGACCGGCATGTGACGGTCCTGGAGGCCGGTCCACCGGCGGCCGATGCTCGGTTACGTGACGCGCACCGGCTGCCGATCGGCGCCGACAGCCCGGTTGCGGCCCGCTTCCCGGCCACCCTGACCGACGACCCGCCGCGGCAGGTCAGCCTGGTCCGCGGCCAGGTGGTCGGCGGGTCCGGCGCCATCAACGGGGGCTACTTCTGCCGCGGCCGCGCCGCGGATTTCGACGGGTGGGCAGTGCCGGGTTGGACCTGGGACGATGTGCTGCCGCACTTCCGGGCGATCGAGACCGACCTGGATTTCGACGGGCCGTTACACGGCGGGACGGGTCCCATCCCGGTGCGCCGGACTGCTGAATTCAGCGCCGGGACACGGCAGTTCGTCGACTCGGTGCTGGCACACGGTTACGAGTGGATCGAGGACCTCAACGGGCCACCGGCCGATGAGGGTATCGGTGCCCTCCCGCTGAACGTCACCGACGGTGAGCGGGCCGGGCCCGGATCGCGGATGCTGACCCCGGCGTTGGGTCGGCCCAATCTCGAGCTGCGCACCGGCACCCGCGCGCGGTCCGTCCGATTCGCCGGCCGCCGGGCGACCGGTGTCGACGTGATCGGCCCGGACGGTGCCACGACGCTACCGGCCGACCGCATCGTGCTGTGCGCCGGAGCGATCGCCACCGCCCAACTTTTGATGGTGTCCGGCTGTGGCCCCGCCGATGTGCTGGACCGCGCCGGTATCCCGGTGCTGGCCGACCTACCGGTGGGAACAGCGTTCATCGACCACCCGGAATGGCTGCTGCCCACGGCGTGGCCGGCAACCGCAGGACGGACGCCGCTGGAGGCCGCACTATCGGTCGAAGACTGCGAAATACGGCTTTACACAAAGGGTTTTGCGGAGATGGTGGGAGAGGTGCCGTCGGATCCACCGCATCTCGGTGTCGCCCTGATGCGCCCCCGGGCGCGCGGTCGGCTGACGGTGATCTCGGCCGATCCCGGTGTCGCGCCGGTGATCGAGCATCACTACGACACGGTCGACGGGGATGTCGCGGCATTGCGTGCCGGCGCCGAGCTGGCCAGGGACATCGCCGGAATCAAAGCTAGCGAAGCGAACTGGTCCACCACCCAGCATCTGTGCGGCACCGCCCCGCTCGGAGCGGTGCTCGACCCGCAGTGCCGGGTGCTCGGTGTCGACGGGCTGTGGGTGGCCGACGGCTCGATCCTGCCGAACATCACCTCGCGCGGGCCACACGCCACCATCGCCATGATCGGCCACCGGGCGGCCGAATTTCTCAGTGCCTGAAGCCTATCGTCGCCGAAGCGGTCGTAGCTGCCGCCCGTCGCGACCCGGTGCCCACAGCCCGATGACGATGGCGCTCACCCCGACGATGATCGCAAGCCCCAGCAGCGATGTACTCATCGCCTCGACGAATGCCGCCCGGCTGACCTCGGCGAGTGCGGCGCCCTGCGGGCCGACGGTCGCGGCCACCTCGAGCGCCTGACCGAGTGAGCCGAGCGCGGCCGCCCGCGCCGGCTCCGGTAGCCCGGCCGGCAGCAGCGGAGCAAGGTGGTCGGTGTACTGGGCAGCCAGCAACGAGCCGGCCAGCGCGATGCCAAGGGCGGCGCCGACCTCGCGGGTGGTGTCGTTGACCGCCGAGGCGACCCCCTGATTGTCGTCGGGTGCGGTGTTCATGATCGCCGAAGTTGTTGGCGCGGTGAGTAGTCCGATACCGATGCTCATGACCAGCAGTGGCCACACCACTGCGCTGTAGCCGTCGTCGACGTTGATGCGACTCAGCAGCAGGAAGCCCACCGCGATCAACGCCAACCCGGTGAACACCACCAGGCGCAACCCGGCCCGCGGCAGGTACCAGAACGATGTCGCCGACAGCGCCAGCACCGGCCCCATCAGCGGGGTCAGCGCGAATGCCGTCCCGATCGGGCTGTAGCCGAGGATCAACTGCATGTGCTGCATGACGACGTAGAAGAAGCCGAACATGGCCAGGAAGAACACGGTGATGGCGGCCGCGCCGGTCGCAAACGTCGGATTCGCGAACAGTCGGACGTCCAGCAGCGGATGCGGCCGCCGCAGCTCGATGGCGCCGAAGGCCAGGCACAGCACGGCGCCCACCCCGATACAGCTGATGACAAGGGTGTCGGACCACCCGCGTGCGGGCGCCTCCAGGATGCCGAAGACCAGCACCGCCACGCCGCCGCCGATCACCACCGCACCGACCCAGTCCAGTGGTTTGGCGACGGCCTCCCGTGATGTCGCGATGGTCAGCGTCAGCACGAACAGCAGCACACCCGCGGCGGTGAATGCCCAGAAGATCGACTGCCAGGAGAAGAAGTGCAGCAGCCCGCCCGAGCCGAGCATGCCGACGATGGCCCCGCACCCCGCCGTTCCCGCCCAGATGCCGACGGCCTTGTTGCGCTGGTCTTTTGGGTACGCGGCGGTGAGCAGGGACAGCGTCGCGGGCATCACGAACGCGGCACCGGCACCCGCGGCTGCGCGCGCGACGATCAGGTGGATCGGGTCCGACCAGATGGCCGGTGCCACCGAGGCCAATGTGAACACCGCCAGTCCCAGCAGCAGTGCGCCACGTCGCCCGTAGCGATCGCCCAGTGCGCCGGCGGGCAGCAGCAGGCACGCCAGCGCCAGGGTGTAACTGTCGACGATCCAGGTGAGTTCGGCCTGGGTGGCCGAAGTGGCCTTGGCCAGATCGGGCAGGGCGGTGTTCAATGCGACCATCGACGAGATGACCAGCAACACGCCCAGGCACGCAATGAGCAGTGTCCAGACCCGCGCTCTGGCCGACAAAGCGGCCAGCGCCGGGTCGGTGGGTCGATCGGAGTCTGCGAGCGTGTCGACCATGGGGAGCCCTTCGACGTGCGCGTCATTTTCAAGACCATCAGTCTTGTTTCGAGGCTAACAGTCGTATTCTCGATGTGGAGGTGAGTTGGTCA
This sequence comes from Mycobacterium sp. C31M, assembly GCF_053345865.1. Taxonomy (NCBI): domain Bacteria; kingdom Bacillati; phylum Actinomycetota; class Actinomycetes; order Mycobacteriales; family Mycobacteriaceae; genus Mycobacterium; species Mycobacterium sp. C31M. The sequence goes on along the minus strand of NZ_JBKFAX010000002.1, from coordinate 213,659 downwards.
TGACGACGGGAACCGACCCCCGGCCGGCAAGATCGCGTGCCCGGTTATTGGAGGCGGCGACGGGACTACTGCGCACCGGCGGACCCAGTGCGGTCACCGTCGATGCCGTCATCCGGGCCTCCAAGGTGGCCCGCGCCACCCTTTACCGGCATTTCCCCAGCGGTAACGACCTACTGGCGGCGGCCTTTCACGCGTTGATCCCGCCGGCCCCGGCACCGCCCACCGACGGCACATTGCGGGAGCGGCTGGAGGCCGTCGTGGTGGCCCAGGGCGAACTGATCGCCGAGGCGCCGGTGACCGTCGCGGCGATGTCCTGGCTGTCGCTGGGTGCCGAGATGACGTCGTTGCCGTTCGAGGGGGAGAGCGTGCAGGTGCAGACGCTGCGCGAGCGGGTGGCCCAGCAGTACGCGGCACCGCTGGAGGAGGTGTTGTCCAGCCCGGAGTCCATCGCCGAACTCGGCGAGGTCGATCGGACGCTGGCCGCGGCCCTGCTGCTCGGGCCGATCGTGCTCGGAAAACTCAGCACCCTGCCCGATTTCGACTACCCGACGGTCGCGCGCGCCGCGGTGAACGGATTCCTGGCCACCTGTGCACGCGGCGAGATCAACGCACCGAGTACCGGATCGGTAGGTGCTTGAGTCCGCCGACGAACGTCGTCGCCGACAGTTCGGGTTCGCCGGCCAACTCGATCGACTCCAGACGCGGGATCAGCTCGGTGAACAGGCTGTTCATCTCCATCCGCGCCAGCGCGGCGCCCAGGCAGAAGTGCACGCCGTAACCGAACGCGACGTGCTTGTTGTTCTGCCTGCCGACGTCGAAGCGGAACGGCTCATCGAACACGTCCTCGTCGCGGTTGCCCGAAGCGTAAGCGAGGTAAACGGATTCACCCTCGGCGATGCGTACCCCGCGCACCTCGGTATCGGCGGTGGCGGTGCGCATGAACTCCTTGACCGGGGTGGTCCACCGGATCATCTCTTCCACCGCGGTACCCATCAGCGACGGGTCCTGTCGCAGCCGCTCCAACTGATCGGGGTTCTCGATCAGGGCCAGCAGCCCCCCGGAGATGGCGTCCTTGGTGGTGTCGTGGCCCGCGCTGGCGACGATCACGTAATAGGACGCGGTGTCGACATCGGAGAGCGGTTCGCCGTCGATGCGGCCGTTGGCGATCGCGGAGGCCAGATCCTCGGTCGGGTTGGCCCGGCGCGAGGCGGTCAACGTGGAGAAGTAGGCGAAGAAGTCCAGCAGTACCGCCAGTTGATCCTCCAGGGACCCGCCGTCACGCTTGTACTCGTCATCGTCACCGCCGAACATCTCCTGGGTGAGCATGTGCATACGCTCGTAGTCCTCCTCGGGCAGGCCGAGCAGCGACATGATGACGTAGAGCGGGAAGTGCACCGCGATCTCGGTGACAAAATCACACTCCGGGCCGATATCGCGCAGCTTGTCCACATACCGTTTGGCCAACTCGTCGACGCGGACCTTCAGATCGCGCATTGCCTTGGGGCGGAACCAATCTGAGCCGATGGCGCGGACCTTGCGATGGTGCGGGTCGTCCATGTGGATCAGGGTGCGCAGCCCCATCCCGGCTTCCAGTTGCTGTTTGGCCAGATCATCGGCGGCGGCGGTGGCCAGCAGTGGGCGCGGTTCGCTGATGAACAGGTTGTTCTCCCGTTCGATGGCCATGATGTCGGCGTGCTTGGTGATCGCCCAGAACGGGCGGTAGCGCCGTGACTCGACCCGGACGACCGGTTCGTGGGCACGCAGGTACGCCATTGCCTCGTGCAGTCGGGCGTCGTCGGCATAGGCCTTCGGCTCGACAAAAACTCCTGCGTACTCGCTGGCCCGGTCATCCTTGGTCGGAGTGCTCATCAAGTGGCTCCTTCGTTTTTGACGGGTGTCAAGTCATAGTCTAGGGGGCCACCGCGACCCGCACGCCAGGAATGCCGGAATCGTCGTCAGTACCCTCGGGGCGTGCTCTCCCCGCTGCGACTCGTCCGGATCGTGCTGGCGTCGTTGACCGTTGTGGCGGTCGTCGCCGGATGCACCCGCGGTGATTCGGGTGCCGCGGCGTCGCTGCCGCCCGACCCGTCGGTGGTGCAGACCGTCGACGGCCTGGTGCAGGGTGTCGCCACACTGGACAAGCGGAATTTCGCCGGCATTCCGTACGCCGCACCACCGGTGGGTCCGCTGCGATGGCAGCCGCCGCAACCGGTGACGCCCTGGACGGGGGTGCGCGATGCGACCAAGGTCGGCCCACGCTGCATTCAGGACGAGGGCACCGATCTGGAGATGGGCAGGCAGACCGACGAGGACTGCCTCACCCTGAACGTCTGGACGCCGCCGCCGTCGGACGAGAAACGCGCGGTGATGGTCTGGATTCACGGCGGTGCGTTCATCAACGGCAACGGCGGGATGTACGACTCGCGCTGGCTGGTCGACCGCGGCGACATCGTCGTCGTCACGCTCAACTACCGCCTCGGCGCCCTCGGCTTTCTCGCGGATCCGGCGCTCGGCCCGGCCGGTGAGGTCGGCAACTACGGGCTGCTGGATCAGCAGGCGGCGTTGCGCTGGGTGCACGACAACATCGCGGCATTCGGCGGAGATCCGGACAAGGTGACCATCGCGGGTGAGTCGGCCGGCGGGATGTCGGTGTGCGACCACATGGTCGCCCCCGGATCGGCCGGATTGTTCCGCGCCGCGATCATCCAGAGCGGGCCGTGCCAGGCGCAGCTGGCGCTACCGGACTCCGAGCGGATCAGCCAGGACTACGCCCGCGAAGTCGGCTGCGCCGACCGCGCCACGGCCGCTGCCTGTCTACGCGCGCTGCCGGACCACAAACTGCGAAAACCGGTGTGGTACGGCCGAATCGGTGAGGACACCCTCAGCGGCCCGGTGTACGGCACGCCCGTGCTGCCCGAGGATCCGATGGTGGCGTTTCGGGAGGGCCGGGCGGCCGACGTGCCCGTACTGATAGGAAGCAACCGCGACGAGTTCACGCTTTTTGTGGCATTGCAATATCTGCGCGGCGCCCGCAAGTACGAGCCGGCCGAGTATCCCGACCTGCTCGCCGATACCTTCGGGCCACAGGCCGCCGCCGTCGGCGCGCGGTATCCGCTGGACCGCTACCGCGGGAGCGCGCCGCTGGCGTACTCGGCGGCGGTCACCGACGGAGTGTTCGCCTGCGTGGCCGATCAGATGTCCGATGAACTGGCCAGGACCACCGACTTGTATGCCTACGAGTTCAACGATCCGCGACCGCCGACCCCCGAGCCGATGGCCACGCTGCCGTTTCCGGTCGGCGCCAGCCACTCGCTGGAATTGCGCTATCTGTTCGACGTGGGCGGCGCGCCACCGCTGAACCCGGCACAACAGCAACTGTCGAACCAGATGATCGACTACTGGACGCAGTTCGTGAAGACCGGATCGCCGGAGGGGGACTGGCCGCAGTTCGACGCCGGAAGGGTGATGTCGCTGCAGCCCGACGGCAGTCGGGTGACCGACGATTTCGCCGCGGTGCACCAGTGTGATTTCTGGGCAGGGCTGGAGGGTCGATAGTGGAGTTCGCGCAGGAGTGGGTGCAGGCCTGGAACCGCCACGACGTGGAGGGTCGAGTCTGGTGATCAACTACCGCAACGAGGTGCTGATCTTCGACGGTGACCTGGTCCGCGAAGGCCACGGCACCTATCTCTGAGCGGCCGGCGTCACCCAGGTGGTGATCTCGGCGTGCACCACCTCGGTACCGTCGCGGTCGGTGATGCTGACCGGCACCACGATCTCGGTGCCCTCGGTGATGGCCGCGAAGTCCGGCGGCGTGAACTCGGCGCGGGCGCGCAGCGATGTGGTGGCCTTGGCCAGGTAGGCCACCGTCATGCCCTTCGGGATCCAGCGGTGCGTGGTCGGCACGGTGGCCTCCATGGCCATCCCCATCGCCACCTCGGCGGCATTGCACGAGGCGATCGCGTGCACCGTGTGTAGGTGGTTGTAGACGTAGAACCACTTCGGGACGTCGACCTCGGCCAGGCCCGGTTCCATCCGGCGGATGTGGGGCAGGACCGAGGCGAAATACGGCACCCGCACCATTGCGGCTGCGGAGAACAGGCGGCTGCCCAGCGGTTTCGTCGACAGCTGCTGCCACGCGCGATAGGTGGGACTCGTCATGATCAGCTACCTTACTCGCCGGTAAGATAGCTTCGAGGAAGCCCACGGGGCGCGCGCAGACATAAAACTGTCGTAAACGGCCCGAAAGGTGCAGTTTTGCGTCTTCTCGGCGGTCGGCAGGCTGGTTGATCAGGGATTTGGCTGACGCCGCGATCTGAGGCATACTGTTCGGGTTGCCTTGAGCCGGGTTCGCCCGGGCGAGGCATCCGACCGGCGCCCTGGCGGGCGCACCCGGTCCCAAATCGATCGCGACAAATTTGGACGCGGACGATTATGCGCGAAGGCGACACGCCCGAGTGCGGGGGTCGGTGAACCAGAGACAGGTAAACAGCGGCGGCACAGCCAAACGTGTCGCACCGGGATGACCCGGGGCGGCGCGTGTGAACACGGAAGTGTTTCCACGTCACAGACGTGGGAGCCGATTAGTAGTGAAGGTAGGAGAAGCGTGGCGGGACAGAAGATCCGCATCAGGCTCAAGGCCTACGACCATGAGGCGATCGACGCCTCGGCGCGCAAGATCGTCGAGACTGTCACCCGTACGGGCGCCAGCGTGGTTGGCCCGGTGCCGCTGCCGACCGAAAAGAACGTGTACTGCGTCATTCGGTCTCCCCATAAGTACAAGGACTCGCGGGAGCATTTCGAGATGCGTACCCACAAGCGCCTTATCGACATCCTCGACCCGACGCCGAAGACCGTTGACGCCCTGATGCGCATCGATCTGCCGGCCAGCGTCGACGTCAACATCCAGTAGGAGACCCGAGAAAAATGGCTAGAAAAGGCATTTTGGGCACCAAGCTGGGCATGACGCAGGTGTTCGACGAGAACAACAAAGTCGTCCCCGTGACGGTCGTCAAGGCCGGCCCCAATGTGGTGACCCGCATCCGTACCCCCGAGCTCGACGGCTACAGCGCCGTGCAGCTCGCCTACGGCGAGATCAGCCCGCGCAAGGTGAACAAGCCGGTCACCGGTCAGTTCGCCGCCGCCGGTGTGAACCCGCGTCGCCACCTCGCCGAGCTGCGGCTCGACGATGCGGCCGCGGCCGCCGACTACGAGGTCGGCCAGGAGCTGACCGCCGAGATCTTCGCCGACGGCGCGTACGTCGACGTGACCGGCACCAGTAAGGGCAAGGGCTTCGCCGGCACCATGAAGCGGCACGGCTTCTCCGGCCAGGGTGCCGCGCACGGCGCCCAGGCGGTGCACCGTCGCCCCGGCTCGATCGGTGGCTGCGCCACCCCGGGCCGCGTCTTCAAGGGCACCCGCATGTCGGGCCGCATGGGTAGTGACCGTGTCACCACCCAGAACCTGAAAGTGCACAAGGTCGACGCCGAGAACGGCGTCCTGCTGATCAAGGGTGCCGTCCCCGGACGCAATGGTGGACTCGTCGTGGTCCGCACCGCGATCAAACGAGGTGAGAAGTAATGACTCTCAAGATTGACGTCCACACCCCGGACGGCAAGAAGGACGGCTCCGTCGAGCTGCCCGCCGCGCTCTTCGATGCGCCGGCCAATATCGCGCTGCTGCACCAGGTTGTGAACGCGCAGCTGGCCGCCAAGCGGCAGGGCACGCACTCGGCCAAGACGCGCGCCGAGGTGTCCGGTGGTGGCAAGAAGCCGTACCGCCAGAAGGGCACCGGCCGGGCTCGTCAGGGCTCGACCCGCGCGCCGCAGTTCACCGGTGGTGGCGCGGTGCACGCGCCCAAGCCGCGTGACTACAGCCAGCGCACTCCGAAGAAGATGATCGCCGCCGCCACCCGCGGGGCGCTCTCGGACCGGGCGCGCAACGATCGCATCCACGCGATCACCGAGCTGGTTGCCGGCCAGACCCCGTCGACCAAGTCGGCGAAGTCGTTCCTGGCCAGCCTCACCACCAACAAGCAGGTCCTGGTCGTCATCGGGCGTGCCGATGAGGTCAGCGCCAAGAGCGTGCGGAATCTGCCTGGCGTGCATGTCATCTCGCCGGACCAGCTGAACGCGTACGACGTGCTGCACGCCGATGACGTGGTGTTCTCGGTCGAGGCCCTGAACGCCTACATCAGCGCGAACACGAAGAAAGAGGAGGTGTCGGCCTGATGGCTACCGTGACTGATCCTCGCGACATCATCCTGGCCCCGGTCATCTCGGAGAAGTCCTACGGACTGATCGAGGACAACGTGTACACGTTTGTGGTGCACCCGGATTCGAACAAGACGCAGATCAAGATCGCCATCGAGAAGATCTTCTCCGTCAAGGTCGATTCGGTGAACACCGCCAACCGGCAGGGCAAGCGCAAGCGCACCCGCACCGGTTACGGCCAGCGCAAGAGCACCAAGCGCGCGATCGTGACCCTGGCGCCGGGCAGCAAGCCCATCGACCTCTTCGGAGCGCCGGCCTAGAGCCGGCAGGGAGATTTAGAGAATCATGGCAATTCGCAAGTACAAGCCGACGACCCCGGGTCGTCGCGGTTCGAGCGTCTCCGATTTCGCCGAGATCACTCGTTCGACTCCGGAGAAGTCGCTGATCCGTCCGCTGCACAGCACGGGTGGACGTAACGCGCACGGCCGCATCACCACTCGTCACAAGGGTGGCGGCCACAAGCGCGCCTACCGGTTGATCGACTTCCGTCGCCACGACAAGGACGGCGTCAACGCCAAGGTCGCGCACATCGAGTACGACCCCAACCGCACCGCGAACATCGCGCTGCTGCACTACTTGGACGGCGAGAAGCGCTACATCATCGCCCCCAAGGACCTGAAGCAGGGCGACGTCATCGAGCAGGGGCCGAACGCCGATATCAAGCCCGGCAACAACCTGCCGCTGCGCAACATCCCGGCCGGTACCGTCATCCACGCCGTGGAACTGCGGCCCGGTGGCGGCGCCAAGCTGGCCCGCTCCGCCGGTGTCAGCATCCAGTTGCTCGGTAAGGAAGGCACCTACGCCTCGCTGCGTATGCCGTCCGGTGAGATCCGTCGCGTCGACGTGCGCTGCCGCGCCACCGTCGGCGAGGTCGGCAACGCCGAGCAGGCCAACATCAACTGGGGTAAGGCCGGCCGTATGCGGTGGAAGGGCAAGCGCCCGACCGTCCGTGGTGTCGTGATGAACCCGGTCGACCACCCGCACGGCGGTGGTGAGGGTAAGACCTCCGGTGGCCGTCACCCGGTCAGCCCGTGGGGTAAGCCCGAGGGCCGCACTCGCAAGCCGAACAAGGCGAGCGACAAGCTCATCGTCCGTCGCCGGCGCACCGGCAAGAAGCGCTAGGAGTAAATAGCGATGCCACGCAGCCTCAAGAAGGGCCCGTTCGTCGACGACCATCTGCTCAAGAAGGTCGACGCGCAGAACGAGAAGAACAGCAAGCAGGTCATCAAGACCTGGTCGCGCCGGTCCACCATCCTCCCGGACTTCATCGGGCACACCTTCGCCGTCCACGACGGTCGCAAGCACGTGCCGGTGTTCGTGTCCGAGTCGATGGTCGGGCACAAGCTGGGCGAGTTCGCCCCCACCCGCACGTTCAAGGGTCACATCAAGGATGACCGGAAGGCGAAGCGCCGGTAATGACTACGACGATTGAATACCCGTCCGCGACGGCGGTTGCCCGCTTCGTGCGGACCTCGCCGACCAAGGTGCGCCGGGTCATCGACCTGGTGCGCGGCAAGTCCGTGGCCGAGGCGCTGGACATCCTGCGGTGGGCACCGCAGGAGGCCAGCGAGCCCGTCGCCAAGGTGATCGCCAGTGCTGCGGCCAACGCGCAGAACAACAACGGCCTGGACCCGTCGACGCTGGTGGTTGCGACCATCACCGCCGACGAGGGCCCGACCGCCAAGCGCATCCGTCCGCGCGCCCAGGGGCGTGCGTTCCGGATCCGCAAGCGCACCAGCCACATCACCGTGATCGTGGAGAGCCGTCCGCCCAAGCAGAGGAGTGGCGCGTCGGCTTCGACCGCGCGTACCCGTCGCGCACAGGGCAGTAAGGCTGCTGCTGCGAAGGCCACCGATTCGAAGGAGGGCTCGGAGTAGTGGGCCAGAAAATCAACCCGCACGGCTTCCGCCTCGGTATCACCACCGACTGGAAGTCCCGGTGGTACGCCGACAAGCAGTACGCGGACTACGTCAAGGAAGACGTCGCCATCCGCAAGCTGTTGGCCACGGGCCTCGAGCGCGCCGGCATCGCCGACGTCGAGATCGAGCGCACCCGTGACCGGGTCCGCGTCGACATCCACACCGCGCGTCCGGGCATCGTCATCGGTCGCCGTGGCACCGAGGCCGACCGCATCCGCACCGACCTGGAGAAGCTGACCGGCAAGCAGGTCCAGCTGAACATCCTTGAGGTCAAGCAGCCTGAGGCCGTTGCCCAGTTGGTCGCCCAGGGTGTCGCCGAGCAGCTGAGCAACCGTGTGGCCTTCCGCCGCGCGATGCGCAAGGCGATCCAGTCGGCCATGCGCCAGCCCAACGTCAAGGGCATCCGGGTGCAGTGCTCGGGCCGTCTCGGCGGCGCCGAGATGAGCCGTTCGGAGTTCTACCGCGAAGGTCGGGTGCCGCTGCACACGCTGCGTGCCGATATCGACTACGGCCTGTACGAGGCGAAGACCACCTTCGGCCGCATCGGCGTGAAGGTCTGGATCTACAAGGGCGACATCGTCGGTGGCAAGCGTGAGCTGTCCGCCGCCGCGCCGGCCGCCGACCGTCCGCGTCGTGAACGTCCGTCGGGCACCCGTCCGCGCCGCAGTGGTGCCTCGGGCACCACGGCAACGAGCACCGAAGCCGGCCGGGCCGCCACCGATGACACCGCGGGAACCCCGGCAGCAGCTGAGGCTCCCGCAGAGACTACGGAGAGCTAAACATGCTGATTCCCCGCAGGGTCAAGCACCGCAAGCAGCACCACCCCCAACAGCGCGGTATCGCCAGTGGCGGCACCTCGGTCAGCTTCGGCGACTGGGGCATCCAGGCTCTGGAGCACGCCTACATCACCAACCGGCAGATCGAGTCCGCTCGTATCGCCATCAACCGGCACATCAAGCGTGGCGGCAAGGTGTGGATCAACATCTTCCCGGACCGCCCGCTGACCAAGAAGCCCGCCGAGACCCGCATGGGTTCCGGTAAGGGTTCGCCGGAATGGTGGGTCGCCAACGTCAAGCCCGGTCGCGTGTTGTTCGAGATCAGCTTCCCGGACGAGAAGATCGCCCGGGAGGCGCTGACCCGCGCGATCCACAAGTTGCCGATCAAGGCACGCATTATCAGTCGAGAGGAGCAGTTCTGATGGCAGTGGGAGTTTCGCCTGGCGAACTGCGTGAGCTCACCGAAGAGGAGCTCACCACTCGGCTGCGCGAGTCGAAGGAAGAGCTGTTCAACCTGCGCTTCCAGATGGCCACCGGCCAGCTGACAAACAACCGTCGGCTGCGCGTGGTGCGCCAGGAAATCGCACGGGTCTACACCGTGCTGCGTGAACGTGAACTGGGTCTGGCCTCCGGACCCGTTGGTGAGGATTCGTAGAAATGGCAGACACAAAAGGCCCCAACCACACGCCGGCCACCGAGACGCCGCGTGGCCGTCGCAAGACCGCCATCGGCTATGTGGTCAGCGACAAGATGGAAAAGACCATCGTCGTGGAGTTGGAATCGCGTAAGAGCCACCCGCTCTACGGCAAGATCATCCGGACCACGAGCAAGGTCAAGGCCCACGACGAGAACGGTGACGCCGGCATCGGCGACCGCGTCTCGCTGATGGAGACCCGCCCGTTGTCGGCCACCAAGCGCTGGCGTCTGGTCGAGGTGCTCGAAAAGGCCAAGTAAGGTCGAAAAAGATAGCTGAGACCACGTTTCAGCAAATCGACCTGCGAACCCCCGGCCGCGAAAGCGGTTCCGGGGGTTCGTGCGTTTGATCACGTTTGCGTTTGCAAACTCAAGGATTGGCGTTTGCTCGACGCCTGCGTGCCCTACCATCGCCGTCATGCGGGTGGGGACAAAACGGGTGGTGGCCCGCGCGGTGGGGGTGATCCGGTGATGGCCACCGCAACCGAAACGGCCCCGCCCAAACCGTCGAAACCGGCTGCCGCGCTGGCCTGGTACCTGGAGATCAGCCCGGTCTACCGGGTGATCGTTCGCTGGCTGTTGATCGCCGGGTTGACTCTCTTCGCGTTCTGGGACAGCTTCGCCAGCCTGGTGAACACCACCCGGCAGGGTGGTATCGGCGGCTACGTCTGGACGGTGCCGATCGTGTCGGTCCTGGTGGCGGTGAGCGTGGCGCGGCGGAACCGCAACGAGTTGCCTATCCACGACCGCCAGACCGACATCATCGTCGGGATCATGGGCCTCGGGATGGCACTGCTGATCCAGGGTGCGCTGCTGGATCGTTACGCTCTGTACTTCCACGTTCTGCGACTCGACCTGTTGGCGTGCTGGCTCTTCTTGGTCAGTTGTTGTGTCGTGTTGTTCGGCCTCCGACCCGTCATTCGCTTCGCGTGGGTCTGGGCCGTTCTTTCGATGGTCTTCTCCCTGCCGTACTACCTCACCGTCGTGCTGCTGGGGGGAGGGAAGTTCGCCGCCGGCGCCGCCACGCTGCTGGTTGCCGCGCTTGGCACCGGTATCGCAGTGGGACGCAATGCACGTCGCGGGTTATCGGGCTTGCTCGGAGCCTGGGTGGTGGGCTTCGCCGTGCTTCTGACTGTCTGGTTGGTACTCCCGGACGCGCCCATATTGGTGTACCAACAGGTTCCAGCGATTGCGGCGGTCTGCTTGGTGGGTATGACCATGTATCTGAGGGATCGTCGCGGATCGCCGAAGCGATTGCTGGATCGTCGGATCGAACCACTTGCTGCCAAAGAGGTTTGGTGGGGAGTGCCGTTGGTGACGGTGTCTGCGATCGCGCTGTCGCTGTGCCCATTGCCTACTGAGACCACTACCGCACCCATCAGTCGGACCAGTCCCGGTGCGCTGGTGCAGGGCCTGCCGCTGGTGCCACCGGTCGGTTGGACCGTCATCGAGCAGCGCGAGTATCCACAGGTTCGTCGCCTATACGGGAACGACGCTGTGTTGGTGCGCCAGTACATGCTTGCTGAGTCCGGTGATCTGGACTGGGACAAGCTTTCACGGCCGCGTACCGTCGTCGTTGACAGCATCGTCAGTACGCGGCCGTTTTCGTTCGGAACCTATCCGTCGAGGATTCTGTACGGGCTGACCAGCGCGCGGCTCAGTGAAGCCAGGTACCTCGACCTGGATATGGGGGTACAGGGACTCTTACGATCAGTTGTCGACGACGAGCTGCTGGTCACCTGGAACTCGGTGCAATTCGCCTGGGGTGATTCGGATCTGGCGCAGCGCGTCACGGTGTTCGCCGTGGACAACCATGAGGCCACCGCGCCGTTCCCGACCCCGTCGACCAGTGTGGGTTCCAGTATCCGGACGCTCGTCACGTTGTTGTTCCGCGGCAACGCCGTTCTCGACGAGCGCACCCCGGTGTTCAAGGACCAGGAACTCCTTCGTACCTTCACTCGCGGCCTCGTCGCCGCCCAGTTCCGCTGATACGGCAGCATGTTCGTCGGATCCGATGAGGATGACAAGTTGAAAATTCACGTAACGATTTGGACGAAGGTGGTCGTCGGCGGACGGCGGCGCTTAGGCTCTGACAGGTGACCGCGCGCATATTTCCGCTGCTTGCCGCCGTGTTGGTCGTCGGGGGGACCGCGCTGCCCGGTGTCGCATCGGCCGAACCCGAAGCCGATACCTCCCTGGCGAATTCGCCATCTTTGAGCCTTCGTGCACTGGGCGGGGAATCCACAATCGCGCTCTACGGTGTCGAAGGCCTGCAGACAGTGTCCATTCCGGTGCAGCCAGGACTGCTGCCCACGGAATTGGACGCCACGGCATTGTTACCGGTCAACGCCCTCGGCGGCACCATCGAGGTGAGTCAGGACGACCGCATCATCTCGCGGGTTCCGCTGCCCGCGGACCAGACCAGATTCAGCATTCCGTTGGTCGGCGCCCGAGTCGTCGACAATGCCGTCACAGTTTTGCTGCGCAGCTACCTCTCGCTGCCCGACGGCTACTGCGTGTTCGATGCCACCAACCCGTTGCGGCTCACCGATACCGAGGTGCGCTACGCCGGACAGGAATTGGCGCCGAACACGATCGCGGACTTCCTGCCACCGGTGCTACGCAAGTTGACGGTGTTCGTGCCAGCGGATCCGTCACCGGCCGAGGCCGATGCGGCGGTGCGCCTGTCGACGGCAACGGTGGCCCGGTACGGCACCCAGCGCACCGAGGTCGACATCGTCTCCGACGACGGCGGCGCGGTGCCCGCTCCGCAGCCGCTGGAGCGTCAGATCATCGTGCGCGAGGGCGACGACCCGGGTCTGCGCCTGGAGGGGCCCAACAGCGTCCCCGCCCTGCGCATCTCGGGCCCGGCCGGCGACCTGAGCAATCAGGCCCGACTGCTGTCGAGCGATCTGTCCCGGCTGGCGGTGCAGTCGGCCGCCGTCGTCGGGCCGCTGTCGACATCGGCACAGTTACCCACCGATGTCACCAGCATCCGCCTGCTCGGGCAGCCCGGTGTGAACGCGACCGCGCTGGTGAACCCGCGGGTCACCATCCCGCTGGATCAGACCCGGTTCGGCCGGTCGGTGCAGGGGGTGCGCGTGCACCTACAGGGCTCCTACACGCCGCTGCCCGAGAACATCGGTGGCCAGGTGGTCATCAGCGTGGGCGGGGAGGTGCTCGATCGCTGGGCCGCGGAGCCGAGCGGCAGCATCGACCGCTGGGTCGACGTCCCGGACCGGCTGCTGGACCGGTACACCAATCTGGATGTGGCGGTGAACGCGGCGGGCAATACCGGCCGGTGCGGCGAGTTCCAGCCCATCACCTTGACCATCGACGGGGAGAGCCCGGTCCAGAGCACCCTGGCCGATCCGCCGGTGCCGCTGGGATTCCAGGCATTGCCGCAGGCGCTGATGCCGCGAATCGAGGTCGGGATCGGTGATCCGACCGCGGTGGCCTTCGACGACCTGCGCCGCGCGGTGCTGATCCTGACCGGCCTGCAACGGCTCAGCGGACGGCCGTTCGACACTGCGGTGGTGCCGACCGCCGACGCGATCGGCTCGACCAATCCCGCGATCGTGGTGAGCGCCGACGGCTGGAACGACGACCGCGTCCAACTGCCGGTCGACGTCGACGCCTCGGGTGTGATCACCGTCGAGAATGCTGATGGCACAGGGGCTTCCACCACATTGGCGCTCGACCCGATGATCGGGTTCGGATCGCTGCAGACGTTCTATGACGGTGGCCGCACGCTGCTGGTGGCCACCTCGACCAATTCGCCCGGTGAGTTGGACCGACTGCTGCTGTGGCTCGACGGTGATGTGGCGCGTTGGTCGGGCATGCGGGGTAACGCGCTGATCGCGGTGCCGGGGCGTGATGTCATCGCGCTGACGACACTGGAGGCGCAGGCGCCGGCCGCCTCAGCGACGGCCGATCGCAAGATCCTGTACCTGGCGATCAGCGGGGCGGCGCTGCTCGTGGCGCTGGTGGGCGCCGCGGTGTTGGTGCAGCGCACACGGCGATCCGAGCCGTCGGCGACCGGTTAAGCGTCGACCATGAGACTCCGGGCGATCTTCGATGCGCACACCGTCACCGAGGAGGATCGGCAGTACGCGCTGGACATGGCGATCAACGGCCTGCGCGACGATGACCCGAAGGCGTCGGCGTCGAAACCGTTGGTGGGCTGGCAGAAACCCGTGCTGCTCGGCCTGCTGGCCGTCGTCGTCGCACTCGCCATCTGGCGCCCCATGCAGACCGCGGTGCTGCTGATCGGGCTGTGCACGGCCGCGTATCTGCTGACGCTGGCCGACCGGGTGTTGATCTTCCGCCGCGGTCTGGCCTCGCGGCCGATCACCATTCCCGACGATGTGGCCCGCGCCATCCCCGATGACGAGCTGCCGCGCTACACCATCCTGGTGCCGGCCTACAACGAGCCCGAGGTGGTCGCCGACCTGATCGGCGCGATGGACGCCCTGGCGTACCCGCGCGACAAACTTCAGGTGCTGCTGCTGCTGGAGCAGGACGATCAGGTGACCATCGATGCTGCCGAGAAGTGCGGTGAATCCGACGTCATCACCATCCTGCTGGTGCCGCCGGCCGAACCGCGGACCAAACCGAAGGCGTGCAACTACGGTCTGCACTTCTCGACCGGCGATATCGTCACCATCTTCGATGCCGAAGATCTGCCCGAACCGCTGCAGCTGCGCCGCGTGGTCGCCGCCTTCCGCGACCTGCCCGACGATGTGGCGTGTGTGCAGGCGAAACTGGTGTACCACAACGGACATCAGAATCTGTTGACGGCGTGGTTCACCGCCGAGTACGGGCTGTGGTTCGGCTTCCTGCTGCCCGGCATGATGGTCAGCACCTCGCCGATTCCGTTGGGCGGCACGTCGAATCACCTGCGCCGTGACATGCTGGTGGACATCGGCGCCTGGGATCCGTTCAACGTCACCGAGGATGCCGACCTGGGTCTGCGGATCGCCGCGCACGGACTGCACACCGCCGTCATCGACTCCTACACGCTGGAGGAGGCCAACAGCGATCCGATCAACTGGGTGCGGCAGCGATCCCGTTGGTACAAGGGCTATCTGCAGACCTGGTTGGTGCACATCCGGCGACCGTTCAAGCTGTATCGCACGTTGGGGACCCGAAGCTTCGTGCGCTTCACCCTGGTGCTGGCGGGCACCCCGATCATCGCGGTGCTCAACCTGTTGTTCTGGTTCATCACCGTGCTGTGGTTCCTCGGACAGCCCGCGGTGGTGGGCAGCATCTTCCCGCCGATCATCTACTTCCCGGCGCTCATCGCGATGATCATCGGCAACTTCACCGTCATGTACATGAACATGATCGCGCTGCGTGAGGACGACCGTGCCGACCTGCTGCACGCGGCGTTGAGCGTGCCGCTGTTCTGGTTGATGATGAGCATCGCCGCCGCCAAGGGTTGCTATCAGATGATCCGGCAGCCCTCGTTCTGGGAGAAGACCTTCCACGGTCTGGCCGAGAAGCCCGACGAGAAGACCGCGCACGAACAGGCGGTCGGCGCGACGTGACCAACCGCAGGCTGAAGTTCGGCATCTTCTTCGTGACCCTGGCGGTCTACCTCGGGGTCGGCTACTGGTTGCAGGTCCGGCACGGCTTCCTCATGGGCGACACACTGTCGCGGGTGGCGGCCACCCAGGCCGTGCTGTTCAGTCGCGACCCGCACCTGGCCGCGATCGGCTTCATCTTCACCCCGGTGGCGGCGATGGTGCAGATCCCGGCGATCCTGGGCAGCGACATCTGGCCGGACCTGGCCGGGCGGGCGTTCTCGGGCACCCTGATGTCGAGCGCATTCATGGCCGGCGCCGCGGTCCAGATCTTCAGTATGGGTGCCGATCGTGGTCTGCCGCGGACGTATTCGCTGGCCATCACGGTGCTGTTCGCCTTCAACCCGATGATCGTGTTCTACGGCTCCAACGGGATGAGCGAGGCACCGTTCATCTTCTTCACGACCTGGGCCGTGCGCCGGCTCATCATGTGGATGGTCGACGACGACGTGCACCACCTGGTCACCGCGGGTGGTGTGGCGATGGGGTTGGCCTACCTGACCCGCTATGACGCCGCGGCGGCCGTGGCCGCCGCCGGTTTCGTGGTGTTCACCACCACCTGGCTGCGCGCCAGGAAGCCACCGCGGTTCCGGCGAGCCCTGATGGACATGCTGATCGTCAGCGGACCCGGCGCGGCGGCCTTCCTGGGATGGGCGGCGGCGGGTTGGTTGATCACCGGAGAAGCCTTCGCGCAGTTCACCTCCCAATACGGCAACACCGCCATCCTGGAGCAGTCCGGGCAGACCGCCCCCAACTTCGCCGACGGCGTGAGCTTCGCGGCGACCTGCGTCATGCTGCTGGCGCCGACCCTGCTGCCGCTCGCGCTGTGGGCGGTGATGCAGCGCTGGGGCCGGCCGAACTGGCAGCTGCTGATCGTGCCGATCACGCTGTTCGGTGCGGTGCTGGCATTCCAGGCCCTCAGCTATGCGCAGGGCTCGACCTTCCCGTTCCTGCGGTTCTTCATCATCGCCATCCCGATGGCGGCGACACTGGCACTGCTCGGCGTGCCCGACGGCGCGCTGGCCCGCGCGAAACGGCGCGGCCGCTACGCGCCGCCGGTCGTGGTGCCGGACCCGCGACGACGGTCGCCGGCGGGATACGTGGCCGTGGCGGCGACGCTGGCCATCGGTATCCCGGTGACGCTGATCGGGATGGGGCAACCGGATTACGCGCCACAGGAGTACGGCCTGGGCGCGGTGCTGCGGCCCGATCCCGACAACGTGACCGAACAGAAGGCGATCGAGCACCGTATCGCCCGCACGTTCAGCACCGAACGGCGGATCGCCGAGCATCTCGATTCCTTGAACCTGCCCGACAGCGCGGTGATCACCGACACCGTCTACGGGTTCGGTGTGCTGACCGCGACCAGTCGACCGAAGATGTTCGTGATCCCGTCCGACCCCGACTTCACCGAGCTGCTCAACGAGCCGGCGGCCCGGGGCATCAAATATCTGCTCGCGGTGCCGCCCATCGGCCGAGGCACCTCGGATGCGCTGAATCTGCGCTATCCGACGCTGTACGAGACCGGGGCCGAGGTGGCCACCTTGGAACTGGAGATCCCCAACGACGGCGACGGCCAACCGGATTGGCGACTGTACCGGGTCAACGAGCCGACGCAGAGCTGAATTCGGGTCGGCGTCCGGTGCGCCGGACTAAGGTGGTGGTCGACATCTCGGGTGTCCCGCACCGGGACCTCGCACAGGCATTCGCGAAGGATTGATGAGACAGCTTCGGGTGGTGTGTGCGGTGGCGGCGCTGTCCGCTGCCGTCCTGCTCGGTGGGTGTACGCGGGCCAGCGACGGGACGCCGACCGCCGATACCGTCGGCGCCGCCCCGGCGACCACCACCGGGTCGGCGGCGACGCCGGGCACCGGTATCGGGCATCCGGACTTCGGCATCGTCGAGACCAGCACGCCGGTCCCCACCGGGGAGGTCACCTGTTCGCCGGAGCAGCGCCCGGCGGTCGGCATGATGGCCCAGATCGCCGACAGTGTGGCACCGGTGCTGACCATTGCCGTCCCGCCGGGCTGGTCGATGCAGGGCGGCACGGGCGATATCGGCGCACAGTTGACCGGTCCGAACGGGATGACCGCGACGGTGACGATCGTGCCCACCAGCCTGGACCCGCAGCAGGCATTCGCAGAGTATGCCGAGGAACTGACCGGGGATGCCGCGGTCAGCTCGCTGAACGTGCTGCCGGCCCCGCTGTGCGGCTACAGCGGACAGAAGATGACCGGCGCCCGGTCCGACACCCCCGCCGACGCCGTCGAATTCGTCGACCGGGTGGCGCACATACCCACCGCAAGTCGCACCTACCTGGTGTCGGTGCACACCGCTGCACCCTCGCTCACCGGTGAATTCGATACGGCCGCACAACAATTGACCGGTGATTTCGAGGTCAGGATTCCGTGACAGAGCTCGTCGCACTGCCCGGCGGATCATTCGCGATGGGATCGGCACACTTCTACCCGGAGGAGGCACCGGTCCGCACTGTGCACGTCGCACCCTTCGCCATCGAACGCCATCCCGTCACCACCGCCCAGTTCGGGGCCTTCGTCGCCGAGACCGGGTACCGCACCGTCGCCGAACGTCCGATGGACCCGGCGTTGTATCCCGGTGTGGCACCGGCGGATCTGCAGCCCGGCGCCATGGTGTTCCGGCCCACCCCGGGACCGGTCAATCTGCATGACTGGCGGCAGTGGTGGGACTGGGCGCCCGGGGCGAACTGGCGACACCCGTTCGGCCCGGACCGGGACGAGGCCGCGCCCGACCATCCCGTTGTAACGGTCTGCTACGCCGACGCATCGGCATACGCGCAGTGGGCAGGGCGGCGCCTGCCATCCGAAGCGGAGTGGGAGTACGCGGCCCGCGCCGGCGCGGACACCACCTATCCGTGGGGCGAACAGGTGACACCGGATGGCGAGTTGATGGCCAACACCTGGCAGGGGCGGTTCCCCTACAGCAATGACGGCGCCGCCGGCTGGACGGGGACCTCACCGGTCGGGACCTTCCCGCCCAACGCCTTCGGGCTTTTCGACATGATCGGCAATGTCTGGGAGTGGACGTCGAGCGAGTTCACCGGGCGGGTGGCCAACCCGTGCTGCCTGCCGGCCGACGATCCCGGTGTCAGCCAGGCGCTCAAGGGCGGATCACATCTGTGCGCACCGGAGTACTGCCACCGGTACCGCCCGGCCGCGCGGTCCCCGCAGTCCCGCGACACCGCCACCACCC
Source organism: Mycobacterium sp. C31M (assembly GCF_053345865.1). Taxonomy (NCBI): domain Bacteria; kingdom Bacillati; phylum Actinomycetota; class Actinomycetes; order Mycobacteriales; family Mycobacteriaceae; genus Mycobacterium; species Mycobacterium sp. C31M. The sequence goes on along the minus strand of NZ_JBKFAX010000002.1, from coordinate 195,186 downwards.
ACATCGGGTTCCGCTGTGCGCAGTGACCTCACACGGCGACCAACTCGCGGCGTGGTGACAGCCAACGGTGGCCGGCCAGCGCCACCGCCGCGGTCAGCACCGTCGACAAGGCGAACGGCACCGCCACGTGCAGCCGCAGCAGCAGCGCACCGACCACCGCCCCGGCGAAAATCATGAAGATGGCGCCGAATCGGCGGTTCCACAGGATCCCGCCACCGCGCCGTGTCCAGGTCTCCCCGGCCAGCGAGGCCAGTGTCGAGGTCACCACGACGGTGGTCATATCGGCCACCGCCACCGCGCGGGCCACCATGGCCTGGGAGCCCATCACCGCGGCCGTCGTCGCCGCCATCACGATCTGCATGACCGAACCGGAGTGATCACCCACCGCCACGGCCAGCACCGTCAGGACGGCCAGCGTCACCGCACCCAGTGCCAGCAGCACGGTGACCCGGTGCCGCCACCCCTTCTCGCCGGTGCGCAGTACCAGACCCGCCACGAAGGCCGCCGCGGTGAACGCCGCCAGGGCGATGGCGGGTCCGAGCACCGGCAGGTCGTCCGCACCGGCCACGCCCATTCCCAGGATCACGATGTTGCCGGTCATGTTGCCGGTGAAAACCCGGTCCAGGGCCAGGAATCCGACGGCATCGACGACCCCGGTGACGAAGGTGAGCGTGATGGTCGCGGCCAGGGCGATGCGCGCGGTATCCGGTCTGGCCATCAGAAGACGAGGATGGCGAAGACCGTGGACAGCACCAGGCCCGACATCACCGGGACGAAACACTTGCGGGCCAGGGTGAGCACCGGGACGCGGGCGAACCCGGCGACGGCGATCAGCGAGGACCAGGCCACCAGCGTGCCGCCGCCGGACCAGATGTTGCCCATCTGGCCGATCGCGGCCAGGGTGGCCGGATCCATCCCGGCGGCGGGGCCCAGCGCGCCGGCCAGCGACCCGGTGAGCGGCAGCCCGCTGAAGCCCGAACCGTCAAGACCGGCAACGATTCCCACCAGCAGCACACCGAATCCCAGGACGAACGGGCTGGGGGTGACATGGGACATGGCGGAGCTGATCAGATCGAACAGGAAGGCCGGGCCGGTGGCGTCGGCGCCCATGCCGAGCACCCGTGCCGAGAAGTCGCCGCTGCCGATGAAGAAGAAGCCGGCGATCGGCAGCACGACACCCATGGCCTTGAACGCGAACACCAGCCCGTCGATGATGTGCCGTGACGAACTCTCCAGGAAATCCCGTTTGTCGTTGGTCAGGCAGGCGGCGAACAGCAGCAGCGCCGCGATACCGCCCACGATGCCGGCGGCGTCGCCACCCTGCAACGGCGGCACCATCTCGGTGAACTTGCCCAACAGCAGGTAGCCGATGAAGGCGAAGTACGCGGCGGGGACCAGGATCGCGAAGGTCTTGGCGGCCGCCGTCCGTGGCGGTTCGACGACCTCGACAGCATCGGTACGGGTCAGCGTCGCGGTGCCGCCGGGGCCGGTCGGAACCGGTTCGCGTGATGCGGTTGCGCCACCGGATTCCGGATCGGCCTCGGGCTTACCATCGGTGACACCGAGCTTGTCGGCCTTGTTCTCCCAGGCCAGCAGCAGATCCTGGGACGGCTTCTGCCAGGTGCGGCGCTGCATGACATAGGTGATCAGCAGTGCCACCACACCCACGATGAGCGAGAGCACCAGCGCCTTGTCGGCCACGCTGTCGGGGTCCACCCCCGCCGAGGTGGCGGAGATGCCCGGTGCGACCTTGATGATGTAGTCCGAGGACAGCGCCATGCCCTGACCGCAGATCGCGATCACCATGCCGACCGACAGCGGGCTCAGCCCGGCCCGGATGGCCACCGGGATCAGCACTGCGCCGACCAGCGGCACTGCGGGTGTGGGCCAGAAGAACAGCGAGATCACGTACGTCACGATCGCCAGCACGATGAAACTGCTTGTGCCGGCCCGCATCACCCGTCGGAACGGGGTCACCATCAGCCGGTCGGCGCCCATCTCACGCAGTGCCCCGAGCATGGCGGTGATCAGCGCGATGATCAGGAAGATGTTGAACAGCTCCTGGGCCGCCACCAGACTGGCATTGAAGATCGAGGCCAGCCCGGTCACGATGCTGCCCGAAAAGACCCATGCCGTAAGCAGAGTCGCGACCACCGACGGCACCAGGATGTTCTTGCGCAGCGCCATGGTGAGCAGGATGACGACGATCCCGGCGAGATAGATCCAATGGGCTGCGCTGAGTTGTATGTCCATCGAGAGTCTTTTCACTCACAACTGCTCATGGGCTGTGCAGTTTGATGGGGGGAATGCTCGACCCGTCACCCGGATGGGTCAACGCACAGAGTGCACAACGGTGTGCGCTTGGACCTGTGCAATGTGTTCCGACCTTGTCATCTTGGTGTCGCGGTGTTTCGACGGCGTAAAAATCGCCATCGTGGTGCGCGTTTCGATGCTGTGCGGCGATGATCGGGTGCCGCACGCAATGTGCACCTTATCCGCGTTGACCCGCATTCAGTGGGCACTTTGGCTCGACCGGGCGGTGCATCGCGGTGGCCGGAGGTGAGAGGCTGACAGCGCGGGATGCGCCCGACACCGATCGACCCAGGAACTTCGTTGCCATGACCGACACCGACAGCCGCACCCCCGCCGGACCGACGGTCCCCGACGGGGGAGGTACGCCGCTGGCGCTCGCCGCGCTGTTGTCCGGAACCCTGGTCGGCACGGTGAGCAACAACGTCGTCAACGTGCCGATGCCCGCCATCCTCGCCGATTTCGACGCGCCCCTGGGCAGTGGCGTCTTCGTGGTGGTCGGTTTCCTGCTCACCTTCACCGCGACGATGCCGCTGGTCGGCTGGATCGGGGACCGGTTCGGCCGGCGTCGGGTGTACTGCACGTCGATGGTGGCCACCGCGGTGTGCGCGATCGGCGCGGCGACCGCGCCGTCGCTGGAGTTGCTGATCGCCTGGCGCTGCCTGGGCGGTGCCGCCGCCTCCGCGCTGGGGCCGGCCGTGCTGGGCCTGTTGACCTGGCTGTTCTCCGGAAATCGACGAGGCAGGGCGGTCGGCCTGTGGGCGTCGGTGAACGGGATCGGGCAGGCCATCGGACCGACGATGGGTGGGTTCATCGCCGACGGCTGGGGTTGGCGGTGGGTGTTCGTGCCGTTGGTCCCGGTGGCGCTGGCCGGCCTGATCGGCACGCTGCTGCACATCCCTCGGCATCCCGGAACCCGGATGCGGTTCGACGCGGTCGGCGCCACCGCCCTGACCCTGGGCGCCGGTCTGTTGATCCTGGGGGTCGCGCTCATTCCGCAGCAGGGGCTCTCGGTGCCGGTGGCCGGCGCCGTGCTGCTCGCCGTGGCCATCCTGGTCTTCTTCGTCTGGCACTGCCTGCGGGTGCCCGAACCCTTCGTCGATGTGCGACTGGTGGCCGAGGCACGGTTCGTGCGCAGCACACTGGGCGCGTTCGCCTTCATGTTCAGCATGGGGGCGACCCTGCTCGCGGTGCCGCTGTACCTGGTGGGCACCGGCCGGACCGGGTCGCTGGCCGGCTCGGTGCTGCTGGCCATCCCGGCCTCCATGGTGATCCTGGGGCCACTGGTCGGGCGTTATCTGGACCGGTTCGGGGCGCGCCGGGTGCTGCGCGTCGGGCTGTCGTTGCTGATCGTCGGGCAGGCGCTGCTGGCCGCCGCGGTCGGCGCGCATCTGGTCGACCGGCCCTACGGGCTCAGCGCGCTGATCGCGATCCTGGTGTTGATCGGAGTCGGGACGGCGTTCGTACAGACACCCGCGACCACCGGGGCCACCCGGTCACCGGCCGGCGCGCAGGGCACCGGGCTCGGGTTGTTCAACCTGGTGCGGTTCGGCGGGTCGGCGATGGGTGCGGCGTGGGTCGCGATCGCGCTGGGATTCGGTGAGACGGTCGGCTTCACCCTGGCGTTCGCCATGGTCTCGGCGATCGCGGTGCTCGGCCTGTTGGGCTCGTTCCTGGGGCCCGATCCGACGAACTGATCAGCGGAAGCTGGATTCCCGGTCGACGGCGGCGTGGACCTCGGTGAGCATGTCGAGGCGGATCGCCAGCCATACGGTGAACTGATTGTCGGGCAGCCGGATGTCCAGACCGAGGGCCCGCGACACCCGGTCCAGCTTGGTCAGCATGGTGTTGCGGTGCACGTTCAGCGCCCGCGCAGTGGCGTTCACATTGCCACCGTTGGCCAGATAACCGGTGAGGAACTCGCGCAGGTCGGGACTGGCGCGCAACGGCCCGAGGATGTCGTGGACCAGGGCGCGGCTCTGCTCGGTCTCGGCGACCTCGGCCAACACCGTGAAACTGCGCAGATCCTGATACGACACCGCACCGGTGACACCGAGGCGGCGGGCGATGCCGAGCGCGATCCGGGCCTCGCGGTAGCTGACGGAGACGGCCTGGGCACCGGCCACCGGCCTGCTGTAGGACACCGCGATCGGGGCGCCACGACGGCTCGCCAGCTCGCACGCCATCGCCTCGGCGTAGTGCACCATCTCCTGCCTGCGGGCGCCGTCATCCTGGCCGTGCAGCGAGCGCACCACCACCAGGACGTCACCGAGGACCGTGACATAGGAGCGCACCGCCGGATTCGGGGCCACATTGGCGGCGTAGCGGGCCAGCCGCACCATGCTGGCAGCCGGATTGTCCACGCCCTGCGGAATCGCGCCGGGGGCGACGAAAACACCGAACTGCGAATCGATGTCGATATCGTGGTACTCGGCCCGCGCCCGCATATCGTGCTCGCTGGAGAAGTGACCGTGCACCAGCGCCTGGACAAAATCCCCGCGGGCGCGTTCCTCGGCCTCGTCGACGCTGTGTTGGCGCAGCATCTCTGATCCGATGATCGCGGTCGCCTGTTCGGTGACGATGATGTGCCGAGCCAGATCGTGCGCGCCGGGCTGCGATGCCGGCACCAGCACCACCACCCAGCCCTCGAACGCCTTGCCGAGCCGGATGGCCGTCGAGATGGCCGTCCAGGTGCTGCCGTGCGGATCGGTGAGCTGCTCGACGCGGGTGTCGTGGTGCGCCGACAGCCGCGCCGCCGTCGGCAGATCGACCGTCAACCGCGGCACCATATCGGCGATGAGCACCCCGGCGGCCTCGGCGGCCAGCCCGTTGTGGGCCACGATCTGCCCGCGGGCATCGAGGGCGACGGCGGGGTTACGGGCCAGGTTGGACACCTCGCGGATCAGCAGCGCCAGCCCGGCACCACGGTGGAACAGCCCGGCCAGCGAGGCGTGCACATGCGTTGCGTACCGCATGACGTGCACTTCCTGGCTGAGCGAGCGCTCGGCGAGCAACCGGTTCAGGGCGGTGAAACCGACCGGGAAGGCCATCTCCACGACCACCAGCCCGCCGGGTAACGCGGCGGGGAAGTCGGCGGGTACCGCGCCGTCGACCACCAGGGTGGTGGCGCCGCGCGCGGCCAGTGCGGCGAGTGCACCGGCACTGCCCAGCAGCGCCTCCGGGCGTGCGTAGACCGCGACACCGTCGAGCGCCTCGTGCCGCGACAGCACCTCGGAAAGCGGTAGCACCCAATGTAACTCGCGGTCGGTGTGGTCCTTGCCCGCGATGACGCGGGCACCGGACATCAGCGACTCGTCGAGCAATCCGGCGACGGTCATCCGGTCACCGTGCGGGTGCGTTGAATCCATGTCCCTCACCTGTCTGTCGTGCCGCAGATCTGCGGCACGAGTTCACGATCACACCGGCGACCGCCCTCACCCTATGTGCAGTTTGACCCTGATGTTGCCCTGTTTGCAGACATTGTGACCAAGGCGCCCGCGGATGCGCCCCGGTAGACATTCACCAGGCGCACCGCCAGTCATCGCCGATCAACCACAGGAGCCAGCAGCCATGCACCAGATCTACCGGATCACCCTCGACGACGCCCTGCCCCTGCTCGCCGCCGGCCGCGCGAAGGCCGAGGAGATCGGCGTCAAGCAGACCTTGTGCATCTGTGATGACGGCGGCAACGTGCTTGCCCTGCACCGACTTCCCGGTGCGCGGCTGACCGGTGTCGACATCTCGATCGCCAAGGCGTTCACCGCGGCCGGTCACGAGCGTGCCACCCATCTGTTCAACGAGGCGCCCGACGGGCCGGCCCTGCCTGGTAACGAGGCCTTCGGGATCAGCCACATGCTGCCCGGCAAGTTCGCGGTCTTCGTCGGCGGATTCCCGCTGGTGTTCAACGGCCAGATCGTCGGCGGGGTCGGTATCAGCGGTGGCAACGGTGCACAGGACAAGGCTGTCGGCGCCGCCATCCTGGCCGAGTTCGAAGCACTGACCGCGGCGGTCGCCGCGCGCTGACCTGCGCTGTGCACCTTGACCGGTCGCAACGTCAGATGCCGGTGATGTTGTCCCTGTCGCACACATAAACCCCTGGATAACGTCGTTGCTGCAGAGAGATATTCGCAGCGATGCGTCGTCCTGCAGCCCCCGAACAACCAAGGATCGAAAGGATCGACAACCATGACCGAACTGCTGGGCCGGGACGAGTTCCGTGCCGCACTCGAAGACGCCATCAAGGGCCGCGAGGCCAAGAACGCGTCGTTCTCCAAGGCGTGGGCCGAAGGTCAGCTGGAGCGCCACCACTTCGCCCGGTGGGCCGAGAACCACTTCCACTACGTGGGCCCGTTCGCCGACTACCTGGCCAACATCTACGCCAACACGCCGGACCAGTACACCGGCGCAAAGGATTTCACGCTGCAGAACATGTACGAGGAGGAGCTGGCCGACATCCGGCACACCGACCTGCTGATCAAGTTCGGCGAGGCCTGCGGGACCACCAAGGAGCGCATCGAGGACCCGAACAACATGAACGCCATCACCCGCGGCCTGCAGTCGTGGTGCTACGCGGTATCGCAGCGTGAGCACTTCGTGGTGGCCACCGCCGCGCTGGTGGTGGGGTTGGAGTCTCAGGTGCCCAGCATCTACACCAAGCAGATCGTGCCGCTGCGTGAGGTGTACAAGTTCACCGAGGACGAGATCGAGTTCTTCGATCTGCACATCACCTCCGACGTCGTGCACGGTGAGCGCGGCTACCAGATCGTGCTCGACCACGCCGATACCCCGCAGCTGCAGGAGCGCTGCCTGCAGATGGTGCGCTGGGGTGCCGAGATGCGCTTCTCCTACACCAAGGGCCTCTACGACACCTACGTCGCGCCCGAACTCGAGCCGGCCGGCGTCTGAGTGACTTCGGCGCGCTCACGTCCGCCGGGCGAGCGTGAGCGCGCCGAAATCGCAGGAAAGGGAATGCAGATGTGGATCGCGGTGGCCACCACCAAGGAGCTGGGCAGGCGGCGCAAGTTGCGCGTCGAGATCGACGGCCTCGCCATAGCGCTGTTCCAGACCGAGGGCCGGGTCTACGCCTTCGCCGATCTCTGTGTGCACCAGGACCGTTCACTGTTCAAGGGCACCCTGCTGCACGGCAAGGTGATCTGTCCCGGTCATCAGTGGCAGTTCGATCTGGAGACCGGCTATGAGGCCGACCAGGACCTGTGCCAACCCACCTACCCGGTGCGTGTCGATGACGACGGCACCGTCTATGTCTCGACCGCCGTACGGCAGCAGGAGGTCAGCGCGTCATGAGCGAAGCTTGCGAGCGAATCATTGGACACTCATGCGACATCCGAGCTTGCGAGGAAGTCGCATGACTCCCACCCACGTCCTGATCGGCGCGGGCCAGACCTCCGCGGTGGCCGCCCGCAATCTGCGCAGGCACGGGTTCGACGGCCGCATCGTGCTCGTCGGTGACGAACCGTACGCGCCGTATCAGCGCCCGCCGCTGTCCAAGGAGTTCCTCACCGGCGCCGAGGGAGAGGATTCGCTGTGGATCCTGCCCGAGAAGTGGCGCGAGGCCAATGATGTCGAACTGCTGACCGGGGTTAGCGTCACCCGCGTCGATACCGGCACGCGCACAGTCGAATTCGAGGGCCATAACCCGATCGTCGCCGACAACGTGCTGTTCGCCACCGGTGGCAGCCCGCGCCGGCTGACGGTCCCCGGCCCGCGCCCCGACCTGGTGCATTACCTGCGCACTCTCGACGATGCCAAACGCCTGGCAGCCGTTCTGCACCCCGGTGGCCGGCTGGCCATCATCGGCGCCGGCTTCGTCGGACTGGAATTGGCCGCCACCGCGTCGGCGACCGGTGTGGCCGTCACGGTGCTGGAGACCACGCCGGTGCCGCTGGCCCGCTCCATCGGTGCCGAGATGGGTGCGTTGGTCAGCCAGTGGCACCGCGCCAACGGAATCGACATCCGCACCGGCGCCGCGGTCACCGATGTGCGGACCACCGCCGACGCCGTGTTGATCGGCGACGAGCAGTTCGACGCGCTGGTGATCGGCATCGGCATCACCCCGAACACCGACGTGGCCACCGCTTCGGGGCTGGCGACCGATGACGGCATCCTCGTCGATGCCGCCGGTCGCACCGCCGTGCCGAACATCTACGCGGCAGGCGACGTCGCCCGCCGTTTCTCGGATCGGGCCGGGCGCCACATCCGGGTCGAGCATTTCGACAATGCCAGTCGGCAGGGTGTCGCAGTGGCCGGAGCGATGCTGGGCCGCAACGCAATCAACGACGACCCGCACTGGTTCTGGTCGGATCAGTTCGGTCGCAACATCCAGTGCCTGGGCACCGTGGCCGGCACCCCGGTGATCCGCGGCGACCGCGACGCACTGGATTTCACGGCGTTCTTCTTCGACGGTTCGACACTGTGCGGGGCATTCAGCATCGAACGCGGCGAGGACATCTCGGTGGCCCGTGAGCTGCTGGGCCGCGATGTCGACGCGCGGGTGCTCGGTGACGAGGACGTCGATCTGTGGGACCTGGCCTACGACGACATCGACGACAGCGAAGAGGTATCGGCATGATCGAAGGACACAACTTCATCGGCGGGCAGTGGGTGCCGGCATTGTCCGGAGCCACCTTCACCCGGGCCAATCCCGCCGACCCGACCGATGTCATCGGCACCTTCCCGGACTCGGACGCCGAGGACGTGCGCCGGGCCGTCGACGCACTGGAGCAGGCGGCGCCCGCCTGGGCGGCCACCGCACCCGAACGCCGGGCCGCCATCCTGGAAGCCGCTGCCGCACAGCTGGAATCGCGCAGCGCCGAGCTGATCGGTGAACTCGTCCGCGAAGAGGGCAAGACGCTGACCGAGGCCACCATGGAGGTCAGCCGCACCCCGATGAACCTGCGGTTCTATGCCGCCGAGGCCAACCGGTCCGGTGGGGTGACGCTGCCGGCGGCAGGGTCGACCCTGGTGTACACGCTGCGCGAACCCATCGGCATCGTCGGGGCGATCACCCCGTGGAACTTCCCGCTCAACATCCCGTCCCGCAAGCTGGGTCCCGCACTCGCGGTGGGCAATCCGGTGCTGTTCAAACCGTCCGAGATCACCCCGTTGATGGGGCAGCGCCTCGTCGAGGCGCTGCTGGCCGGTGGTCTGCCACCCGAGGTCATCGCCCTCGTACAGGGCGGAGGCGCGGCGGGTGCGGCGGTGGCCGCCGACGACCGGGTCGGCGCCGTCACCTTCACCGGGTCCACCCCGGTCGGCCGGTCGATCCACGCCCAGATCGGGCCGCACCGCCGGGTGCAGCTGGAAATGGGTGGTAAGAACCCGGTGCTGGTGGCACCGGACGCCGACCCGGAGGCGGCCGCCGCGCTGATCGCCAAGGGCGCGTTCGGGTTGTCCGGGCAGGCCTGCACCGGCACCAGTCGGGTGATCGTCACCGACACCAACCACGATGCGGTGGTCGAGGCGCTGGTGGCCCGCGCAGAGGCGATCAAGGTCGGCCCGGGCGGCGAGCCCGGTATCGACATGGGTGCGCTGGCCAGCGCCGCGCAGTACGACAAGTTCGCCGCGTATGTCGCGGCCGGCATCGCCGACGGCGCCATCCTGCGCTGTGGGGGAGAGGCCGTCACCCCGGGTGGACAACCCGGCGGATTCTTCGTCCGCCCCGCGGTGTTCACCGAGGCCACCGCCGGTATGCGCATCGTCGACGAGGAGGTCTTCGGTCCTCTGGTCGCGGTGCAGCGCGCCACCGATACCGACCATGCGATGGACCTGGCCAATGCCGGGGAGTTCGGGCTGTCGGCGGCCATCGTCACCAACGACCTGACCGTGGCCCAGCAGTTCTCCCGGCGCTCCCGGACCGGCCTGGTGAAGATCAACCAGCCCACCACCGGGATGGCGATGAATGCGCCGTTCGGCGGCTACAAGGCCTCATCGACCGCTACCTTCAAGGAACAGGCGGGTCCGTCGATGATGGAGTTCTACCTCAATGAGAAGACCGTCTACCTGAACCCGGGATTGTGAAATGACTGAGCAGATGCAGGAAACGACAACGGAATTCGTCCGGGTGGCCCGCTCGGGTCAGGTGCCCGAGGGGATCGTGCGGCGGTTCTACGCGGGTGAACACGAGTTCGCGGTCGCCCGGCTGCGCGGCAAGGCGTATGCCACCTCCAACTACTGCACGCACCTGGACTGCCTGCTGTCCTCGGGCAAGCTGCGCGACGACGGTATCGGATGCTCCTGCCACGGGAGCGCTTTCGACCTGGAGACCGGTGAGCCCATCAGCCCACCTGCCACCGAACCCATCAAGACCTTCCCGTGCCAGGAACGCGACGGCGAGATCTTCGTCGGCGTGGTACCCGGGGAGACGCCGGCCGGACCGACCCGCCGGGCCCGCCGGAGCAGCTGATGAACCCCGCCCGACGCCCACCCACGCTGTCGACCGGGGCCATGGTCAGTGCCAGCCATCCGGCCGTCAGCCTCGCCGGTGCGCGGGTGCTGGCCGACGGCGGCAACGCCATCGACGCCACCCTGGCGATGGCCGCGATGAGCTGGCTGACCCTGCCCGGGCAGTGCGGTATCGGCGGTGACGCCTTCGCCGTGGTCCGCGAACCAGACGGCCGGGTCTGGACCGTCAACGGCTCCGGTTTCGGTCCCGACGGCGGCACACCGGATTTCTATGCCGCATTGGGACTCTCGGCGCTGCCGATGGACGGCCCGCTCGCCGTCGCGGTGCCCGGCGCCCCCGCCGCGCTGGCCGTCCTGCACCGCGCGGGGGCCACCAGATCACTGCCCGCCCTGTGGGAACCCTCAGCCCGAGTCGCCGAGAACGGGCTGCCGGCCTCGGCGAAGACCGCCGAGGACGTCGCCACCGCGCTTGCCCCGATCACCGCGGATCCTGGGCTGGCGGCGGTCTACACCGAGGCCGGCGGCCCGGTGTGCATCGGAAACGCCTTGCGGCACCCACAATTGGCGGCCACCATTCGTGCGCTGGCCCACGATCCGGGGTCGTTCTACACCGGTGCGTTCGCCCACCGCGCCGTCGAGGCGCTGCGCGCCGGTGGCGCTCCGTTCAGCGGTGACGAGTGGTCCGCCGGTGCACAACTGGTCGCCGAGCCGGCACTGACCGGGCACTACACCGGTGCCTTGGTGCATCAGACCCCGCTGCCCACCCCCGGCTGGATGGTGCTGCAGCAGGCCGCACTGTGCGACGGGGTGGTGGGTTTCGACGGCTGGCTCTCCGCGGCCGCCATCGATCGACTGGCCCGCGCGGCGCGGCTGTCGTTTGCCGACCGATTTGCCTTGTGCGGCAGCGACAACACGGGTGCCGACTACGTGCTGACCGCCGAACGCCTGGTTTGTCAGCGTCGCGATCTCGATGAACGCACCGAGGCGCGCAGCCGGATCAGTGTCGGCGCGGGGGACACCACCTCGACCGTCGCCGTCGACGCCGACGGCCGCGCAGTCAGCTTCATCCACTCACTGGCCTTCACCTTCGGCGCCAAGTTCACCGTCCCCGGTACCGGGGTGGTGCTCAACAACCGGCTGGGCCGCGGTGCCTACCTGATCCCGGGACACCCCAACGAGGTCGCACCGCGTCGCAAACCGCTGCACACCCTCAACGCCTGGGTCGTCACCGATGAGCGCGGTGGGTTGCTGCACGTCGGCAACACCCCCGGCGGCGACGGACAGGTGCAGTGGAACATGCAGCTGCTCTCGCACGTCCTGGACCACGGCCTCGATCCGGCCGAAGCCGTCGCCGCGCCACGATTCACGGTCTTCCCGGGATCGGATGCCGATGTCATCGGCGCCCCTGACGAACTGCGGGTCGAGCCGGGGATTCCCGCGACGGTGCGTGACGAGCTCACCGCGATGGGGCACCGGGTTGTGGTGCAACCGCCGTGGGGGGCGGGCGGCAGCGCCCAGGTGATCTCGGTCGACGAGCGCGGCGTGCTCAGCGGGGCCGCCGACCCCCGCCAGGAGGGAATCGCGCTCGGTGTCGATTGAGCGCTCCGCGCAGGTGTCGCCCGACCGGAGCGCGCCCGCACCACAGGGCGACTATGTGCCGGCGGTGCTGCACAACGGACTGATCCACACCGCCGGGATGACGCCGCGTGCCGACGGGGTGCTGCTCTACAGCGGTGTCGTCGGCACCGACCTCACCATCGACGAGGCCCGCGCCGCGGCCGCTCGCGCCGCCACCAATGCGCTGGCCGCGGCGCGCTCGGTGCTCCCGCCGGGCGCCGGCCTGCGGGCGCTGAAGATGACCGTGTTCATCGCCTGCACCCCAGCATTCACCCAGCTCAGCGCCGTCGCCGACGGCGCGTCCGCGGTGCTGGCCGCCGAACTCGGCCCCGCCGCGCTCCCGGCGCGCAGTGCGATCGGGGTGGCCGCGTTACCCTCGGGAGCGCCCGTCGAGGTGGAACTGACCGCCGCCGTCAGCTGACCGGTCCGGGCTCGCTGAACAGCGATTTGGTGCATTGCACGTGCTCACCTAGTATGTAGGGGTTGCCTCGGGCAGACCTCGGCTGGTTTGTGCAGTTTTCATCTCAGCCCTGCGTGCCCTGAAGTGACAAAGACCGCGTACGTCCAGGTCGGTATCTGGCGTGCATACAAAACCAGGTCAGGAGATCGAGTGATTCAGCAGGAATCGCGGCTGAAGGTCGCCGACAACACGGGTGCCAAGGAGATCTTGTGCATCCGCGTTCTCGGTGGCTCGTCGCGGCGCTATGCCGGCATCGGCGACATCATCGTGGCGACCGTCAAGGACGCCATCCCGGGCGGCAACGTCAAGCGCGGCGATGTGGTCAAGGCCGTCATCGTGCGCACCGTCAAGGAACGCCGTCGCGCCGACGGCAGTTACATCAAGTTCGATGAGAACGCCGCGGTCATCATCAAGAACGACAACGACCCGCGTGGCACCCGCATCTTCGGCCCGGTCGGGCGCGAGCTGCGCGAGAAGAAGTTCATGAAGATCGTTTCGCTTGCCCCGGAGGTGTTGTAAATGAAGGTGCACAAGGGCGACACCGTGCTCGTCATCTCCGGTAAGGACAAGGGCGCCAAGGGCAAGGTCATCGAGGCCTACCCGACCCGCGAGAAGGTCCTCGTCGAGGGTGTCAACCGGATCAAGAAGCACACCGCGCAGTCGCAGAACGAGCGCGGCGCCTCTTCCGGCGGCATCGTCACGCAGGAAGCCCCGATCCACGTCTCGAACGTCATGGTCATCGATTCCGATGGCAACCCGACCCGCATCGGCTACCGCGTCGACGAGGAGTCCGGCAAGAAGGTTCGCGTCTCCAAGCGCAACGGCAAGGACATCTGAGAATGACCACAGTTGAGAACAAGGTGCAGCCGCGACTGAAGGCGCGCTACCGCGAGGAAATCAAGGACGCGCTCAACAGCGAGTTCAACTACGCCAACGTGATGCAGATCCCCGGCGTGGTCAAGGTCGTCGTGAACATGGGTGTCGGTGACGCCGCCCGCGACGCCAAGCTGATCAACGGTGCGGTCAACGACCTCGCCCTGATCACCGGCCAGAAGCCCGAGATCCGCAAGGCCCGCAAGTCCATCGCCCAGTTCAAGCTGCGCGAGGGTATGCCGATCGGCGCCCGGGTGACCCTGCGCGGCGACCGGATGTGGGAGTTCCTCGATCGTCTCGTCTCGATCGCCCTCCCGCGTATCCGCGACTTCCGCGGCCTGAGCCCCAAGCAGTTCGACGGCAGCGGCAACTACACCTTCGGGCTTGCCGAGCAGTCGGTGTTCCACGAGATCGACGTGGACTCCATCGACCGCCCGCGCGGCATGGACATCACCGTCGTCACCTCGGCGACGAACGACGACGAAGGCCGTGCGCTGCTGCGCGCTCTGGGCTTCCCGTTCAAGGAGAACTGAGCAATGGCAAAGAAGGCTCTGGTCAACAAGGCCAACAAGAAGCCGAAGTTCGCAGTGCGCGCTTACACCCGGTGCAACCGGTGCGGTCGCCCGCATGCCGTGTTCCGCAAGTTCGGCCTGTGCCGGATCTGCTTGCGCGAAATGGCGCACGCGGGCGAACTGCCCGGTGTGCAGAAGTCCAGCTGGTAACCAGCATTCATTACTGATTAACACGGCAGGCCACGAATCCGTGGAACCGCCGCGAGGAAGGTGAACCGGCTGTCATGACGATGACCGATCCCATCGCAGACTTCTTGACGCGTCTGCGTAACGCCAATTCGGCGTATCACGACGAGGTGACACTGCCCCACTCGAAGATCAAGGCGAACATCGCCGAGATCCTCAAGAGCGAGGGCTACATCTCCGATTACCGCACCGAGGATGCACGCGTGGGCAAGGCCCTCGTGGTGTCGCTCAAGTACGGCCCCAGCCGTGAGCGCAGCATCGCCGGCCTGCGTCGGGTCAGCAAGCCCGGTCTACGGGTCTACGCAAAATCCACCAATCTGCCGCGGGTGCTCGGCGGCCTGGGCGTGGCGATCATCTCCACGTCCTCGGGCCTGCTCACCGACCGCCAGGCAGCTCGATCGGGCGTGGGCGGCGAAGTCCTCGCGTACGTCTGGTAGGGGGACAACAACATGTCGCGTATTGGAAAGCAGCCGGTGGCAGTGCCCGCCGGTGTCGACGTCACCATCGACGGCCAGAACGTCTCGGTGAAGGGGCCCAAGGGCACCCTGACCCTGGACATCGCCGAGCCGATTCAGGTGTCGCGCAACGACGATGGCGCCATTGTGGTGGCCCGTCCGGACGACGAGCGGCGCAGCCGTTCGCTGCACGGCCTGTCGCGCACCCTGGTGGCTAATCTGGTCACCGGTGTCACCGAGGGCTACACCCGCAAGATGGAGATCTTCGGCGTCGGCTACCGCGTCGCACTCAAGGGTTCCAACCTGGAGTTCGCGCTGGGCTACAGCCACCCGGTCCTCATCGAGGCCCCCGAGGGCATCACGTTCGCGGTCGAGACACCCACCAAGTTCTCGATCACGGGTATCGACAAGCAGAAGGTCGGCCAGATCGCCGCGGTCATCCGCCGCCTGCGCCGCCCCGACCCGTACAAGGGCAAGGGCGTGCGTTACGAGGGTGAGCAGATCCGCCGCAAGGTCGGAAAGACAGGTAAGTAACCCATGGCTACCACGAAGACCGAAGCCGCCATCCGTAAGCCGGTGGGGCAGAACATCTCCGAGACCCGTCGGACCGCTCGCCTGCGTCGTCACGCGCGTCTGCGCAAGAAGGTCGAAGGCACTGCAGAGACCCCGCGTCTGATGGTCAACCGTTCGTCGCGGCACATCCACGTGCAGCTGATCGACGATCTCGCCGGCGTCACCGTCGCCGCGGCCTCGTCCATCGAGCCCGACGTGCGTGCCGTCGACGGTGACAAGAAGGCCCAGAGCGTGAAGGTCGGTCAGCTGATCGCCGAGCGCGCCAAGGCCGCCGGTATCGACACGATCGTCTTCGATCGTGGTGGGTACACCTACGGTGGCCGGATCGCCGCGCTGGCGGACGCCGCGCGCGAAGGCGGGCTGAAATTCTGATGACTGACAACGAGAGGACTGCATGATGGCCGACCAGGCTGGCGCCGGTTCGGCGCAGGACAATCGCGGTGGCCGCGGGGATCGTGGCGGCCGTGGCCGTGACGACCGTGGCGGCCGTGGCCGCGGCGACGACCGCGGTGAGAAGAGCAACCACATCGAGCGCGTCGTCACCATCAACCGCGTCTCCAAGGTGGTCAAGGGTGGCCGTCGCTTCAGCTTCACCGCCCTGGTCATCGTCGGCGACGGCAACGGCATGGTCGGCGTCGGCTACGGCAAGGCCAAGGAAGTTCCGGCCGCCATCGCCAAGGGTGTCGAAGAGGCTCGCAAGAACTTCTTCCGCGTGCCGCTGATCGGTAGCACCATCGTGCATCCGGTTCAGGGTGAGGCCGCGGCCGGTGTCGTGATGCTGCGCCCCGCCAGCCCGGGTACCGGCGTCATCGCCGGTGGTGCCTGCCGCGCCGTGCTCGAATGTGCGGGTGTGCACGATGTGCTCGCCAAGTCGCTGGGCAGTGACAACGCGATCAACGTGGTGCACGCCACCGTTGCCGCGCTCAAGATGATCCAGCGACCGGAAGAGGTTGCGGCCCGTCGTGGGCTCGCCCTCGAGGACGTGGCGCCGGCCGGCATGCTCAAGGCCCGGCGCGAGAGCGAAGCGCTGGCTGCTGCAGCCGCGCGTGAGGGATCGGCATAACCATGGCAGAAGTCAAGATCACCCAGGTGCGCGGAACCATCGGCGCACGCTGGAAGCAGCGCGAAAGCCTGCGGACCCTCGGGCTGCGGAAGATCCGCCAGTCCGTGGTTCGTGAGGACAACGCCCAGACGCGCGGTCTGATCAAGACCGTGCATCACCTGGTCACGGTTGAGTCGGTCGGCGATGAGCGTTCACGCGAAGAGCAGAAGGGCTAGGACGATGAGTGTTATCAAGCTTCACGATCTGAAGCCGGCTCCGGGCAGCAAGACCGCCAAGACCCGCGTCGGTCGCGGTGAGGGCTCCAAGGGCAAGACCGCCGGTCGCGGTACCAAGGGCACCAAGGCCCGCAAGAACGTCCCCGCGACGTTCGAGGGTGGCCAGATGCCGATCCACATGCGGCTGCCGAAGCTCAAGGGCTTCCGCAACCGCTTCCGGGTCGCCTATGAGGTGGTCAACGTCGGCGATATCGCCAAGGCGTTCCCCGAGGGTGGCACCATCGGTGTCGCCGAGCTGGTGGCCAAGGGCCTGGTTCGCAAGAACACCCTGGTGAAGGTGCTCGGCGACGGCAAGCTGTCCGTCAAGGTCGACGTCACCGCCAACAAGTTCAGCGGCTCCGCGCGGGAGGCCATCACGGCCGCCGGCGGTTCGGCCACCGAACTGTAGTTCTATCCGTCAGAAGGCCCCTGCTTCGGCAGGGGCCTTTTGCGTTGTGCGTGGGTTCAGCCGAAGCGGTTGGGTGCGGGTTTCGGCTGACGTGAGGTACGTCTGCCCGGTGCCGGAGCGTGCGTGGGTTCCGCCGAAACAGTCGAGTGGGCACGCCGACTGAAACCTCGTTCTCGTTCGGCGAAAACCCTGGGACCAGACCCGCCGGTAGGCTCGGAAGATGTTCGGATTGCTGCCCAACCTGCCCGGCCCGGATGACCTTCGCAACGTGTTCCGCAAGGTCGACACCGCCCGTCACAACGGCGTTCCGCGCGGCTGTGTGCTGGAACTCGATCTGCAGGTCGCCCCGCCGGAGTCGGTCGGATTCGATCCGTTGATGCTGATCAACCTCGGTGGTAAGCCGCTGACACTGCGCCAGGCCGTCGCGGCGATCCACCGGGCCGCCACCGACGACCGGGTGGCCGGCCTGATCGCGCGGGTTCAGTTGTCCGCCGCACCACCGGGACCGATCCAGGAACTGCGCGAGGCGATCACCGCATTCGGTACCGACAAGCCGACGCTGGCCTGGGCCGAGACCTATCCGGGCACCCTGTCCTACTACCTGGCCTCGGCGTTCCGCGAGGTGTGGATGCAGCCGTCGGGCACCGTCGGGTTGATCGGATTCGCCACCAGCGCACTGTTCCTGCGCGATGCGCTGGGCAAGGCCGGCATCGAGGCGCAGTTCGTCGCCCGCGGCGAATACAAGTCGGCAGCAAACCTTTTCACCCAGGACAGTTACACCGATGCGCACCGCGAGGCGGACAGCGCGATGATCGGCAGCCTGCACCGGCAGGTCCTGACGGCCGTCGCGCAGGCCCGCGGGTTGGAGCCGTCCGCGGTGGACGAGTTGGCCGACAAGGCGCCGCTGCTGCGTGACGACGCCGTCGCCGGTGGCCTGATCGACCGGATCGGATTCCGCGACGAGGCCTACGCCCGGATCAGCGAATTGGCCGGTGCCGCAGCACAAGCCGACAGTGAGGACGGCGCGCCGCGGCTGTACCTGTCCCGTTACGCGCGGGCAACCGCGGCCAAGCCGGCCCCGCCGATGCCAGGACGCACCAAACCGACGATCGCGGTGGTGACGCTGCACGGTCCGATCGTCAGCGGCCGCGGTGGGCCGCAGGTACTGCCGTTCGGTAACTCCAACGCCGGTGGCGACACCATCGCCGCCGCCCTGCGCGAGGCCGCCGCGGATGACGAGGTGTCCGCGATCGTGCTGCGGGTCGACAGCCCCGGTGGCTCGGTGACCGGGTCGGAGACCATCTGGCGGGAGGTGGTGCGCGCCCGCGAGGTCGGCAAGATCGTGGTGGCCTCGATGGGATCGGTCGCCGCCTCCGGCGGCTACTACGTGTCGATGGCGGCCGACGAGATCGTCGCCAACCCCGGCACCATCACCGGATCCATCGGTGTGGTGACCGGCAAACTGGTCTCCCGCGAGCTCAAGGACAAGCTCGGTATCGGCTCGGATGCGGTGCGCACCAACACCAATGCCGATGCGTGGTCGGCGAACGCGCCGTTCACCCCCGAGCAGCACGCCCAGGTCGAAGCCGAGGCCGACCTGTTCTACGCCGACTTCGTCGAGCGGGTTGCCCAGGGTCGCAACATGACTGTCGCCGATGTCGACGCAGTCGCCCGCGGCCGGGTGTGGACCGGTGCCGACGCCGCCGAGCGCGGTCTGGTGGACACCCTCGGCGGGCTGCGCACGGCCATCAACCGCGCCAAGGTGCGGGCCGGTCTGGACGTCGACGAGCAGGTGCGGGTGCGAAGCTATCCCGGCGGTTCGATGTTGGACATGTTGCGGCCCAAGCCGTCCTCGCAACCGGCGGCCGCGTCGCTGCCGCAGGCGATGGCCGCCCTGCTCGGGCAGTCGGTGGCCGGCGTGCTCGAGCAGACACACAAGTCGCTGACCGGGGCGCAGGCGATGTGGCTGGGAGAGTATCGGTTCTAAGGTAGGCCGACTAGGGTGACCCGGTGAGCAGCACGCCCGTGACCGTGGCCATCATCAACGATTACGAACTGATCGTGGCCGGCCTGGCTGTGCTGCTCAAACCCTATGCGGACCGGGTGCGCATCGTCGAACTCGATTCGCGTACCGAGGTGGCCAGCCCCGTGGACATAGCCATCTGGGACACGTTCGCCGCGGCACAGGGCGACCGGACCGATGTCAGCGACCTGGTGGGACACGCACACATCGGCCGTATCGTGGTGTACTCCTGGAATATCGACCAGCTGCTGATCGACCGGTCGATGGCCGGCGGGGTCAGTGGGTATCTCGCCAAATCGTTGCCGATCGATCGGGTGGTCGACTGTCTGGAGCGCATCCACGCCGGCGAGACGGTGGTCGAGCGTGGTGACGGCAGCATGACCATGCGGGTGCCCTGGCCTGGCCAGGATGCCGGCCTGTCGGCGCGCGAGGCCGAGGTGCTCGCCCTGATCACCCAGGGCCGGACCAACAACGAGATCGCCGAACGCTGTTACCTGTCCATCAACACCGTGAAGTCGATCGTGCGGTCGCTGTACCGCAAGCTGGGCGTGACCCGGCGCGCCCAGGCCGTCGCCTGGGGTATCGCGCACGACTTCGAACCCGAGGTGGCACGAATTCACCCTTAGGGGTGTAGTCGGGCGACTCGGGTTGCCCGTTGAATCGGATCAGTGCGCAATCTGATCGACGAACAACTCCGCGAACGCCTGCCGGTGCCGGCGGACGGGACCGTCGACGTCACCGGCGCGCTGGGCATCGCACGAGAGTTGACGGGCCGCAGGCCCGGTGCCGGACGCACCCTCGAATACCTCCAGGCGCTCGCGACTCTGGGGGTGGTGGATGCCGCGTTGGCCCGCGTCGTCGAACCGCACCTCGACGCACTGGCCATCCTCGATCAGGCCGGGCTCGGCGCCACCATCGCCGCGATCGGGGCCGACGAACATTCCACCTGGGGTGTGTACGCGGCCCATTCGGCCGATCACCACCTGCGGGCCGAACAGTGCTCCGACGGGTGGCGGCTCTCGGGTACCAAACCGTGGTGTTCGCTGGCCGATCGGCTGTCGCACGCGGTCATCATCGCCGAGGTGCCCGGTCGCGGCCAGCAGGCGTTCGCCGTCCGCCTCGACGACCGACATGTCCGGGTGCTGCCCACCGCATGGGTGTCACGGGGCCTGTCATGCATACCGAGCGGGCCGATCGCCGTGCACTCGCTGCCGGCGGTGCCGGTCGGCGACCCCGGCTGGTACGTCGCTCGGCCGGGATTCGGTTGGGGCGGAATCGGTGTCGCCGCAGTCTGGTATGGAATCGCGCTGGCATTCCGGGAGCGGATGCTGGCCCACGCGGGCTCCCGTGGCGCCGAACCGATCCTGCTGGCGCAACTGGGCACCATCGACGAGCACCAGTTCGCGGCAGAAACCACGCTGGAACACGCCGCCGCGGCCATCGACGCGGGCTGTCAGGATCCGCTGCTGCTCGCGCAGCGGGTCCGCGCGGTGGTGGCCAGGGCAGCCGAGATCACCATGCACACCACGAACTCCGCGCTCGGTCCCGGGCCGCTGGTGGCCGACGAGGATTACGCGCGACGCGTCGCCGACCTGACGGTGTACCTGCGCCAGCATCACGGGCAGCGGGATCTGGCGTTCCTGGGTCAGCTGGTGGCCGCGGTCCCCGGGCGCAGCCATGTCTGAGGCACGGACCTTCAGCCACCGCGATGACGGCACCCCGGAGCCGGTCTGGCTGCTCGACACCGGGTGGGACCAGGTCGCGCGGCTGGACCTGGACACCGTGCTGACCCGATATCCGCGGGTGGTGCTGCTCGCGCCGCACCCCGACGACGAAACACTGTCACTCGGTGCAACTCTGGCGGACCTGGCCACCCGGGGCGCCCAGGTGACCATCGTCTTCGCCACCCACGGATCGACTCCGCGGCGCCGGGAGGGGCAACGCGCCGCCGCGGTGCTCGGCGGGCACATCTCGACGGTGTGGTGGGATCTGCCCGACGGCTCGCTGGCCGGCGCGCAAGACGAAATGGTCGGCCGCCTGACCGACCTGATCGACGACCGTACCGTGCTGTTCGCGCCCGTCGAGTGTGACGGGCACACCGATCACGAGGCGGCGGCACGGGTAGCCGAGGCAGCGGCCCGCACCATGTCGGCACTTCTGTTGCTGTATCCGATCTGGTTGTGGCACTGGGCTACTCCCGCTGATATCGACTGGTCTCGAGTACGGCTGCTGGCGCCGACATTGTCCGGGTTGCACACCAAGACCACGGCCATCGAGTGCTACACCAGTCAACTCGCGGCCGGTGACGACGCCCCGATCCTGGGGCCCGGCGTGCTGCGCCGGGCACACCGCGTGTTCGAGACATTGCTGGTGCCGGCGTCACCAGATCTGGCGGCCCGCGCGTCAGGCATGGTGGCCTCGGATCGGCACCGTGCCGATATCGCCGGCCCCTTCGACGCCATGCTCGACAGCGAGGGCGAGGATCCCTGGCATCTCGACGATTTTGCCTATGAGCGCCGTCGGTTGGGATTGGTGCTCGCCTGTCTGGGCCGCGAGCGCTACCAGCGGGTTCTTGAGGTGGGGTGCGCCACCGGGCAACTCTCCGAGGAACTGACCGGCCGGGCCGACACCGTGGTCGCGCTCGACGCCAGCGCGCGTGCCCTGGCGGTCGCACGCAGCAGAACCGATGCCGTGCAATGGATCTGCGGCAGCGCGCCGGCCGACCTGCCCGACGGAGACTTCGACGTCGTCATCCTCTCCGAGGTCGGCTACTTCCTGGACGGTCCCGAGCTGACGGCGACGCTGCGCGCCGCGCGCCGGCACATCGCCGCGCGCGGCGAGATCGTGCTGGCGCACTGGCGCGGTGCCACCTCGGGCATCCCGCTGGACGGCGCCGCCGTGCATCGGCAGGCCGCCACGCAACTGGACCTACCGTTGCGCGCGCGGTACGAGGATGTCGACCTGGTCGTCGAGGTATGGGGCGAACCGGTCTCGGTGTACCGGGAGTACCGCGGCGCATGACAGTCACCATTCGTCATGTCGAGGTCGTAATCCCCGCACGTGACGAGGAAGAACACATCCATGCGTGCCTGGGCAGCCTGCGCGACAGCGCCGCGTTGCTGCGTACCGAGAACACGGGAGTCACCTGCGGTGTCACCGTGGTCTTGGACCGCTGCAGTGACAGCACCGGTGCCATCGCGGCCGCGGCTGGGGCGCATGTCGTGCATTGCGACGCCGGCAATGTCGGTTCGGCGCGCCGGGTGGGAACCGCGGATGCCATCAGACGGGCGCGGCTGGCCGGAGTCGAGGAGGCCGCCCTCTGGATCGCGAACACCGACGCCGACACCCGGGTGCCGGCGACCTGGTTGCATACCCAGCTCGCACTGGCCGACTCGGGAACCGATGCGGTGATCGGCACGGTGATCCCGGGTGATGTCACGCCGGAGGTGTACCGGTTATGGCTGCAGAACTACGAACTCACCGAGGGGCACCGCCACGTGCACGGTGCCAACCTCGGAGTCCGGGCCTCGGTATACGCCGGTGCGGGGGGCTTTTGCGAGTCCGAACTCGGCGAGGATGTCGATCTGGTGCAGCGGATCCGCGCGTTCTCGACACGGTGGATCGCCACCCACGAGACCAGTGTGCTCACCTCCGGTCGCACGGTCTCGCGGGTGGTGGGCGGCTTCGCCAGTCATCTGGCCGGACTGGGTGTCGAGGCGACCTGATGCGGATTGCCGTGATCGGGCCGTCGCGACATGCGGTCTCCCCGCCGTACGCCGGTGGACAGGAACGGTTCACCGCGGACCTGGTGCGTGGTCTGGGGCAGCGCGGCCACCACATCGAACTGTGGGCGCGTGCGGGCAGCGATTGTGTCGGTGCCGACGACCTGCACGTGATGGCCGAGACCCCGGAACTCTCCGAGGTCGCCTCGGGTGACCCGAACATGCCAGAACCTGCGTTTCTGGACGATCAGGTGGCCTATCTGGGCGTCGTACGGGATCTGTTGTGCCGCAGTGATATCGATGCGGTGCTCAACGAGAGTCTGCATCAGCTCCCGCTGGCGCTGAGTTCCGCGTTGCGGATACCGATGGTGACCACCTTGCACACACCGCCCTTCCCGTGGATGGAGATCGGTGCCTGGCTGGCGGACTCGGCGACCTATCTGGTCGCGGTCAGCGCCGCGCTGCGCAGGCAGTGGACCACGTTGGGATCGGTGCATGTGATCCACAACGGTGTCGATCCCGCCCGCTTCCCCGTGGGACCGGGTGGACCGGATCTGGCCTGGGTCGGCCGGCTCACGCCGGAGAAGGGCGCCGATATCGCCATCGCGGCAGCCACGTTCGCGCGGCGGCGGTTGCGGCTGGCCGGACCGATCGCCGATGCCGACTGGTTCGCCCACAGCATCCGTCCACGGCTGACGGCTGATATCGAGTATGTGGGGTCGCTACACGACGAGGAGTTGGCCGACCTCTACGGACAGAGCGCGGCGACGCTGGTGACACCGCGCTGGGAGGAACCGTTCTGCCTCGTCGCGGCCGAATCCCAGATGTGCGGGACACCGGTGCTCGGGCTGCGGCGCGGTGGCCTGGCCGAGGTCGTCTACCCGCCCGGGGGAGTGCTGGTGGCCCCCGGCGACGGTGAATCCCGGCGACTGGCCGCCGCGATGGACGAGGTGACCACGCAGGACCGCGCGGCCGTCGCGACAGCGGCCCGCGACCGACTGAGTTATGACGACACCGTCGACGGTTATGAGCAACTGCTTGCACTGGCCAGGCGGTCGAGATGAGAGAAGGTGGCACGCCGTGGTTGAGGAGACACCGTGATTGACGAGGCATCCGCGGGGCGGGTGAGATGTACGGTCGCCGAGCGACGGATCGGGGAGGTGACGGTGCTGGCGGTGGCCGGCACCGTCGACACCCTGACCGCGCCGGTACTCGAGGATGCGATCACCCGCACGGGCGGATCGCGCGCCCTGGTGGTCGACCTGACGGATGTGGATTTCTTGTCGTCGGTCGGAATGGGCGTGCTGGCGGCGGCGCACGCCGATCTGATGCCGTCCGTGCGATTCGCCGTCGTCGCCGACGGCCCGGCCACGAGTCGGCCGCTGACCCTGATCGGACTGACCGATCTGATCCGTGTTGTCCCAGCTCTCGCCGATGCGCTCCGGTTTGTCGCCGATGGGCATGTTTGAGTCAGTGGCACATCGGGCACGCCCCAAGGGGCGCGGCGACTGTGTCGTGCGCACTGCCGGGTAGGCAGTCCAGACACGGGAGCAACGAGAAGCAGTGAGCAGTACCGCAACAACCAGCACGTCTCCGGCGACGGTCCGAAGGGCTGTCGCAGCCTCGGCGATCGGCAATGCCACCGAATGGTTCGACTACGGCATCTACGCCTTCGGGGTCAGCTACATCTCGGTGGCGATCTTCCCCGGCGACACCCAGAGTGCGACGCTGCTGGCGTTGATGACGTTCGCGGTGTCCTTTCTGGTCCGCCCGCTGGGCGGGTTCGTGTGGGGGCCGCTGGGCGATCGGATCGGTCGTAAACAGGTGCTGGCACTGACCATTCTGCTGATGGCCGGGGCGACCCTCGGTGTCGGCTTGGTGCCATCCTATGCCGCGATCGGGATCTGGGCGCCGATCTTGTTGGTGGCGTTGCGGATGGTGCAGGGCTTCTCGACCGGCGGCGAATACGGTGGCGCGGCAACGTTCATGGCTGAGTACGCGCCGTCGCGGCGCCGCGGATTCTTCGGCAGCTATCTGGAATTCGGCACCCTGGCCGGTTTCTCGTTGGGTGCCATCCTGATGCTGACCTGCTCGCTGGTGCTCACCGACGATCAGATGCATTCCTGGGGTTGGCGATTGCCGTTCCTGGTGGCCGCTCCGCTGGGGCTGATCGGGGTCTATCTGCGCTCCCGCCTCGAGGAGACCCCGGTGTTTCAGGAGCTGCACGAATCCGACGACACCGAGGACACCACGTCCACCCAGTTCAAGACGCTGATCACCGACTACTGGCGGCCGATCCTGCGACTCGGCGGCCTGGTGGTCGCCCTGAACGTCGTCAACTACACGTTGTTGAGTTATATGCCAACGTATCTGGAGGGAACCATCGGGCTGGACTCCAGTCACGCCCTGGTGGTGCCGATCATCGGCATGCTCACCATGATGGTCTTCCTACCGTTCGCAGGTATGCTCTCCGACCGGTTCGGCCGCAAGCCGTTGTGGTGGTTCTCGGTGATCGGCCTGTTCGTTGCCGGGGTGCCGATGTTCATGCTGATGGGAACCGGAATAGCCGGTGCCATCATCGGTTTCGCAGTGCTGGGCCTGCTGTATGTGCCGCAGCTGGCCACCATCTCGGCGACCTTCCCGGCGATGTTCCCGACCCAGGTTCGGTTCGCCGGTTTTGCCATCGCCTACAACGTGTCGACATCGCTGTTCGGCGGCACGGCGCCGGCGGTGAACGAGTGGCTGATCGGGGCCACCGGCAGCAATCTGGTACCGGCCTTCTACATGATGGCGGCGTGTGTGGTCGGCGCGGTGGCGCTGATCGGCATGCCAGAGACGGCCAGGTGCCCCATCGGCGGCACCGAGACCCCCGGCACCCCGGAGGCGCCGGCACCGCTGGAGTACGAGGTCAGCGCAGCCGGCCGCTGATGTAGACGATCTCGCCGAGCACGTCGCGGTCACCGAAATCGGGTCTGTCCAGGCCGTACCGGGCGAACAGGTCTGATCGCGCCACCCCGGACATGTCCCAGCCCTTGGCGCCCAGATAGTCTGCGGCAGAAGTGCGTTCACCGTGATAGACCAGTGACGGCATGTCCATCTCCAACCCCAGCTTGCTGAACGTGTCCGCGGCGGCACGGGCCTTCTCCGGATCAAAATCCTTCATGCCTGGCACGAATTCGGTGGCCAGTGTGCTGCCCGGTGCGCTGAGGGCGTGGATGTTGTCGAACAACCGGTCCTGGGCGTCCTGGGGCAGATAGATCAACAGCCCCTCGGCGCACCACGCCGTCGGCTGATCGGTATCGAGACCGGCGGCATGCATCGCGGCGGGCCAGTCCTCGCGCAGGTCGATCGGCACCGTGCGGCGCTGCGCGGTCGGTGCCGCCCCGAGATCGGCCAGGGTACGGGTCTTGAACTCGATGACCTCGGGTTGGTCGACCTCGTAGACCACGGTGCCGTCGGCCCACGGCAGGCGGTAGGCGCGGGCGTCCAGACCGGCCGCCAGGATGACCGCCTGGCGTACCCCCTGCTCGCCTGCCGTCACGAAGTAGTCGTCGAAGAACTTTGTCCGCACCGCCATCTCGTCGATGTTCGACTTCACCTGGGCGGCACCCTCGGGTGCCAGCTTCTCGATGGCCGCGATGTCCATCGTGCCGTCGACCATCATGGTGAACGCCGGGATACCGACCGCCCGCACCAACGGTGCGGCGAACGGGTCGTCGAACAGTGGGTGCTCACCGGCGGTGGCGATGGCACGCCCGGCGGCCACCATGGTCGCTGTCGCCCCCACGCTGGAGGCCAGGTCCCAGCTGTCGCCGTCAACACGTGCCATGGCGGGTCCTCATTTCAGGTGTGCGGTGAGGTAGCCGGAGTCGCCGACCATCGCGGCCAATCGGTCGTCGGGCCGCTCGAAGCCGTTGGCGGCGTAGGCCTGTGCGTTGGGCAGCACCGTGGTCTGCCAGCCCGCCGCCGTCAGGTGATCGGCGGCCGGCGTGCGCGGACCGTTGTAGAACAGGGCATTCAGGTCGATATCGCTGCCGTACCGGCGGCCGCGTTCGGTCAGCTCCTTGGCCCAATCGCCGGTCAGCGCCCGGGTGTCCATATGTTCGGTTGCCAGTGCACTGCCGGGAGCGCTCAGCGTGGTGATGCTGTCCAGCAGCCGGTCCTGGGCCTCGGGCGGCAGATAGATCAGCAGGCCCTCGGCGATCCAGGCCGTCGGCTTGGCCGGATCGAAGCCCGCCGCCCGCAGCGCGGCAGGCCAGTCGTCGCGCAGGTCGATTCCCACCGTGCGTCGGTCCACGGTCAGTTCGGCACCGGCATCGGTGAGCACCCGGGTCTTGAACTCGATGACGGCGGGCTGGTCGATCTCGAACACCACGGTGGCGGCCGGCCAGTCGAGCCGGTAGGCGCGGGTGTCCAGCCCGGAGGCCAGGATGACGGCCTGCCGGACGTGGGATGCCGTCGTGAAGAAATCGTCGAAGAACCGCGTGCGCACCGCGATGTGCTCACGCATCTGGTCCATCCCGAACAGCGGGTCGGCCTGATCGCCGAGCCCGCCGTTGGCCACCTTCACGAAGTGGGGGAGCCCGACGGCCTCGACGAGCAGCGCGGCGTACGGATCGTCGATCAGCGGGTCGGGTCCACGGCTGGCCAGCGCGCGGGATGCGGCCACCGATGTCGCGGTGGCGCCGACACTGGACGCCAGATCCCAGGTGTCACCCTCGGTCCGTGCCATCGTCAGCCTTTCGGTTTGATCGCGGTGATGTACACAGGCTGACCGAATTGCAGGTCGTCGTCCAGGGCCGGCAGCCCGTAGCGCTCCAGCAGCCCGTTGGTGGGCACCCCGGAGGTCTCCCAGCCCAGCTCGATGAGGTGGGTGGTGGCATCGGTGCGGTCGCCGAGGTAGATGAGCTCGCTGAAGTCCAGATCGAACCCGTGATCGGCCCATTGATCGCGGACGGCCTGCATGCGCTCACGCGCTTCGTCCTGATCCAGGTCGGCCATGTTGGGGACGGCCTCGGCGGCCAACCGGCTGCCCGGAGCGCTGTTCT
Organism: Mycobacterium sp. C31M; assembly: GCF_053345865.1. Taxonomy (NCBI): domain Bacteria; kingdom Bacillati; phylum Actinomycetota; class Actinomycetes; order Mycobacteriales; family Mycobacteriaceae; genus Mycobacterium; species Mycobacterium sp. C31M. The sequence continues at coordinate 167,200 of NZ_JBKFAX010000002.1, read as the reverse complement.
CGGTGATCACCTCGAGCAGGCGGTCCTGCGCCTCCGGCGGCAGGTAGCCGAACAGTCCCTCGGCGATCCAGGCTGTCGGCTTGGCCGGATCGAAGCCGGCCGCCCGCAGCGCGGCAACCCAGTCGTCACGCAGATCCACGGCCACCGTGCGGCGGTCGGCGGTCGGCGCGGCACCCAGGTCGGTCAGGGTCTGCGACTTGAACGCGATCACCTCGGGCTGGTCCACCTCGAACACCACGGTGCCGGCCGGCCAGGCCAGTCGGTAGGCGCGCGCGTCCAGGCCGGCGGCCAGGATGACGGCCTGCCGGACACCCGCGCCGGCGGCGTCGCTGTAGAAGTCGTCGAAGAACCGGGTGCGGGCCGCCATGCCGTTGGCGAAGCGCGCGATGTTCATCTGCGGGTCGTCGCCGAGTTCGGTCTCGGTGATCTCGCCGTCGACCAATTTGGTGAAGAAGTCCACGCCGACCGCACGAACCAGCGGTGCGGCGAACGGATCGTCGATCACCGGGTTGGGGGCTGCGCTGGCCATCGCCCGGGCCGCGGCCACCATCGTGGCGGTGGCGCCCACGCTGGACGCCAGGTCCCAGGTGTCTCCGTCGGTGCGTGCCATGAGCTCGACTCCCTTGCAAAATTAATTAGCTGATGTAACGAACAACTCCGACTGTACGCGCCGAATTTGAGGAGGCCCTGAGTGCTGCCCGGGTGGCCAGGTGCGGCCCGCCGATAAGGGCAGTGCTGGTGGCAGCTGTTACTCTCGTAGACTGTTTGACGCGCGACTCTGCAGGTTGTGAACCTGCTGGTAGGTGGCGCGAGACTTTAACCAGACGCTGGTAGGAACCAGCCCCATCGGCACGCCGCGTAAATGAAGCCGGCTGCGCAGGAGGAAGAGTGCTTTCGGCTTTCATCTCGTCGCTGCGGACTGCCGACCTTCGGAAGAAGATTCTCTTCACCCTCGGGTTGGTCGTGCTGTACCGCGTCGGCGCGGCCGTCCCGTCGCCCGGGGTCAACTATCCGAACGTCCAGCAGTGCATCGACCAGGTCAGCGGTGGTGATTCGGCGCAGATCTACTCGCTGATCAACCTGTTCTCCGGTGGCGCGCTGCTGCAGCTGTCGATCTTCGCCGTCGGCGTCATGCCGTACATCACGGCGAGCATCATCGTGCAGCTGCTGACCGTCGTCATCCCGCGTTTCGAGCAGCTCCGCAAGGAGGGGCAGGCGGGTCAGGCCAAGATGACGCAGTACACGCGTTATCTGTCGATCGCCCTCGCGATCCTGCAGGCCACCAGCATCGTGGCGATGGCTGCCAACGGCGCCCTGCTGCAGGGCTGCTCGCTGGAGATCATCGACGACTCGTCCATCTGGGGCCTGGTCGTCATCGTGCTGGTCATGACCGCCGGCGCCGCCCTGGTGATGTGGATGGGCGAGCTGGTCACCGAGCGCGGTATCGGCAACGGCATGTCGCTGCTGATCTTCGCCGGTATCGCCGCCCGCATCCCGTCCGAGGGCAAGATGATCCTGGACGCCCGCGGCGGCCTGGTCTTCACCTTCGTCTGCATCGGCGCCCTGGCCATTCTGGTCGGCGTGGTGTTCGTCGAGCAGGGTCAGCGCCGGATCCCCGTCCAGTACGCCAAGCGAATGGTGGGCCGACGCATGTATGGCGGCACGTCGACCTACCTGCCGCTGAAGGTCAACCAGGCGGGCGTGATCCCGGTGATCTTCGCCTCCTCGCTGATATACATCCCGCAGCTGATCACCCAGCTCATCGACAGCGGCCGCGCCAATCCGGGCACCGGGTGGTGGAGTTCGTTCGTCGCCAACCATCTGTCCAACCCGACCAGCATCACGCACATCGCCGTCTACTTCGGTCTGATCGTCTTCTTCACGTACTTCTACGTGTCGATCACGTTCAACCCCGAAGAGCGTGCCGATGAGATGAAGAAGTTCGGTGGGTTCATCCCCGGCATCCGCCCGGGTAAGCCGACCGCCGACTATCTCAAGTACGTGTTGAGCCGGATCACCCTGCCGGGCTCGATCTACCTCGGTGCAATCGCTGTCCTCCCGAATGTGTTCCTGCAGGCCGGCAGCGGTGGTGCCACCCTGCAGAACCTGCCGTTCGGTGGTGTCGCGGTGCTGATCATGATCGGCGTCGGCCTGGACACCGTGAAGCAGATCGAAAGCCAGTTGATGCAGCGCAACTATGAAGGGTTCCTCAAGTGAGAATTGTTTTGCTCGGACCGCCCGGCGCCGGTAAAGGAACCCAGGCGGAGAAGCTGGCCGCTCAGCTCGGCATCCCGCAGATCTCCACCGGGGACCTGTTCCGCCACAACATCAGCAACGGCACGCCGTTGGGCATCGAGGCCAAGAAGTACCTGGACGCCGGTGACCTGGTGCCCGCGACCCTGACCAATGCCCTGGTCGACGATCGCATCGACCACGACGACGCGGCCGCCGGATTCATCCTCGACGGCTTCCCGCGTTCGGTCGAACAGGCCGAGGCGCTCAAGGAGATGCTGGCCAAGCGCGGTCTGCAGCTCGACGCCGTCGTCGAGTTCCGGGTCCCCGAGGACGAACTGGTAGAGCGGCTCAAGGGCCGCGGCCGCGCCGACGACACCGAGGACGTCATCCGCAACCGCTTCAAGGTCTACCGCGACGAGACCGCGCCGCTGCTCGACTACTACGCCGACGAACTCAAGACCGTCGACGCCGTCGGCTCGCTGGACGAGGTGTTCGCCCGGGCGCTGGCCGCGCTCGGCAAGTAACGCCGCCATGATTTCGGTGCCTGGCCTGCGTCGTAAGGTCGTTCCGCAACGCAGTCCGGGTGAACTGGATGCGATGGCCGCCGCCGGCGCGCTGGTGGCCGCCGCGCTCCAGGCGGTCCGGCAGGCCGCCGCTCCCGGTGTCAGCACCGGCGATCTGGATCGGATCGCCGAATCCGTCATCCGGGACGGCGGTGGCGTCCCGTCGTTCCTGGGCTACCACGGCTTCCCGGCCACCGTCTGCGCCTCGGTCAACGACCGGGTGGTGCACGGTATCCCGTCGGACTCCGAGGTGCTGGCCGCCGGTGACCTGGTGTCCATCGACTGCGGTGCCATCCTCGACGACTGGCACGGCGACTCGGCCGTCACCTTCGGGGTGGGCGCCCTGATCGAGGCCGACGAGTTGCTCTCGGCCGCCACCCGGTTCTCCATGGAGGCGGGTATCGCGGCGATGGTGCCGGGCAACCGGCTGACCGATGTGAGCCACGCGATCGAGACCGGCACCCACGCCGCCGAGGCCCGCGACGACCGCAAGTACGGCATCGTCGCCGGTTACGGCGGGCACGCCATCGGCCGCGAGATGCACATGGACCCGTTCCTGCCGAACGAGGGCTCACCCGGCCGTGGCCCCTACCTGGAGGTCGGGTCGGTGCTGGCGATCGAACCGATGCTGACCCTGGGCACCACCAACACCAAGGTCCTCGACGACGACTGGACGGTCGTCACCACCGACGGATCCCGGGCAGCGCACTGGGAGCACACCGTCGCGGTGACCGCCGACGGTCCGCGCATTCTCACCTTGTTGGCCTAACGTCTGAACCGGGTCACCACCCACGTCGTATCACCAGACGGAGGTTGGGAGTGGACGATCCGGAGGCCGCGATGATGCGGGCACTGTACGACGAGCACGCGGGACCGCTGTGGCGTTATGCGCTGAGGTTGACCGGCGATGCTGCGCGTGCCGAGGACGTCGTACAGGAGACCCTGGTGCGCGCCTGGAACCATCCGGAGGTCCTGGCCGATCCGGACCGTTCCGTGCGCCCGTGGCTGTTCACCGTCGCGCGTAATCTCGTGATCGACGAGCGACGCAGTGCGCGTGCCCGCCATGAGACCGGCACCCCCGATCTGGAATTGGTCGCCGAGCGCGCCGGCCCGGATGAAGTGGACACCGCGTTGGACCGATTACTCATCAGCACCGCACTGGCCGAACTCTCCGAGGACCACCGCGCGGTGATTCGGCGGGCCTACTACCAGGGCTGGAGCACCGCCCAGATTGCCGCGGACCTCGGCATCGCCGAAGGCACCGTGAAATCGCGATTGCACTATGCGGTACGTGCACTGAGACTCAACCTGCAGGAGATGGGGGTGACCCGATGACCGATTTCCCGGCACCCCGCTCGGGCGCCCACGATCGGTACGCCACCTGGGACGCCAGCTATGTGTTGGGTGCGTTGTCCCCGGCCGAACGCCGCGAGTTCGAGACCCATCTGCAGGGCTGCGAGCACTGCAGGGCCGCGGTCGGTGAGCTGACCGGCATGCCCGCGCTGCTGGGCATGCTGGACCTGGCCGATCTGGACTCGATGGAGCGCGAACCGGAGCTTCCGCCCACACTGCGCGGTGACGTGCTCGCCCGGGTCCGGGTACGTCAGCGCCGTGGTCGCTGGCTGACCACCGCCGCTCTCGGATTGGCCGCCGCCCTGCTGGCCATCGGGCTGGTGGCGGTGATCCGACCGGAGATCCTTGGTCTGCAGCAGGATTCGCCACCGGCCGTGGCCATGCTGGAGATGGGCAAGGTCTCCGAGACGCCGATCAACGCCAGCATCGCACTCTCAAACTACAGCTGGGGCACCCGTATCGACATGGCGTGCAGCTATGGCGACTGGGGACGCCGCGACGCCCCGCCCCAGAATCTGGGCATGGTGGTGATCGGCCGGGACGGCAGCCGCACCCAGATCGCCACCTGGCTGGGACTTTCCGGTGCGACCGCACTGCCCAGCGGGAACACCCCGATGCGGCAGAGCGAAATCGCCTCCGTGCAACTGGTTTCGGCCGATGACGGAAAGGTGCTGCTGGAAAGGCAGTTGTAGCCATGCGGATTCCTCGCGAGCTGAGGGTACCTCCCGCTTGCGGGGGAACATGAAACTGCAATTCTTGGCTGGAAATTGACAGTTTTGCGTCTGCTCGCCGGGAGACGGTATGAAAAGGGATGCCCTCACACCCGGCCGACCATGACCCGATCGCGCTGGCCCGCGACAACTGGGAGCGGGCCGGCTGGGCCGATGTCGCCGGTGGCATGGTGGCCGTCACCTCGGTGATGCGCGCCCACCAAATCCTGCTGGCCCGGGTGGAGACCGCGCTACGGCCCTACGACCTGAGTTTCTCCCGATTCGAACTGCTGCGGCTGCTGGCCTTCACCCGGCACGGCGAGTTGCCCATCACCAAGGCCTCGGACCGCTTGCAGGTGCACGTCACCAGCGTCACGCACGCGATCCGCCGGTTGGAGAGCGACGGTCTGGTGGAACGTCTTCCGCATCCGACCGACGGCCGCACCACGTTGGTCCGGCTGACCGATCTGGGGCGCTCGACGGTCGAGGACGCCACCGAGACCCTGAACAAGGATGTGTTCGCCGATATCGGCATCACCGAGGAGCAGTCGCGCTCACTGGCCACCGCGATCGAGACGTTGCGCCGCCATTCCGGGGACTTCTGAGCGCTCGGCGGCATTCGGCAGCGGGATCGTCGCGGTGACCGTGGTCCCGGCACCGGGCCGCGACCGGATGTGCAGTCGGCCGCCGACGATCTCGGCGCGCTCGGCCATCGACAGCAGTCCGTAACCGCCCATGTCGTCACCGCCGAGCGGGTGTTCGAGGGTGTCGAAACCGATTCCGTCATCGGCGATTTCGAGACACGCCGTATCGTCGCGCAGGCTGAACGCCAATCGGGCCCGGCCGGCCCTGGCGTGTTTGACGACGTTCTGCAGACACTCCTGGGCGATCCGGTACAGCGCCAGCTCGATGTGATCGGGGAGGCGTTGGTCGGCGAGCTCCACCTCGAGTTCGAGCTGCGGGATGGACCGGGCCAGGCTGGCCAGCCCACCGGCCAGCCCGAGATCGTCGAGCACCGGTGGTCGCAGCCCGCCGATCGCCGCCCGGGCCTCGGCCAGTGTCAGGTCCACCAGTTCGCGGGCCTTGCCGAGCTGCTCACCGGCCAGTGCCGGGCTGTCGGCGACGGCGCGGCTGGCCGCATCCAGCCAGTAGGACAGGGTGACCAACCGCTGCGAGATGCCGTCGTGGATATCACCGGCCAGCCGCCGTCGTTCCAGTTCCTGGGCCTCGATGACCTGCTCGACGAAATTCTCGTGCGCCCGTTCGCGGGCCACCAGCTGGCGGTGCAGCCGGGCCTGGTGCAGCGCGCCTGCGATCAGTCGCCCGATCACCAGCAGCAGTTCGACATCGCGGGCGGTGAATTCGCGGCGTGCCACGGTGTGCACGTTCAGCACGCCGACCAGTCCACCGGGATCGGTCTGCATCGGCACCGACACCATCGAGGTGAAATCGGACCCGCGCAGCGATTCGAAGGGCAGGTAGCGCGGGTCGGATTCCTTGTCGTGCCCGATCACCACGGGTTCGCGGTTGCTGGCCACCCAGCCGGAGATGCCCTGGCCCAGGGGTAGCCGGATTTTGCCGACCTCGCTGTCGAACGGCGGGGTGGCACCGGTCAAGGTCAATGATCGTTCGGTGTCGTCGAGCACGTGCACGAAGCAGACGTCGGTCGCGGTGGCGTCGGTGATCATCTGGGCCGCGGCCGCGGCGAGCGGTTCGACACCCGGCCCGCGGGAGGTGGCCTCGATCAACCCGCGCAGCAGCGCCAGTTCCCGGTCGGCGGTCAGCACCGTGCGGCGGGTGGGAGCGGAGCGACTCGGGGAGATGTTGAGGTTCATTGATAGATGCCCTCGCGCAGGGCGGTGGCCACCGCGCCGGTGCGGTCGCTGACCCCGAGCTTGCGGTAGATGGAGCTCAGGTGGGTTTTGACGGTCTCGTCGCCGATCACCAGTTTGGTGGCAATACCACGGTTGGACAGCCCGCTGACCACATGCGACAAGATCTCGCTCTCGCGCTGGGTCAGCCCTTGCCTGGCACCGGGCCAGAACTCGTCGCGTTGCAGCCGGGCTGCCGTGTCCGCGGCGCGGGCCGCCATCCCCGGATCGATCGCGGTCTGGCCTTGGTGGGCCAGTTCCAGCTGGCGGACCAGCTCGTCGCTGCGGATGCTCTTGAGCAGGTACCCGGCCGCCCCGACCCGCAGCGCCTGGAACAGGTACTGCTCGTCCTCGTAGACCGACAGCATCACCACCCGGCGGTCCGGGTCGCGTTCGCGCAGGGCCAGGCACAGGTCGAGCCCGGACAGGCCCTGCATGCGGACATCACACAGCACGATGTCGGGATCGAGGTCGGCGACGACGTCGAGCGCGCGTTCGGCGCCCACGGCCTGGCCCACCACCTCGACCCGGTCGGTGAAGGCGGTGAGCATGACCTTGAGGCCTTCGATGACCATCTCGTGGTCATCGACCAGCACAAGGCGCATCGGGTCCGGCGGCGCCATGGGTCAACGATAGAGCCGCGAACGCCCGGGGACGTCGAACTTGGCCTCGGAGATCCCCCACCCGGGGGACGCGCCCGACATGTGATCTGCGCCACTGTAGCGGACATGCAAGGGGAGACATCCACGGGGACGTTCTGGTTTCGCCACACCGATCCGCTGCGGGCGGTGATCTTCGATCTCGACGCCATGGCCGACCTGCGGTTCGACGGCTATCGCGCGGTGTTCAACGCGGCATTTGCCGCCCTGAACCTGTCGCTGGAGTGGAGCGTGGAGCGGTACCGGCAGCTGCTGGCACTGCCCGACGAACGGCTCCGGGTCGCCGCGGAGCTGCGCAAACGCTGTGTCGGCACCGAGTGCGATGTGCTGGTCAACCTCCTGGTCGACGAGATCTGCGCGACCAAGGACATGATGTTCGACGAGATGATCCTGGACGCCGGACTGGCGCCGCGCGCCGGTCTGGGCGACCTGGTCACCGACTGTTTCGTCGCGCATGTCCCGGTCAGTGTGGTGACCGACGGGCGCCGCCGGTGGGCACAGCCGCTGGTGGCTCAGCTGGTCGGTGCGGGCCTGGTGGAGAACGTGGTGACCGCCGACGATATCGGTGTCCCGCCGCGCGGGACGGCGCTGTTCGGCCACGCGCTGGCCGAGTTGGGGGTTGCACCCCAGGACGCGCTCGCGGTCGTCGGCTCGGCCGCCGGGTTGCGGGACGCGAACGCAGCCGGGCTGGCGACCGTGTTCATCGACGGCGACGGTGCCGGGGGCCCGCGACCCGCGGTCGCGGTCCGCACGGACTACAGCGGCGCCGAGGACGCGCTGCGACTGGCCCGATGTCGGCGCCTGCACGAGCAGTGGTGGGCCGAGCACACCCCGAGCGCCGCGTGAGGACGCGATTTGCGCACATTCGGTAACGCTCACGGTTACCGAATGTGCGTAAATCGCGGGGTGATCAGCCGTTGCGCAGCGCCTCGATGACGGCGCTGAAGTCCAATGCGGCGTGCTCCTTGTTGAACTCCTCGTAGATCTGCGCGGCGTGGGTGCCCAGCGGGGCCGAAGACCCCGTCGAATCGACCGCGGCCATCGCCAGACCCAGATCCTTGTTCATCAGCGCGGTCGCGAAGCCCGGCTTGAACTCGTTGTTGGCCGGCGAGGTGGGCACCGGGCCGGGCACCGGGCAATTGACGCTGACCGACCAGCAGTTTCCGGTCGCCCCGGTGATCACGTCGAACAGCGACTGCTTGTCCAGGCCCAGCTTCTCGGCCAGCACGAAGGCCTCGCCGATGGCGATCTGCTGCACCGCGAGGACCATGTTGTTGCACACTTTGGCGGCCTGTCCGGCACCGGCGCTGCCACAGTGGATGACCTTGCCCGCCATCGGATCCAGCACCGGCTCGGCCTTCTCGAAGGCATCGTCCTCACCGCCGACCATGAACGCCAGGGTGCCGGCGGCAGCACCCTTGATGCCGCCGGACACCGGTGCGTCGAGCTGGGCGAACCCACCCTCGAGGGCCTGGCGGTGGATCTCGCGGGCATCGTCGACCGAGATCGTCGAGGTGTCGATGAACAGCGCACCGGCCTTGGCCGCGGGCAGCACCTCGGCATAACAGCTCTTGACAATGGCGCCGTTGGGCAGCGAGGTGATCACCACATCGGCCTCGGCGACCGCGGCCGCGCCGGTGTCGAAGGTCTTGACCCCCTTGGCCGCTGCGGCATCACGCAGGTCGGCGACCAGGTCGAAGCCGTGCACGGTGTACCCACCGGCCACCAGGTTGGCGGCCATCGGGCCACCCATGTTGCCCAGCCCCAGAAAAGCGACGGTGTTTGTCTCTGAGCTCATTCTCCTGCGACCTTCCTTATCCGGCGGCCCGCGCCCGGGCAGCTTCCGCCCGGCCGATGACCACTCGCATGATTTCGTTGGTGCCCTCCAGGATTCGGTGCACCCGCAGGTCCCGGACGATCTTCTCCAGCCCGTACTCCTTGAGATAGCCGTATCCGCCGTGCAACTGCAGTGCGGAGTCGGCGACATCGAAGCAGGAGTCGGTGACGTAGCGCTTGGCCATGGCGCACAGCTCGACCTTGTCCGGGGATCCGGCATCGAGGGCGGATGCGGCCCGCCACAACATGATCCGCGAGGTCTCCAGCGCGGTCGCCATATCGGCAAGGGTGAATCGGATGGTGGGCTCGTCGATGAGCGATCCACCGAACGCCACCCGGTCGCGCACGTAGCCGGCCGCCTTCTCGTGGGCGGTGCGAGCACCGCCGAGTGAACAGGCGGCGATGTTGATGCGGCCGCCGTTGAGCCCGTTCATGGCGATCCCGAACCCGGTGCCCGCGCCTTCGGGCCCACCGAGCAGTGCGTCCGCCGGTACCCGCACCTGCTCCAGGATGACCTGCGCGGTGGGCTGGGTGTTCCAGCCCATCTTGGCCTCGTTGGCGCCGAAACTCAGCCCCGGCGTGCCCTTTTCGACCAGGAACGCGGAGATACCCTTCGGGCCTTCTGCGCCGGTGCGCGCCATCACCAGGTAGACGTCGGAGACGCCGGCCCCGGAGATGAACTGTTTGACACCGTCGAGCACCCAGTCGTCGCCGTCACGAACCGCCTTGGTGCGCAACGCCGAGGCATCCGATCCGGCGCCCGGTTCGGTGAGGCAGTAGCTGGCGATGGCCTCCATGGAGGCCAACTTGGGCACCCAGGTCTTGCGCTGCTCCCGGTTGCCGTAGGTGTCGACCATCCAGGCGCACATGTTGTGGATCGAGATGAACGAGGCCAGTGCCGGGTCGGCGGCGGCCAGTTCCTCGAAGATGCGAACGGCATCGATGCGGCGCAGGCCACTGCCGCCGACATCCTCACCGCAGTAGATCGCCGCCATGCCCAATTCGGCGGCCTCGCGCAGCACCTCGGTGGGGAAGTGCTTGGTCTCATCCCATTCCAGGGCATGGGGCGCAAGGCGTTTGGCGGCGAACGCGGCAGCCGTTTCGGTGATGACGCGGTCGTCGTCAGTCATATCGAACATCGACATGGTCAGCGTTACTGCATCGTGGGGATGACGAACTCGGCGCCGTCCTTGATACCCGAGGGCCAGCGCTCGGTGACGGTCTTGACCTTGGTGTAGAACTGGATCGAGGCCGGTCCGTGCTGGTTGAGATCGCCGAAGCCGGAGCGCTTCCAGCCCCCGAAGGTGTGGTAGGCCACCGGAACCGGGATCGGCACATTGACGCCGACCATGCCGACCTGCACGCGGGAGACGAAGTCGCGGGCGGCGTCACCGTCGCGGGTGAAGATCGCGACACCGTTGCCGTACTCGTGCTTGGTGGGCAGGCTCAGCGCCTCTTCGTAGTCGTGTGCGCGGACGATGCACAGCACCGGGCCGAAGATCTCGTCGGTGTAGATGGACATGTCGGTGGTGACGTGATCGAACAGGGTGGGGCCGATGAAGTAGCCCTTCGACAGGTCCTGATCGTCGAAGGTCAGTTCATCGGTGGCACGCTCACGGCCGTCGACCACTATCTCGGCACCGGCGGCCACACCCTGGCCGATGTAGTCGCGCACCCGCTCCAGGGCGGCACCGGTGACCAGCGGGCCGTAGTCGGCCTTGGGGTCCAGGCTGTGGCCGACCCGGAGTTGCTTGACACGTTCGACCAGCTTGTTGCGCAGGCGATTTGCGGTCTCCTCGCCGACCGGCACCGCGACGCTGATCGCCATGCAGCGCTCGCCGGCACTGCCGTAACCGGCACCGATGAGCGCATCGACGGCCTGGTCGAGATCGGCGTCGGGCATGATGATCATGTGGTTCTTGGCGCCACCGAAGCATTGGCTGCGCTTGCCGTGCGCGGCCGCGGTCGAGTAGATGTACTGCGCGATATCCGAGGAACCGACGAAGCCGACGGCCTGGATGTCGGGGTGGGTGAGGATGGCGTCGACGGCCTCTTTGTCACCCTGGACGACCTGGAAGACGCCGGCGGGCAGCCCGGCCTCAAGGAACAGCTCGGCCAACCGGACCGGTACCGACGGGTCACGCTCGGAGGGCTTGAGGATGAAGGCGTTACCGCAGGCCAGCGCGGGGCCGGCCTTCCACAGCGGGATCATCGCCGGGAAGTTGAACGGGGTGATACCGGCGACCACGCCAAGCGGCTGGCGGATGGAGTAGACGTCGATACCGCCGCCGGCGCCCTCGGTGAACTCTCCCTTGAGTAGCTGCGGGATGCCGATGGCGAACTCGATGACCTCGACACCGCGCTGGATGTCGCCCTTGGCGTCGGGAACGGTCTTGCCGTGCTCGATCGAGAGCAGTTCGGCCAGTTCGTCCACGTTGTCGTTGACCAACTGGACGAACTTCATCATCACGCGTGCCCGACGCTGCGGGTTCCAGGCGGCCCATTCCTTCTGGGCCTGCACGGCCGAGGACACCGCGGTGTCGACATCGCTCTTGCTGGCCAGCAGAACCTGGGCCTGGACCTCGCCGGTGCTGGGGTTGAGCACGTCGGCGGTGCGGGTGGAGGCAAGGTCGCTGCGCTTGCCGTCGATGAAGTGCTGAATTTTCTTGGTCATGACATCCGTCCAAAGTGTGCGGGGCCCGGTGTGATCCGAGATACTTGGATATCCTAGTAAACCGGGATGCGGGGTGGCAAGGGTGTTGCGGCGCCGGTCCCGTTCAGCTGCGGGTTCGGGCGTCACCGGCGAACTCGGCCAGCGCGCGGGCATTGTCCGGGGAGCCGAGCAGTCGTCGCAGCCAGGCGTCCTCCAGTTCGAGCGCGGCACGGATGCCCGCTTGGCGCGGCGCGTTGAGTGTCTCCTTGACCGCCAGCAGGCTGGGCAGCGGTCGCGACGCCAGCAACTCGGCATGCTGCAGTGTCTCGGCCAGCAGCTCGTCCGGTTCGCAGATGCGCCATGCCAAGCCCATCGCGTGGGCCTCCTGCGCGCTGATCCACTCGGAGGACATCAACACCCACGCTGCATTCTGTCGACCGATCAATGCGGGGAGCTGATATGACGACGCGGCCTCAGGGGCCAGGCCGAGGGCGGTGAACGGGCATTTCAGTCGCGCGGTGCTGGACATGAAGACCAGGTCGGCAAACCCGAGGATGGTGGTGCCGATGCCCAAGCCGATGCCGTTCACCGCGCAGATGAGGGGTTTCGGGAAATCGGCCAGGGTGTTCATGAGTCCGTCGAAGCCGAACTCACCGGGTGCGAATCCTGCGCCCCTAGCCCGGTTCTGGAGCTCGAGCAGGTCGTTGCCGGCGCTGAACGCCCGGCCGGTGCCGGTCAGTACGACCACCGAGACGGTGTCGTCGGCGGCCGCCTCCTGCAGGGCAACCGTGGCCGCGTCGTAGAGGGCCTCGTTGAAGGCGTTAAGTGCCTCGGGGCGGTGTAGCGCCAGGGTGCGTACGCGGTGACCCTCGGTGATGTCGATCATGTCGTCGTTCCCAGTCTGCTGAGTTGGTGTATCTGTTCGGTACTGCGTGCGTTGAGCACCATGCTGGTGACGCCGGAGGCCTCCCATGCCGCGATCTGCTCGCGGATGTGGTCGAGATCGCCGACGATGGCGGAGTCGTCGACCAGCGCGTCCGGAATGCACTCGGCGGCAGCATCTTTACGCCCGGATCGGAACAACGCGGTGATCTCGTCGACCACCGGTCCGTACCCGGCGCGGCGGTACAGGTCGGCGTGAAAGCGGCGGTACAGGTCGGCGTGAAAGTTGGTGTCCTCGGCCCCCATGCCGCCGAGGTACAGCGCCAGTTTGGGTTTCATCGCCGTGAGTGCGGCGCTCCGGTTCTCGGTGACGACGATGTTGGCGGTCGCGCAGATCTCGAAGTCCGCGCGGGAGCGTCGTGCCCCGGGGCGCGCGAAACCCTCATCCAGCCAGGCGTTGTAGGTATCGGACATCCGGGGTGTGTAGAAGATCGGCAGCCAGCCGTCGCAGATCTCGGCGGCCAGCGCAACGTTCTTCGGTCCCTCGGCGCCCAGCATGATCGGAATATCGGCGCGCAGCGGGTGGGTGATCGAGTTGAGCGACTTACCCAATCCCGTTGTGCCCTCGATGTTCAGTGGCAGCGGGTAGTGCGGTCCGGGGCTGGTGACCGGTGCGTCGCGGGCCCAGACCTGGCGGACGATGTCGACGTATTCACGGGTGCGCGCCAGCGGTTTCGGGAAGCTCTGGCCGTACCAGCCCTCAACGACCTGCGGCCCGGACACACCCAGCCCCAGAATGTGCCGTCCGCCGCTGAGATGATCGAGGGTCAACGAGGCCATCGCGGCGGCCGTGGGGCTGCGTGCCGACAGTTGTGCCACCGATGTGCCCAGCCGTATCCGTGTGGTGCGGCTACCCCACCAGGCCAGTGGGGTGAATGCGTCCGAACCCCAGGCCTCGGCGGTGAACACCGCATCGAAGCCGCCATCTTCGGCTGCGGCGACCAACTCGCCGTGATTGTCGGGTGGTTGCGCACCCCAATAGCCGAGCTGCAGAGACAGTTTCATGATCCTGGATTCCGATCTCAGTACGAGCGAGGCAGATCGAGGCTGTGTTGCGCGATGTAGTTGAGGATCATCTCGCGACTGACGGGTGCGATCTGGAGCAGCCGGGCCAGCCCCCACTGGGGCAGCAGGCCGTACTCCGCGGAGATCCCGTTGCCGCCGTGCACCTGGATGGCACGGTCGACGGCGGCCTCGGCGGCTTCGGCGGCAGTGTATTTCGCGACGTTGGAGGCCTCCCCGGCGGGCAGGCCCTGGTCGAAGAGCCAGGCGGCCCGGGCAGTGGCCAGCGCGGCCAGGTCGATCTCGATACGGGCCTTGGCCAACGGGTGCGAGATCGCCTGGTAGGAACCGATCGGCGGACCCCACACGGTGCGGCTGCGCGCGTAGTCCGCGCTCTTGTCGATGGCGTGCCGTCCGATGCCGACACAGACGGCCGCGCCGGTGATCCGTTCGGGGTTCAGCCCGTCGAACACCTGCCGGAAGCCCTCGTGTTCGGTACCCAGCAGGTTGGCCGCCGGCACCCGGACATTGTCGAAGTGCAGGGTGAACTGCTTCTCGGGCAGATTGATGCCCACCGGCAGCCGTTGTGCGATCAGCCCGGGCGCATCGGTGGGCACCAGGAACAGCGACAGCCGCTCCGGAGCGGTGCGTGCGACGACGATCAGCGCACCGGCCTCGTCCACCCCGGAGATGTAGTACTTGGTGCCGTTGAGCAGATAGTCACCCTGGTCGCGGGTGGCGGAGGTCGCGATGTGCCGGGTGTTGGAACCCGCATTCGGTTCGGTGATCGCGAAGACCACCTTGGTCTCGCCGCCGGCCATCGCCGGCAACCATTCCCGCTGCTGCTCGATGCTGCCGTACCGGGCCAGCAGCTCCCCGGAGATCGCGCTGGACACCAGCATCAGCAGCAGCGGGCAGCCCGCGGCCGCGGTCTCCTCGCACACGATGGCCAGCTCGGCCATGCCGGCACCGCCACCGCCGAACTCCTCGGGGAAATTGATGCCGATGAACCCGTGCCTGGCCAACTCGACCCACAGCTCATGGGTGGGTTCGTGCGCCTCCGCACGTTCGGCGAAGTATCCCGAACCGTACTTCGCGGTCACCGCGGCGACGGCGGTGCGCAGATCCTTGTGCTCGGTGGATTGCTCGAAGTCCATGACTAGACCAACGTGTCCGGGATGTCGGTGTGCAGGATACGCACGTACTCACCGAACGACTTGGCCTGCGCGTCGGGCCGGGTGCAGGATGCCACCCCTTCGCCGAGGAAGCCCACCACGACGAAGTTCAGTGCCCGCAGGTTGTCGAAGACGTAGCGGCGCACCGTGAAACCGGCCACCTCGGGGACCAGTTCGGTGAAGCGTTCGACGGTCAGGTGGGATTGCAGCCAGCGCCAGCGCTCGTCGGTATCGGTCCAGACACCGATGTTGGCGTTGCCGCCCTTGTCGCCGGAACGGGCCGCCACCACCGAGCCGAGCGGGCGTCTGGTGACCGGGCCCAGGTCCACCGGCGGCTCGTCGGACGGTGTCGGGACGGCCATGGACGCCAGCGGCGCGGCGTCCGGGTGCACGATGATCTCCCGGGAGCCGTCGGCATGCACCACGACGTGTTCGACGGCCGACGCGGGCACCAGAGTCGGCCAGTAGATGCCGAATTCGGTGGCCGCCGACGGCGGCGTGGTGGTGTAGAAACCCGCGTAGCCGGCGACGTAGAGCTCGATCACGGCGTTGGAGAACGCCCGGTCGACCTTGCCGCGGTCGCGATCCTTGACCGACACCCGCAGATGTGCGGTGGCCTCGGCCATGCTGGCCGGGTCTTCCTTGTCGTAGCGCAACAGCTCGATGTCCAGGGCATCGAATCGGTCTCGGCCACCGAGGATCTCGAGCAGCTGATCGGTCGCCCAGTCGGCCTTCTCCTGGATGTCCAGACCGGTGATGGCCATGGTCATGGTGTTGCGGTAGCCGCCGATGTAGTTCATGGCGACCTTGAGTGTGTCCGGCGGGGCCGACCCGGTGGTGCCCGCGACCAGTACCCGGTCCGGGGCCTCCTGGGTGACCGACATGGTGTCGAAATGGGCCACCACATCGGGGTTGGCATACGCCGGCCCGGCCACCTCGTAGAGCAGCTGCGCGGTGACGGTACCCGGGGAGACCACACCACCGGTGTTCGCGGTCTTGGTGATGACGAAGCTGCCGTCACCGTTCAACTCGACGATCGGGGAGCCCGGGTAGCGACGGTCGATCACCTCGCCCAGCTGCGAGTAGTTGCCGCCGCAGGCCTGCGGTCCGCATTCGACGATGTGGCCTGCGGCCACCGCACCCGCCAGCGCGTCGTAGTCGGTGCGGTGCCAGTCGTGCCACCACGCACCGACGCCGACGACCAGCGCGGCATCGGTGACCCGGCCGGTGACCACGACATCGGCACCGCGCGACAGCGCCGAGGCGATACCCCAGCCACCCAGGTAGGCGTTCGCCGACACCGGCTGTACTGCGGCGCTTTTGAGCTCGACACCGGTATCCAGGTGGGTGAACGGCACCCCGGAAGCCAACAGTGCGGGCACCTCGGCCAGGATGTCGTCACCTTCGACGTACGCGACCTCGAGCGTCACACCTGCCTCGGCGGCGATGGCGCGGACCCGGTCGGCGCAACCGGCCGGGTTGAGCCCGCCGGCGTTGACGACAACCTTGATCCCGCGTGTTGCGCAGTCGGTGACGACCTGGGCGAACTGGGTGAGGAACGTGTGCGCGTATCCGGCCTCGGGGTTCTTCTTCTTGGCCTTCCACAGGATGAGCATGGTGAGCTCGGCGAGGTAATCACCGGTGATGACGTCGATTTCGGCGTTGTCGATCAGCTCGCGCATGGCGGCGAGCCGGTCGCCGTAGAACGCCGACGCGTTGCCGATGCGTACCGGGGGCTTCATGCCTGCACCTTCGAGGGCAGGCGGCGGCTGGGCGCCCCGGCGAACGCCTGGGCGATGTCCAGCCAACCGGTCGCCACCTCACCGACCACCGTGAGGCCGGTCTCCGACCAGTGCCGGCGCTGGGTGACCACCAGCACAAAATCCTCGGCCGTTCCGCTGATCCGGTTCTCGGCACCGGCCGGTCCCCAGGTCCACAGTTCACCGGTCGGGGAGGTCAGTGCCACATGGACGGGGGCCTCGGGGACCTCCAGTCCGTGATGCAGGTGGGAGAACGCGAAGGTGACCACACCGAGGTGGGCGATGCTGCGCAGCCCGCCACTGGCGGCCGGGCAGACCGCGATGGTGTCGTAGACGTCGCGACCGTGCGCCCAGGTTTCCATCAGGCGAGCGGTTGCCGACGAGGCGACACTCATATCGGGTCCGAACCAGGGCACCCGGCGCTTGGGATCTTCGTCGGAGAAGGCGGCCAGCAGGTCGCGCCGAATGTCGGCGAACCAATCCAGCAGGTCCGCGGGAGCCATGGTGCGGTACTGCACGGCAAGGCGATCCGGGAAATCCATTCCTGCGGCCATCAACTCGTCGGCGGTGGTACGCAGGCCGGTCGGGTCGGTCAGGGCCAGCAACGCGGCGCCGTCGAAGTAGGCCAGATGCGACACCTGGTCCTGGATGCTCCAGGACTGCGCGGGAGTGGCTGCCTGCCACCTCTCGGCGGGCAGTTTCGAGAGGTGGGCCAACAGCTGGTCGGAATCGGTCCGCAGGTCCGCCAGCAGGGCGGGGAAGTCCAGTGCCATCATGCTCCTTGCCACAGCGGCTTGCGCTTGTCCCGGAACGCCGCCATGCCCTCTTGCGCGTCTGCACTCAGATATACGGGTTCCCAGAGTGTTTCGGCACGATCGAAGGCCTCGCTGAGCGGGTGTTCGGCGGTCAGTGCCACCGTCTTCTTACCGGCGGCCACCGACAGCGGTGCGTTCGCGGCGATCTGTTCGGCGAAGGCCTGGGTGACCGCACGCAACTCCGCCGGTTCGGCGAGCCGGTTGACGAAACCGATCTCATAGGCCCGTTGTGCGGACAGCGGGGCGCCGGTGAGGGTGAGCTCCATCGCGACACGTCGCGGGATCATCAGCGGTAGCGGTGCTGCCCACGGTGATCCGCGGCCGACCTTGACCTCGGTGATGCCGAACTGGGCGGTGGTGGCGGCGATACACAGATCGCAGGTCTGGGCCAGCAGGAACCCGCCGGCGAAGGCCACCCCGTTGACCGCGGCGATGGTGGGTTTGTCCACGGTGATGTTGCGCCCGAACTGGGGGACGAAATCGACGGGCGGAACGGTCAATTGGTTGGCCGACATCTCCTTGAGGTCACCGCCGGCGCAGAAGGCCTTGTCGCCGGCGCCGGTCAGCACCAGGACCTTGGCCGCGTCGTCGCCGTTGAACCGGCGCACCCCGGCGAACAGGCCGTCCCGAACCGCCTTGTTGAGGCTGTTGCGGGCCTCCGGGCGATCGATGGTCAGCCAGGCGATGCCGTTGTGTACCTCGTAGCTCACGGTCATGAGCCGGCTCCGTCTTCGCTGTCCTGCACCACCGCCAGCACCTGACCGGACTCGACCTGTTCACCGGCGGACACCGATATCGAGGCCACCACGCCGTCGGCGGGTGCCCGCACGGTGTGCTCCATCTTCATGGCCTCCAGCACCACGATGGGCGTGCCTGCGGTGACCGCGGTGCCCTCGATGACCTCGATGCGCACCACCGCGCCGGGCATCGGGGCCAGCAGCGAACCGGCCTCCTGGGCGGCGCTCGGGTCCGGAAAGCGCTCGACCTCGTCGAGTGCACTGGATCCCAGTGAGCTGTCCACGTAATGCGTTGTGCCGGTGTGGTTCACGTGATATTGGCGACGAACACCGTCGATCACCGCGTCGACCAGGGTGGAACTGGAACCCAGGATGTGCAGTGCCGGTTTCCAGTCGCCGACCTCGGCGGTGAACCGGCCACGCAGGAACTTGTAGCTGACGTCGATGGTGTCCTCGCCGACGGTGAAGCTCGCGGTCTGCGGTTGACTGGACAGCGTGCGCCAGCCCGAGGGCAGCCCGGGCAGGATGGCCGTTTCCTGGCGCCGCCCGGCCTGCGCCGCGATGGCCGCCACCACTGCGTGGGTGCGGTCGGCGGTGCCGGTGGACCGGATCAGGCTGACCGGCAGGTGGCGATCCAGATAGCCGGTGTCGATGGCCCCGGCGCGGAACTCGGGTTCACGCAGGATGCCGATCAGCAGGTCGCGGTTGGTGCGGACCCCGTGGATGCGGGTCTCCAGCAGTGCCCGGGCCACCCGGGCGCACGCCTCGTCGCGGGTGCGGCCGTAGCCGATGACCTTGGCCAGCATCGGGTCGTAGAAGGTGCTGACCGTCGAGCCGGAGGTGAAGCCGGCGTCGATGCGCACCCCGGCGAGATCGGGGAACTCGAGGGTCGACAGGGTGCCCGAGACGGGGATGAACCCGGCGGCAACGTCTTCGGCGTACAGCCGGACCTCGACGGCGTGCCCGTTGGGCGTCGTGTCGCGCAGCTCGGCGGGCAGTTCGGCCCCGGCGGCCACCTGCAGCTGGGCGGCGACCAGGTCGACGCCGGTGACCAGTTCGGTGACCGGGTGTTCGACCTGCAGTCGGGTGTTGACCTCCAGGAAGTAGAACGCCCCGTCGGGGGCCATCACGAATTCGACGGTGCCGGCACCCTCGTAGGCGAGTGCCTGTCCGGCGGCCACGGCCGCCCGTCCGAGTTCGCCGCGCAGCGCCTCGTCGACGACGGTGGAGGGCGCTTCTTCGATGATCTTCTGGTAGCGACGCTGGATCGAGCATTCGCGTTCGCCCAGGTGCACCACGGTGCCGTGGCTGTCACCGAAGATCTGTACCTCGATGTGGCGCGGGGATTCGACGAACTTCTCCAGGAAGACGGTGCCGTCACCGAATGCCGAGGCCGCCTCACGGCGGGCGCCGGAGACCGCTTCGGCCAGACCGCTGACATCGCGCACGATGCGCATGCCCCGCCCGCCGCCGCCGAAAGCGGCTTTCACCAGGATCGGGAAGCCGATCTCGGTGGCGGCCCGGTCCAGCAGAACGGGATCGACACCGTCGGTCTCCGCAGCCACGGTGACGCCGGGCAGCACCGGCACACCGGCGGCCGACATCATCTCCTTGGCCGCGATCTTCGAGCCCATCGCCGCGATGGCCTCCGGGCTGGGGCCGACGAAGATGATGCCGGCGGCCGCGCAGGACCGTGCGAAATCAGCGTTCTCGGAAAGGAATCCGTAGCCGGGATGGATGGCGTCGGCGCCGGTGTCGATGGCGGCGCGCAGCACCAGATCGGCCCGCAGATAGGTGTCCGCGGGTGCGGTACCGGGCAGGTGAACCGATTCGTCGGCCTCGGTGACGTAGGGCGCGAACCGGTCGGCATCCGAGTACAGCGCGACGGTGGCGATGTCCATCTCGCGTGCGGTGCGGATGACCCGCGATGCGATCTCACCGCGGTTGGCGATGAGCAGCTTCCTGATGGGCAGAGTGTCTGTCACGTTCCTCACATCCTGAATACGCCGAAACCGCGGCGGCCGGAGACGACATTGGAATGTGCTGCGGAAAGGGCCATTCCGAGCACCGAGCGGGTATCGCGAGGGTCGATGACGCCGTCGTCGTAGATGCGCGCGGAGACGAAGAAGGAGTGCGATTCCTTCTCGATCTGTTCTTCGATCTGCGCGGTGCGCACGGCGTCGGCCTCATGGTCGAATTCGCGCCCGGCAGCCTCGGCGGCCGCCTTGCCGACGATGGACAGCACGCCGGCCAACTGGGCGGCACCCATCACGGCGAGCTTGGCGTTCACCCAGCTGAACATGAAGCGGGGATCGTAGGCGCGACCGGACATGCCGTAATTGCCGGCGCCGAAGGAGCCGCCCATGTTGATGGTGATGTGCGGGACGGTGCTGTTGGTGACGGCGTTGATCATCTTGGCGCCGTCCTTGATGATGCCGCCCTGCTCGTATTCGGCGCCGACCATGAAGCCGGTGACGCTCTGCAGGAAGATCAACGGCGTGTCGGTCTGGTTGGCCAACAGGATGAACTCGGTGGCCTTCTTGGACTCCTCGCTGAACAGCACACCGCGGGTGTTGGTCAGGATACCGACCGGGAAGCCGTGGATGGTGGCCCAACCGGTGGCCAGGCTGGTGCCGTAGCGCGGCTTGTACTCGGAGAACCGGGAGCCGTCGACGATGCGCGCGATGACCTCGCGGGGGTCGAACGGCACCCGCGAGTCACCGGAGGCGATGCCGAGCAGTTCCTCACTGTCGTAGAGCGGTTCGTCGGCGGGCTGGGTCGGACCGGGGCCCAGCTTGCGCCAGTTGAGGTGCGCGACGATATCGCGGCCGATGCGGATGGCATCGACCTCGTCGACCGCGAAGTAGTCGCCGAGACCCGATACCCGGGTGTGCATGTCCGCACCGCCGAGTGATTCGTCGTCGGCGTCCTCACCGGTGGCCATCTTCACCAGCGGCGGACCGCCCAGGAACACCTTGGCGCCCTTGTCCACCAACACGGCGTAATCGCACATGCCCGGTACGTAGGCGCCACCCGCGGTGGAGTTGCCGAAGACGAGGGAGATGGTGGGGATGCCCATCGAGGAGAGTTCGGTCAGGTCGCGGAAGATGCGGCCGGCGTGCACGAACAGCTCCGACTGGGTGGGCAGATCGGCGCCGCCGGATTCCACGAGATACATCACCGGGAGCCGATTGACGCGGGCGATCTCCAACGCGCGCAGGTTCTTTCGTAGCGTGTACGGGTTCATCGTGCCGCCCCGGACGGTGGGGTCGTGCGCGATGATCATGCACTCGACACCGCTGATGACGCCCACACCGGTGACGATCGCGGCGCCGACATTGAATTCGGTGCCCCAGGCCGCCAGCGGTGAGAGCTCCATGAAGGGTGCGTCACGGTCGATGAGCAGTTCGATCCGCTCGCGGGCGAGAAGTTTGCCGCGCGCATGGTGGCGCTGCACGTAGCGGTCACCGCCACCGGCGGCGACGAGCGCCAACTGGTCGTTGAGGGCAGCGACGGCGGCAGACTGAATCTCGTGGTTGCCGAGGAACGTCGAGGAGGTGGTGTCAACCTCCGAAGTCAGGGCTGGCATCGATATCCTTTGAGGTGAAAAGTGAATGCCCATACACTAATTGTGTAAGTGCGGATTCCAAGGGGTAGGCCGACAAACACCTCCAACTGGTGACGGGAGGGATACGTACGGAGGACGGAGCCCAGTGCCGCTGCGAAGCTAGCCATCGATCACTAATTCACGTAGTGAGTTCCGCGCAGCGTGGTACTGCGCGACGAGGTCCGCGACCAGATCTGCCACATCGGTGATCGCGGCGATGCCGGACACGCTGTGCCCGGCACTCCAGGCCGTGCGGTTGTCCAACAGCTGATCCTGGGAGAACCCCGCCAACTCGGCGCCGACCTGCTGCTCCTCGAGCCAGCAGGCCAGCAGGCTGGCCGGGATGCCGCCCACCCGGTCGGACAGCCGGACGTCGTCGAGCGTGGACTGCACCAGCGCGTGCCGGTAGCCGTCGGACGCGGCGCTCTGATGGGTGGCGATGAAACGGGTGCCCAGATAGGTCAGATCGACGCCGAGCGCCTGGGCGGCCAGGATCGCGGTGCCGTCGCTGATGCCGCCGGCCAATACGACCGGCCCCTCATACCGTTCGCGTACCGCGCGCACGAACGCGAACGGGTTGGCCCAGCCGGTCTGGCCGCCGGCGCCCGCGGTCAGCAGGATCAACCCGTCGGCGCCGGCGTCGAGTGCCCGCCAGGCATGCTGCAGGCTGGCGACATCGGCATAGACCGCGGTGCCCACTGCGTGCAGTTTCGCCACGGCGGGGGCCGGCGATCCCACGCTGGTGATCACCAATTCGGGCCGGTGCTCGAGCAGGCAGTCCAGGTCGGCGTCCAGCCTGGTGTTGGAGCGGTGCACGACCAGGTTGGGTGCCATCGGCGCGGTAGGTGAATCCGCGGACGCCAACTCGGTGGCGATCGTGTGCAACCAGGTGTGCAGATCCGCGGTGCTCGGCGCGTTGTGGGTGGGAAAGGCGCCGATCACGCCCGCCCGGCAGGCGGCAGTGACCAGTTCGGGCCCCGACACGCTGGTCATCGGGGCGGCAATGGCGGGCAGGGTCAAGCGGCCGGGCCACAGGGCTTTTCTGGGCTGCACGATCCACCTCACGAGGTATGGGGGGAGTTAGTGAATTCATAATAACTAAAGGCTGACCGACCCTGTCAATTCCGGGCGTCGCGGCTCTGACATGCATCGCATGTCAGAAGCGGTGGAATCGATCGCATGGAGGTTTGACAAAGTGATACGCGTCACCAAAGATGGGTGGTGTAAGTAAATTGCGAACCGCATCGGCTCGCTCCAGAGAGGGGCACGCGCATCGGTACCGAGTTGACAGCGCCGGCTCCGCTCGCCGCGGACTTGGACGCGATCGCGGCGGAGCTGGAACGGATGGGTGTCGAACATCGACGGGCCTCGGTGTTCAGCGGTGATCGCATCTCGGATGCGTTGTCGGGACTGCTCGAGGCGCTGGCCCGGGTGCGCAGCGCGAACACGCCCGAGGAGGTGCTCGACATCGCGCCGTGGGAGCTCTGCGCGGTGGGTCTGTTCGACCGGGTGCTGATGTCGACGGTGCGTGGGTCGACGTGGTGCCCCGAACAACTGCTGCGGGCGGACGGCGGCAGGCCCGCCACGGTGTCCCGACAACGGCTCGGGGAGTTGCGCATTCCGTTGGCGTCACCGTTGGTCGAGGCCGAGGTGGTGCGTCGGAGGTTGCCCGCGCTCGTGCAGGACGCCCAGAACGAACCGCGCACCTATCGGCCGCTCATCGAGAGCACCGGGAGCCGGGAATACGTGGTGGCGCCCGTGCTGGCCTCCGCCTCCGTCGTCGGGCTGTTGCACGCCGACGTGATGGCTGGCGACCGTGCGTTGAGCGCGCTGGACCGTGATCTGCTCCGGGTGTTCGCCGAGGGGGTGGGGTTGGCGTATGAGCGGGCGGGATTGCTGCAGCGCCTTGAAGAACAGCGCAGGCAGGTCGCGCAGGCCTGTGCGGCGGCCGTTGATCTGGCCGAGGCCGTGCCGGCGACCACGGGCCTGGAGAGCCGGATGGCGGTGTCGGCCGTGGGCGGTTTCCGCGACGCGGTCCCGGCGCCCCGGGATCGCGGCGGCGAGCCGCGAGAGTCCTCCAGATTGTCCCGGCTGACCGGACGCGAGCGTGAGGTACTGGCGCTACTGGCCAGTGGCGCCACCAATGCGCAACTGGCCGATCAACTGACCGTGGCCGAGAGCACCGTCAAATCACATGTCAAACACATCCTGCACAAGTTGGGTGCGGGTAATCGTGCGGCGGCGATCGCCTGTTACCTACGGGAGAACCGAAGCGAAGAACGGCGGCCGCGATGAGTGTGCTGATGGCCGGGGAGACCACGCGTTCTGCCGGCGGCGGGCGACCCAAGACCGAATGGTGGTCCAAGGAGTGTGAACTCCTGCAGCGGTTGATCCTGCTGCGAGAGAAGGCCGCCGCCGTGCTGTGCAGGCCCGACCTGCCGCAGATCGGCACCGACGCCTCGGTGCGCAGCGGCGAGTTGATAGCCGAACTCTCGCACGCCTGTGTGGACGGATTGCATCGCACGCCCAGCACCGAAACCGCGACCACACAGGACCTTTGCGACCTGGTGCTGGGATCGCAGGGCCTGGCCCTGGACTGGTACCTGTTCGAGACGGCCATGCGCAGCCAGCGGTTGGCGGACTGTGCCACCGGGCTGGCCAGGCTGCGGTCGATGCCGAGTTCGGCGGCGCTGATCGACAGCGCCTGTGACGAACTGGTGTTGCGGTGTGGATTTCATCGAGCCGTGCTGTCCACCGTGGGCAACGGTGGCTGGAAGCCGCTGATCCTGCTCGACCGGTCCGAACCGTCGGCCCGGTCGTGGTTCAGTGACTGGATCAACCAGACCGTACCGCTGACCTCGACCACTCCAGAGGCGCTGGCGCTGCGCCGACGGCGGCCGGCCCTGATTCACGACACCGCCGATGCGCCGGTGTATCGGCCGTTGATCGTGCAGGCCGGGCAGTCGCTGTCCTATGTGGTGGCCCCGCTGGTGCACGGTAACGACGTGATCGGCTTCCTGCACACCGACCACCATCCGCGGCCGCGCCGGGTCGACGAGGGTGACCGGGATGTGTTGTGGGCCTTCGCCGACGGGTTCAGCCATATCTACGAGCGCACCGTGCTGATGGAGCAGTTGCGCGAACAGCGGGACGGCATCAGGGAACTGTTCTTCGGCGCCGTGGACCGCCTCGACGAACTGTGTGAATCGGGTATGGACATGACCCGATCCCATGAGGAACAGCCGGAGGTGACCATTCCGGGCGGCCCCGGCCAGGTGGAACTGACCGAAAGGGAGACCGAGGTCTTCGAGCTGATGGTCACCGGAGCCAGCAACCACGAGATCGCCGATCGGTTGGTGATCACCGAGGGCACAGTGAAATCCCACGTCAAGCACATCCTGCGCAAGTACGGCGCGGTCAATCGCGCACAGGCCATCGCCTGGGCGCTACGGGCGTACTGAAGGCTCGCGCAATCTGTTGCGCGCCAAGACGAAACCCTCCCGCGGGGGAGTGATTTCACCATTGCGGAGGACTCTGGGCCGCTGGGCCGGGCTTACTGTGCTGGTGTGAGCAACGTCTCCTCGCGACGGCTCGCCACCACACGAGGTTCGCTCGAACTGCGGTATCCACGAATCGGGAGTGTCACCCATTAATCACATCGCCACCGTGCAGAACTTCTTTGGACGCTGGAACACCAGCTATGCCGAGATGTGCGCCGCATTCCGGGAAACCTTCGCCGCGGACGCACCCTGGCTCGCGGCCCCGGGGGTTCCGGAGACGCGCGGCGCGGCCGAGGCAATTGCCCTGCTCGAACAGTTCCGGGCCGGTTTCCACCTCGACACCGTGAAGGTGGTCTTCACTCGGATCGCCCAGGCGGGGAATGTGGTCTGGACAGAGCGGGTGGATGACATCATCGACGCGGACGGCAATGTCATCGTGTCGATTCCGGTGGCGGGAGTGCTCGAGCTCGATTCTGACGGGAAGATCGCCAGCTATCGCGACTACTGGGACATGCAGGAACTGAACTCGAAGGCGGTCGCCGGCTGAGGTGCGGCCGGCGACCGCACCACCAGTCGGCTGCTCGCCGCGGGCGCCTACACCGTGGCGATACCGGCGAACGACCCGTCGTGGTAGAGCAGCGGCGCGGTGGCGGGAGTAGCGCAGTGCACCCGGGTGACCTCGGCGATGACCAGTGTCGAATCGCCGGCCGGGATCAGCTCGCGCAGTGTGGTGCGCAGCCAGGTCGGCGTATCCCGCAACAGCGGTTCTCCGGATTCTGCTGTCGTCCACAGGGATTCGTCAGCGAACCGCTGTTCGGCGCTGCGCGAGAAGCGTCGGGCCACGTCCAGTTGGTGGGCGCCGATGAGGTGCACGATCACGCTGTCGGCGGCGTGCACCGCGGCCAGGCTCGACGAGGTGTGGGTGATGTTGAACGATACCAGCGGTGGGTCCAGCGACAGCGAGGCGAACGATGTCGCGGTGAATCCCACCGGACCGGTGGCCGAGTTGAGGGTGATGACGGCGACGCCCGCCGGGTGGCGCCGCAATGCGGCGCGGTATTCGTCGGCGGTGACGGTCATGCCGCGGTCATCGTGCGTAGTTCGGGCAGCACCGCGTCGCGGATCAGATCGGGCACGCCGTCGTCGAGCGGTTGGAGCACCGCTCCGTCCGCGAGGCCCAGGGCGTGGATATCGGCGATCAACCCCGCCAGACCGATCGGCGTACCGACATAGAGCAGGGTCCGGCCATCATGACCGCCCCGGCGGGCCAGTGCTGCCCGCGCCGCGGCCGCGTCGTGGGCGATCATGACGTCGATATCGACGACGATCCCGGCAGTGGGGGAGTGGGCCCGGATGGCCGCCACCTGACTCGACAGGCTGCGCAGATCCGCCGCCCGCACCCGGATCGGGTCTGCCGGACTGTTCGGTCGAACCCGGCCGGCGTCGTTGAACTGCCGGACTCCGCCGGCGTCGACGACGCCGAGCAACAACTGCCGGTGTGGCGCAATGTCTGTGTCCGTCATGGCATTCCTCGAAAATTGAGTGGTGGTGGGTCCCGCACGCCCGGGATGGCGGGAGATGATGTACCGGGCGTGCGGGAAGTTGTCGGTGAGTTCGCTCAGGCCGGGTCGATCACGATGGCGAAGGCCTTGTTCTCGATCCCACCGGAGCGGTCCACCGCGATGAACTTCTCCTCGACGTACTCGTCGATGGCGTCGGGGCCGCCCTCGCGGCCCAGACCGCTCTCCTTGTACCCACCGAACGGGTACGCCGGGTGGATGATGTGCCAATTGTTGACCCACACCATGCCGGCCTCGATCCGGCGGGCCAGGCCGGTGGCCCGTGCCTCACTGCCCCAAACTCCGGCGGACAGACCGTAATTGGAATCGTTGGCGATGGCGACGGCCTCGTCGTCGGTGTCATAGGTGAGCACCACCAGCACCGGGCCGAACACCTCTTCGCGGGCGATCCGCATGTCATTGGTGACGTCGACGACGATGGTCGGCTCGATCCAGTTGCCCTTGTCGAAGCCCGCACCCGCCGGCGACGCTCCGCCGAGCGCCACGGTGGCGCCCTGCTCCGTCGCAATCCGGAAGTAGTCCAGGACCCGGTCGCGCTGTCCCGCCGAGATGATCGGCCCGACATGGGTGGCCGGGTCGAGCGGGTCGCCGACGCGCAGGGTGGCGGCCCGCGCGACCAGCTTGGAGATGATCTCGTCACGCCGGGTGGCGGGGATCAGCAGCCGGGTGCCCGCCTCGCAGGCCTGGCCGTTGTTGGCCATGCATGCGTACAGGGCGCCGTCGACCGCCATATCGATATCGGCGTCGTCGAGGATGATGTTGGCGCCCTTGCCGCCGAGCTCGAGTGTCACCCGCCGGACGGTGTCCGCCGACTGGCGCAGGATGGACTTGCCCACGGCCGTGGATCCGGTGAAGGCGACCTTGCGGACGTCCGCGTGGCCGGCCAGGTGTGCACCGACCGGCTCGCCGTCGCCGGTGATCACGTTGAGTACCCCGGGCGGCAGGCCCACGGCGTCGAACTCCCGTGCCAGCTCCAGCGCCAGCAGGGGGGCATGCTCATCCGGTTTGAGAACCACCGAGTTCCCGGCCACCAGTGCCGGCGCGATCTTCCACACCGTGGTCAGCAGCGGGATGTTCCACGGCACGATCGCCGCGACCACGCCGAGCGGCTCGCGGACGACGATGCCGTCCGCGGCCACCGGTTCGATTGCCGGGCCAGGGGTTTCCCACTCGTACTGTTTGGCGATGGCGGCCAGGTACTGCAACTGACCGACCGACAGGCCGACGTGCAGCGCACCCGTGATACGGATGGTCGCCCCGTTCTCGCGGGTCTGCAGGGCGGCCAGCTCATCGGCACGGGCGGCCAACCGGCCGGCCACCGCCTCGATCAGCGTCGCGCGTTCGGCAGGGGCGATGGAGCGCCAGACACCTTCGGCGAAGGCGGCTTTGGCGGCGGCCACCGCGGCATCGACATGTCCGGTGTCGCCCTTGGCGACGGTGGCAACCAGTTCTTCGGTTGCCGGACTGCGGATCTCGTAGGAGTCCTCGGTGTCGACCCACTTGCCGTCGATGTACATCGGGTAATGCGGTGTCATGTCAATCCTCTCTCAGCCGACCTGGCGGGTTCGGCCGAGCCAATACGGTTTACGGATGGCCTTCTTGTCGACCTTGCCCGCCGGGTTCAACGGCAGCGCATCGGTGAATAGAACGGACTTGGGTGCACAGACGCTGCCGAGCTTGGCCTTGACGTGGCTGATGAGCTCGTACTCCAGCTCGGACCCGGTGATCTCCCCCGCGCGGGTGACCACCACGGCCAGCACCGCCTCGCCCCACTTCTCGTGCGGGATACCGATGACCGCCGACTGGGATACCGCCGGATGGGTGGCCAGCGCGTCCTCCACCTGCCGAGGGAACACGTTGAAACCACCGCTGACGACCAGATCCTTCTTACGGTCGACGATGTAGAGGTAACCGTCTTCGTCGAGGTGCCCGATATCGCCGGTGTGCACCCAGCCGTCCCGCAGCGCCTCGCTGTTGCGGGACGGGTCGAGGTAGCCCAGCATCTGGCCGAGCTGGCGCGAGCAGATCTCGCCGACCTCGCCGACGCCCAGCACCTTGTCTTCGTCGTCCTGGATGGTGACCTCGACCTGGAACATCGGGCGGCCTGCCGCGGCAAGTCGCTGTCCCCAGGCTTCGGCCGATTCGCCGGCGCCCTGTACGTGCTCGTCCTTGCGCAGGCACGCAACGTATCCCGGCTCGGTGCCGGCATAGGTCTGGATGAAGATCGGTCCGAAGATCTCCAGGGCCTGACGGAGCCGCTCCGGGGCGATCGGCGATCCCGCGTAGACCAGTGTCTGCAGCGTGCTCAGATCAAAGTCCCGGCGCTTGGGATGATCGATCAGCAGATAGATGATCGTCGGCACCACCGCGGCCGCGGTCACCCTGTACCTCTCGAAATTGGTGAGCAGGCTTTCGATCTCCAGTCCCGGCAACATGACATTGGTGCCGCCGCGCACGAAGGTCGGTAGCACGAAGATCTGGGTGAAGTGCGTCAGCGGAGCTCCGTGGGCGAACACCTCGCCGAATCGGGTGTCGCCGATCTCCAGGCCCGCCGAGATGGCGTAGTAGCTCCAGGTGAAATGCGAGTTCACCACGCCCTTGGGATCACCGGTGCTGCCCGAGGTGAACAGGACATAGGCCTCGTCGTGTTCGTCGATGTCGACCACGGGGCGATCGATCGGCTGCCCGTTGGTGAGCTCCGTGAAGTCCAGTGCATCCACCTCGGCCTGCGCCGCGCTGCCCACCCGGATCACGGTCTGCAGCTTGGGCAGCTGGTCCCGGAACGACGCGACGACCGGCTCGAATGAGGCGTGATAGATCAGGGTGGTGGCATCGGTCTGGGCCAGGTTCGACTGCAATCCATCGGCCGCCGCGCGGGTCGGCATCTGTACCAGCACCGCGCCGGCGGCCCAGATGGCCTGCTGAATCGGGATGAACTCCAGGCAGTTCGGCATCAGTAGGCCGACCCGGTCGCCCTTCTGCACGCCGGCGGCGATGAGTGCATGGGCAATCTGGTTGCGCCACACACCGAGTTCACGATAGGTGATGCGGGCGCCGGAACTCGCGTCCTCGATGGCGATCCGGTCCGCGTAGTAGCTGCAGGCGCGGTCCAGGACATCGGGCAGGACGCCCCAGGCGCCGGTTTTGTCGTGTTCCACCACTTATCCAGCCAACGATGCGGGATCGAAGCCCTCGACCCAGTATTCGGGGGTGATGATGGGCAGACCCAGTTCCTGGAGCACTGGAGTGTCGTTCCAGTAGGTGGTCTCGCGGGCGATCTTGCCCTCGCCGTCGAGCTGATGCCAGGTGATCACCCGGGTGCTCAGGGTTCGGCCCTCGGTGGGCACACCCCGGAACGTGGTCAAGCCTTCGCCGGTCCAGTCCCACAGGATCACCACTGCGGGATGACCACCCACGCCGGCCAACTGGAACGCCTCGGTGGCCACGATGGTGTGCTTGCCGGCGCCGTTGGTGGTGTCGGTGTTGGCGAATGGAGCCAGCCGCGGCTCGAGCTCGGCCTTGGTGATGGCGGTGTCCAGGACATGGTCGGCATCGCCGTGATCGTCGTAGACCAGGTCGTCGGCGTAGAGCGCCACCGCGGCGGCGGTATCGGTGGTCAACGCGGCAGCCCAGCGTGCGGCGTGGTCCTTGGCCAGGGAGGTGTTCAGAGTCGTGTTCAAAGTCATTGTGGTTCCTTTCAGACCAGCGCCGGCAGCTTGGCGA
Source organism: Mycobacterium sp. C31M (assembly GCF_053345865.1). NCBI lineage: Bacteria > Bacillati > Actinomycetota > Actinomycetes > Mycobacteriales > Mycobacteriaceae > Mycobacterium > Mycobacterium sp. C31M. The sequence continues at coordinate 136,479 of NZ_JBKFAX010000002.1, read as the reverse complement.
CGGCGCTCGGGTCGACGGGCAGGCCGAGTTCGCTCACCGCGCTGGAGACATCCCAGAAGCTCGCTTCGCGCTTGATGAGGCCGTTCTCGTCGTAGATGTGGAAGGTGATACCGCGCGCCCCGGGCACCAGCCCGTTGGTGGGCACACCGACGAACGCGGCGGCGGTGGGAGCCTGCCAGGTCCACCGATAGATGGCTGCCTTCTCGTCGCCCACGACTTCGTCGATACGGAAGTTGTTGATACCGATGCCGTTGTTGGTGTCGGCGTTGGCATACGGGGCGAACACCCGCAGCAGTTCCTCGCGTGAGGTGATCGACTGGCCCAGAATCGGATCCTCGAACAGGAAGCCGTCGGCATAGAGCGCGACGACGGCTTCGGGGCTTTCGCGGAACGCCTTCAACCACTTGACGGCGAATGTGTGGCTCATCGGATGGTCCTCCTCGCAGTGTGATGCACGACATCACCGACGCTATTGAGCGGCTTCGGCCGAGACGACTACCGGCGGGAGGAAACGGACTGTCCGTCGGGGGGACATCGGGGCGATGGCCGCAGTCTGTCGGGTATCGCGTCGTCCGGCGGTCTACCCCGATGCCGGACCGAGTTCCCCCCTGTGAGGGGTGTGGGGTCAAGGGTCCGGGATGCAGCATCGGATGGCAGCAGACAAGCACGTACGACAGGGAGCGCCAAATGCTGAATCAAGACATGACCGACGAGGAATTCGAACCGTACTTCGCCAAGGCGCAGGAGGTCTCGAAGTTCTTCCAGGAGATCGGGCCGAAGTACGACCAGGAGAACACCTTCGCCTACCCCTCGATCGAGGTGTTCAAGAAGTCGGGTCTGGGCGCACTGCCCATCCCGAAGGAGTACGGCGGCGCAGGCGGCAACATCCTGCACGTCTCCAAGGTTGTTTCCGAGCTGTCGCGCGGTGATTCGGCGATCACGCTGGCTTACAACATGCACTACATCATGGTCGGTATCGCCGGTAGCCTGATGAACGAGCAGCAGGCCAAGTACTGGCTGGGCAGAATTGCCGACGGCGAGTTGATATTCGGGCCGTTCTCCGAGCAGCGTGCCGGCTTCTCGGGCCTGGCCGATATGCAGGCGATCCCGCAGCCCGGCGGTGGCTGGAAGCTCTACGGTAAGAAGACTTGGGGCACCTTGTGCGAGGCCGCCGACATCATCACCACCAATGCCACCGAGACCGATGCCGAGGGCAACCTGCCCGAGACATTCGACGAGCGGGTCGCCGCCGAGAAGCTGTTCGTCGGCGATTTCAAGGTCGATGAAAACGGCGTTGGTGACGGCATCCGCATCGAGAAGACCTGGAATGCCCTGGGCATGCACGCCACCGGTACCCAGACCATCGTGTTCGACGGCTACTTCGTGCCCGAGGACGGTTTCGTCTCGCACTGGCGGTCGGGGGCCTTCGGCACGCTGGAATGGGCATCGTTGATGTTCGCCAGCATCTACCTGGGCATGCAGCAGCGCATCCTCGAGGAGTCGGTGGCATCGCTGTCCAAGAAGCACCTGGGTGCCACCTTCGGCGCCATCGTGGCGGCCGACACCGAGGTCAAGAACGTCGGGCACATCATCGACGGCATCGGCGACATGGCATCGCGGTACGAGTGGTCCCGGCGGGTGCTCTACCAGACCTGCAACGAACTCATCGCCGGCAAGGACAAGGACTGGGCACCGGAACTGCGCTTTCCGTACCTCGGTCTGGCCAAGACGTTTGTCGCCGACAACGTGCTGCACATGTCGCGGCACGCGATGAGCATGGCCGGCGGATCGTCGTTCCGGAAGGGCAGCATCTTCGAGCGCCTGTACCGGGATTCCGCGGCCTCGATGTTCCAGCCGCTCAACGCCGACCAGACCCGCACCTACGTCGGTCAGTTCCTGCTGGAGAAGGCCGCCGCAGAGCGTTCCTGACCCACGCTTCGTATCCCCTCGACGACGCCGGCCCGCGCCGCGTCGTCGAGGGGATACGGCGTTGACAGGGTGAAACGATCGATCAGCCCGCCGAACCGGGCCACCAGTTCGCGGCCCGCCGCCATGGGTTCACCGACGACGGCTAGGGTGTCCAGCACCGTGTCATCGATCAGGGCGGTCATGGTGTCCCATTCGCCGGCCTTCGAGAGACGATGCAACTCGACGTGCAGATCGCCGAGCCCGTGCAGGTCCAACACGGCGCGGTAGGCCGGGGTCGAACCGTAGAAGGCGATCTGCCGGCGAACGCTCTCGACGGCGCCGGTCAACGCCTCCGCAGTACCCCCGGTGGCGACCAAACCGGGGTAGCACACCGTGAACTGCGCGCGCCGACGGTCCGACGTCGCCAGCCCGGCTTCGACGATCGGTAGGGTGACCTCGCGCAGATAGCGGGCGCTGGTGAAGCTGTGCAGGATCAGCCCGTCGGCGGACTCCGCGGCCACCGACGTCATCTTCGGGCCCACTGCGGCGAGCAGGATCGGCGGCGGTCCGTAGGGGTGCGGTTCGGGTGCGAACATCGGCGTCATCAGGGTGTGCTGATAGTGCTCGCCGCGAAAATCGAGCTTCGCACCGGTCGACCAGCTGTGCCAGATCGCCTGCAGCGCAGCGATGTACTCGCGCATGCGCCCGACCGGGTCGGACCACGGCATCGAGAAGCGTCGCTCGATATGGGGACGGATCTGCGAGCCCAGACCGAGGACGAAGCGGCCCCCGCTGAGCGATTGCAGATCGTTGGCCACGGCGGCGGTGGTCATCGGGCTGCGGGCGAAGGCGACGGCGACCGCCGTACCGAGCTGTAGTCCGGTCGACTGCGCGGCGGCAATGGCCAACGGCAGGAATGGATCCCGATTGACCTCGGTGGACCAGGCGCCGTCGAATCCCAGCCGCCGGGCCGAGGCGACCTGTGAAATCAGTTCGGCCACCGCACCGCCGGTCGTGCCGTCCGGTCCGCCCCCGATATTGCAATCGACATACATGCCGTTCAGCTTGGCAGGCGGGGAAGGTCGTCCAGGCGATGTCTACCCCCGATGAGGTATGGGATTACCCCCCAGAGATGTGTGTGATCCGCGACACGGTGGATACCGTCCCGGGGAGGAGTTTCGAGCATTGTCAGAGGTTTGAGGAGGACGCGATGGGCCGCACACCGATCGAGGTGATGCAGCACGATCTGGATCTGCTGTGGCAGAACATATTCACCTGGCTCAGTTGGGGCATCGTTGCCGTGATGCTCGTCATCGCGATCCAGATGGGGCGCAGGCAACGCACACCCTTCTACGTGATCGCGATCCTCGCGGCCGGTGTTGCCGCGTACGCGGAGCCGCTCTACGACGTGGCGTTCGATCTCTGGTTCTACGACGCCCAGAACGGGGAGCCGGGTGCGGGCTACATGCACTTCTCCGCTTTCGGTGTCGTGCAGCCGATCTGGACCCACAGCGGCTACATCATCCTGTACGCGATGGCTTGCCTGTATGCCGGCCGGCGGATCTACGAGGGCCGTCTCGGCCGGCGTGGCCTGTTCGCCGTGTGGGGCGCGGAAGTGGCCGCATCGTGTCTGTTCGAGGTGATCGGCACCGGCACCAACGTCTACACCTACTACGGGCCCTACGTGCTGCGCATCTGGAACTATCCGGTGGTGATCGGCGTCCTGGAGGGCACGCAGGTGGTGCTGTTCACCGTGGTGGCGGTGCTGGTCTGGCGCACGGTGTCGACCGCATGGGGGCTGCTGAGCCTGTTCGTGGTCTTCCCGATGACCTTCTTCGCGGCCAACTTCGGTATCGGCTGGCCGGTCATCATCGCCATGCACCTGGACCGGCCGGCACCCACCGGCGCGCTGATCTGGGCGGCGACGATCCTCACCATCGGGATATGCGCCTTCGTGGTGTACGGGCTGAGCCGGTTCCTGCCGACGGCGCCGGTCGGTGCCACCGGCCGGCCACTGCGCGTCGATGCGGACCGCCCCGTCACCGTCGCTTGAGCATTGCCCCTCGGTCCTCCACGGCCTCGCGCCGTGGGGGACCGAGTGCATTCTGCGGTCGCCGCGCTCAGTCCGCCCTGACGCCGAGAATCGAGCGGGCAGCGTCGGTGAGCAGGGTCCGCAGCCGATCCTCGGCCAGCCCGCTGTTGTGGAACAGCGGGGACTGCACTGCCCCGATGGCGGCGTGCACGATGGTGCGGGCGTCGGTGTCGGTCAGGTCCGGCCGGAGCTCGTCGACGAGGTGTACCCACTCCTCCAGATACAGACGCTGTTTGCGGCGAAGTCGGCGCTGGTCGTCCTCGGGTAGATTGTTGATCTCGTTGTAGTACACCTGCGCCAGGTGAAGGTCGCCGACCACGAACTCGATCTGGCCGGCTATCAGGCGTTTGAGGGCATCGGCAAGATCGGTGGTGGTCTCCAGTATCCGCCGTTCGTCGTCGAGCAGGTTGTCGATGACGCGGTCGAACAGCGCGACCAGGATGGCCGATTTGCTGTCGAAATGGCGATAGACCCCGGATCCGGTGATACCCGCGGCGGCCCCGATATCGGCGATCGAGACGCCATGAAAGCCCCTGCGGCCGACGAGATCCGCGGCGGCAGCCAGGATCCGGTTCTTTCGCTCCGGATCCCGCGTCCGGACGTGGCCCGCGACGTCATCCGTTGTGTCCATGACGATGGGACGACCTCCTAGTGTGTCGGGATTCATTATGCATCGACATCGAACTGGGCGTTTGATCTTCAAAAGGTGAATCAGGGTGGCGCGACAGTGTCGGTGCGACGTGGGTCACGTGGTTACCCCGTTAGGGGGACGCATCTCATCCCAGATGGAGCCGTTGCTGTGGTGACGTTTGCCATAGATTCCGCTCATGCTTGTGGACCAGGCCGGTGCGGCCGTGCTGACTCCGGTGCGCCGGGGCCGTACACCCGGCCGGTCGAGCGTCGTTATGTCCTTGTTCGACAAAGGCATAACGTCGTTTGCTGTCGGTCATGTCGAAGGCCGGTGGCAGAGGAACGCCGGGTCGAGGTGGGCGGTGGTCGGGCCGGCGTGTAGCGACGAGCCCCTTTGCCGTTTGCCGGTCGTCGGGGTAGCGCGAGCGCTCCCGGGGTGGTGGAGATGACTGCCCTCGGACTCGTCTCCAAACCGGTCGGCGCGCTGGGTGGTTTCTTCGCCATGTCGCTGGACACCCTGGTGGCAGTGTTCACCACTCCGTTCGCGTGGCGTGAATACCTGTTCCAGACCTGGTTCGTGGCCCGCGTGTCGTTGCTGCCCGCGCTGATGCTGACCATTCCCTACACGGTGCTGTTGGTGTTCACCTTCAACATCCTGCTGATCGAATTCGGGGCCGCGGACTTCTCCGGGACCGGAGCGGCCATCGGCACCGTCAGCCAGATCGGGCCGATCGTCACGGTGCTGGTGGTGGCCGGAGCCGGCGCCACCGCCATGTGCGCCGATCTGGGTGCCCGCACCATCCGTGACGAGCTCGATGCGATGCGTGTGATGGGTATCGATCCGATCCAGGCGCTGGTGGTTCCGCGGGTGCTGGCGGCCACGACGGTGGCCCTGGCCCTGGCGGCGACGGTCATCATGGTCGGGCTGGCGGGCGGCTTCGTGTTCGCGGTCTTCGTCCAGCATGTTCCGCCCGGCGCTTTCGTCGCCGGCCTCACCGTGCTGACCGCCGGTGCTGATGTGTTGCTCGCGCTGACCAAGGCCGGGCTGTTCGGGATGGCTGCCGGCCTGATCGCCTGCTACAAGGGCATCTCGGTGGGCGGTGGCCCGGCCGGTGTCGGCAACGCCGTCAACGAGACCGTGGTCTTCACCTTCATGACGCTGTTCGCGATCAACATCGTCGCCACGGCCGTCGGTATCAAAGTCACCATCACGTGAGGCGTGCGCTGTGAGCAGTACTGTCCAACAACGATATCCGCGGGTGGGGCGACTACTGGCCAAGATGGCCGAGTCCTGGAACCAGCTGGGTGTGCAGACTCAGTTCTACGCCCGGACGCTGGCGTCCATCGGTGACGCGGTATTGAACTACCGCACCGAGTTGATCCGGTTGATCGCGACGATGGGGCTAGGTTCGGGGGCTCTGGCGGTGGTCGGCGGGACCGTGGTCATCGTCGGGTTTCTGACGATGACCACCGGCGCGCTGGTTGCGGTGCAGGGTTACAACCAGTTCGCTTCGGTCGGCGTCGAGGCGTTGACGGGATTCGCGTCGGCATTCTTCAACGTCCGGCTCATCGCGCCCGGCACCACGGCAGTCGCCCTGTCGGCGACCATCGGCGCCGGTGCGACGGCGCAGATCGGCGCGATGCGCATCAACGAGGAGATCGACGCCCTCGAGGTCATCGGCATCCGCAGCGTGAGCTACCTCGCGTCGACACGGGTCGTCGCCGGGGTGATCGTGGTGATCCCGCTGTACTGCGTCGCGGTCATCATGTCCTTCCTGGCTTCCCGGGTCGGCACCACCGCCATCTACGGCCAGGGATCGGGTGTGTACGACCACTACTTCAACACATTCCTCAACACCACCGACCTCATCTGGTCGTTCTTCCAGTCCATCGCCATCACGGTGGTGATCATGCTGGTCCACACCTATTACGGATTCACCGCCGCAGGCGGCCCCGCCGGTGTGGGCGACGCGGTCGGGCGAGCGGTGCGCTCGTCGTTGGTGGTCGCGGCCGTCGTCGTGGTGATGATCTCGCTGGCCGTCTACGGCCAGTCCGGCAATTTCCACCTGGCGGGCTGAACCATGGCATCCTCCTCCGCAGACCGGAGCCTGCGCCCCGCATGGTGGGCGCTGATCCTGGTGGTCGCCGTCGCCGTGTTCTTCTTCACCACCTCGGTGCTGTTCGCCGGGACATTCCGGTCCTTCGTCCCGGTGACGGTGACCTCGGATCGGTCGGGCCTGGTGATGGAGACCGGCGCCAAGGTGAAGATGAACGGCGTGCAGGTCGGCCGGGTCGGAGCCATCACCGGTGGCGCCCAGCCTGTTTCGTTGCATCTGGAGATCGAGCCGGATCAGGCCCGACTCATCCCCGCCAATGTCGAGGCACAGATCACGGCGACCACCGCGTTCGGCGCCAAGTACGTGGACCTGATCTTTCCCAGCGATCCCAGCGCGCAGCATCTGGCGGCCGGCGCGGTGCTGACGTCGCGCAACGTCAGCACCGAGGTGAACACGGTGTTCCAGAATCTGGTCGACGTGCTCAAGATGGTGGACCCGGCCAAGCTCAACTCGATCCTGGCCGCGCTCGCCGAGGGGTTCCGCGGACAGGGTGAACGGATGGGTGAGGCCATCACCGGGTTCAACGAGGTACTGGCCGAGATCAACCCGCGCACAGACACCATGGCACGTGACTGGCAGGCCCTCGGTGAGCTGAGCGAGACCTACGGAGCGGCAGCCGGGGACATCCTGACCGTGCTGGAGGCCGGCAGCACCACCGGTGCCACCCTGACGGCGCATCGATCGGAGCTGGATTCGTTGCTGCTCAACCTGATCGGCTTCGGTCGGGCCGGTGTCGATCTGATCGCACCGAACCAGCAGAACCTGATCGAGGCGGTCAACGTGCTGAAGCCGACCACCGATCTGCTGATGAAGTACGAACCCTCCTACACCTGTCTGCTCAACGGATCGACCTGGCTGCTGGACAACGGGCATCGGGATGCGTTCGGCGGCAACGGGCGTACCGCGGTGTTCGACATCGGGATCCTGCTCGGCAACGACCCGTACTCCTACCCGAACCACCTGCCCGTCGTGGGCGCCAAGGGCGGACCCGGCGGCCGACCCGGCTGCGGGTCGCTGCCGGATGCCTCGAAGAACTTCCCCGTGCGGGGTCTGGTGACCGACACCGGCTGGGGTAGGGGAGTCGATGTCCGGCCCAACCCGGGCATCGGATTCCCCGGCTGGGCCAACTACTTCCCGGTCACCCGTGGTGTGCCGGAGCCACCCAGCATCCGCAACCTGTTCGGCGGCCCGGCGGTCGGGCCGGTGCCCTATCCGGGTGCCCCGGCCTATGGTGCCGATCTGTACGCCGATGACGGAACACCGCTGTGGCCGGGGTTGCCGCCGGCCCCGCCGCCGTCGGGTCAGCCGCCGCCGGCACCGGATGCGCTGCCTCCGGGTGCAGAGCCGTTCGTGCCGCCGGTGCCCGGCGTCATGACCCCGACCCCACTGCCACCGCCATGACCGGGCACGCTTCGACGGGAATCGTTCTGTGAGAAAAGAAGTCATCGCCACGCTGATACGGGTCGGTGCATTCCTGATGGTCTGTGCCCTCGGCGTCTTCGCCCTGCTGGCGATCTTCGCCAACCTCCGGTTCGGGGAGGGCAAGAATTACCGGGCCGAGTTCGCCGATATCAGCGGGCTCAAGTCCGGTGACTTCGTCCGCATCGCGGGTGTCGAGGTCGGCCAGGTGGGTGATATCTCGATCAGTCCAGATGCCGTCGTCGTGGTGAACTTCGCCGCCGAGGACTCGGTGGTGCTCACCGAGGGCAGTAGGGCGGTGATCCGCTACGACAACCTGATCGGCGGCCGCTACCTGGAATTGACCGAAGGCGCCGGCGGCACCGCGGCACTGCCCGACGACGCGACGATTCCGCTGGACCGCACCGCACCGGCGCTGGATCTCGACGAGCTGATCGGTGGCTTCCGCCCGCTGTTCAGGGCGCTCGATCCCGAGCAGGTCAATCAGCTCAGCGGCCAGCTCATCCAGGTCTTCCAGGGACAGGGTGCCACGATCAGCTCGTTCCTCACCCAGACCGCCGCGCTGACCGGCACCCTGGCCGACCGCGACGAGCTCATCGGTCAGGTCATCGGAAACCTCGACTCGGTCCTGGGTTCCCTTGGTGGACAGAGCGATCAGTTCGACAAGGCCGTCACCTCACTCTCGGAGCTGGTTGCCGGTCTGGCCGACCGCAGATCCGATATCACCGGGGCCGTCGCCTATGCCGACGCGGCGGCCGGTTCGATCGCGGACCTGCTGACCGAGGCCCGGCCACCCCTGCACAACGTCGTCACCCAGACCGACCGGGTGGCCGGCCTGATCGTCGCCGACCACGAATATCTGGACAACCTGCTCAACACGCTCCCGGACAAGTACCGGCTGCTGGCCAGGCAGGGGATGTACGGCGACTACTTCAGCTTCTACCTGTGCGATCTCGTTCTGAAGCTGAACGGAAAAGGTGGACAACCCGTCTACACCAAGGTTGCGGGGCAGACGACAGGGCGGTGCGCGCCACGATGAAGAGCTTCTCCGAACGTAACCCCGTGACCGTCGGGGCGGTGGGGGTGGCCGTCCTCGCCGGGATCGCGGTTGCGGCGCTGAACTACGACCGATTGCCACTGCTGAACTCCACCACGACCCACACCGCCATCTTCGCCGACGCGGGCGGCCTGGGATCGGGCTCCAGCGTGCGGGTTTCGGGATTCGCGGTGGGCAAGGTCACCGATGTCCGTCTCGACGGGCCGCAGGTTCTGGTGACGTTCACCGTGGACAGCGACATCAGACTCGGAGCCGGCACCGAGGCGGCCATCAAGGTGAAGAGCCTGTTGGGCACCAAGGTGCTCGAGGTGACCCCGCGCGGTGACGGTCAGCTCGACGATGTCATTCCGCTGGCCCGCACCACCTCGCCCTATCAGCTGCCCGATGCGCTGGGCGATCTGGCCACCACCATCAGCGGACTGCAGACCGATCAGCTCTCCGATGCACTGAGCACGGTCGCGCAGACCTTCGCCGACACCCCGCCGGACGTCCGGATCGCCGTGCAGGGCGTCGCGCAGCTGTCGGACACCATCAACCGGCGTGATGTGCAGCTGCGCAACCTGCTGTCCAATGCGCGGAAGGTGACCGCGGTGCTGGCCGACCGGACCGATCAGGTGGTGCAACTGGTCACCGACACGAACGCGTTGCTGGCCGAACTGCGTACCCAGAGCGATGCGCTGGGCGCCATCTCAGGTGAGATCAGCAGGGTCACACAGCAATTGCAGGGTTTCATCGCCGACAACCGCGAACAGTTCCGACCGATGCTGGACAAGTTCAACGGCGCCCTGACCGTCATCGACAACCGCAAGGACCGGGTGCAGCAGGCGATCAAGCTGCTCAACGCCTACGTCCTGTCGTTGGGTGAGTCGGTGGCATCGGGCCCATTCTTCAAGGCCTACATCCCGAACCTGCTGCCCGGACAGTTCGTGCAGCCCTTCGTTGATGCCGCCTTCTCCGACCTGGGCCTGGACCCGAACACGCTGCTGCCGTCGCAGCGCACCGATCCGCCGGTCGGCCAGCCCGGCACACCGGCATTGCCGGTGCCTTACCCGCGCACCGGCCAGGGCGGCGAACCGCGGCTGAACCTGCCGGACGCCATCACCGGCAATCCCGGTGATCCGCGCTACCCCTATCGGGAGCCGCTGCCGGCCCCGCCGCCGGGTGGTCCGCCGCCCGGCCCGCCCGCACCGGCCCCGCCGGGCCTGGAATCGGTGGCCGAACCCACGCCGAAGCCCGTGTACGTGCCGGCACCCGGTGAAGTGGTATCCGATCCCGTTCCGGGGGAGCAGCAATGATCATTTCGAAGATCAAGACCAGTTCGAAGACGAAGATCACAGCACGGGGGGCACTGGCCGCCGGCCTGGTGATCATGATCGTCGCCGCGCTGGTGGTGGTGCTGCGGGTCACCGGCGTGACCGCCAAGACGGTGGTGACCGCGTACTTCGAGAACAGCAACGGTATCTTCGCCGGCGACGACGTCCTGGTGCTGGGCGTGCCGGTGGGCCGGATCGAGAGCATCGAACCGCAGCCACAGACCGTGCGGATCACCTTCTGGTTCGACCCCGAGGTCAAGGTGCCCGCCGATGTGAAGGCGGCGATCATCTCGCCGCAGCTGGTGACCGGACGGGCGATCCAGTTGACTCCTGCCTACACCGGCGGCCCGGTTCTGGAACCCGGTGCCGTGATCCCGCAGGACCGCACGGCCATCCCGGTCTCCTGGGACGACTTCCGGGTCGAGCTGGAGAAGCTCACCGATACCCTGCAGCCCGATCAGCCCGGCGGGGTGAGCGCATTGGGTGCGTTCATCAACACCGCGGCGGAGAATCTGCGCGGCGAGGGCGGCAACATCCGGGACGCCCTGATCAAGTTGTCGCAGACCATCTCCACCCTCGGTGACCACAAGGACGACATCTTCTCGACACTGTCGAACCTGTCGACCCTGGTGGGCGCGCTGCACGACACCACCGACGTGCTGGGCCAGTTGAATCGCAATCTGGCGGGGGCCACTGCGCTGCTGGCCGATGACCCCGACGAGGTCGGTCAGGCGACGGTGGATCTGCGTGCTGCCGCCGCCGAGGTGAAAACCTTCGTGGCAGAGAACCGGGAGGCGCTGGGCACCACTTCCGATGTGGCCGCGTCGATCACCACCGCACTGGTGGGCAGCCTCGACGACATCAAACAGACCCTGCACATCGCCCCGACGACGCTGGCCAATTTCAACAACATCTACGAACCGGCCAACGGTTCACTCACCGGTGCGCTGGCCGTCAACAACTTCGCCGATCCCATCGGATTCATCTGTGGTGCAGTGGAAGCCGCATCCCGGATGGGAGCGCAGAATTCGGCGAAGCTCTGCGCGCAGTACCTGGCGCCGATCGTGAAGAACCGGCAGTTCAACTTTCCGCCGCTCGGGTTCAACCCGTTCGTCGGCACCCAGGCCCGGCCGAACGAGATCACCTACAGCGAGGATTGGATGCGCCCGGACTACATCCCGCCCGCGGCAGAGCCGCAGGCCCCGGCGCAGCCCGACCCGTTGGCGGCCGAAGTCCCCGAGGGTGTGCCCACCGACCCGGGTGCGGGACTGCCGGGATTGATGGTGCACGGGGCGGGGACCCCGTGAGGCCGGGCCGCAGATGCGCCGCGCTGATTCTCACCGCCGCTGCGGCGGTCGGGGTGAGCGGATGTGAATGGCGTGGGCTGAACTCGCTGCCGCTGCCGGGTACCGAGGGCAAGACCGACGGGTCGTTCGTCGTGCAGGCTCAGATGCCGGATGTGACCAACCTGCAACCCAATTCCCGTGTCCGGGTCGGCGATGTCACGGTCGGCACCGTGACCAAGGTCGAACGGCAGGGCTGGCACGCGTTGCTGACGATGCGCCTCAACGGTGAAGTGAACCTACCGGCCAATGCCACCGCCACCATCGGCCAGACCAGCCTGCTCGGATCGCTGCACATCGAGCTGGCGGCGCCGGTGGACGGAGCGCCGCGGGGCCGACTGCACGACGGTTCGCTGATCGAACTGGCGAACTCGGCGGCCTATCCCACGACCGAGCAGACGCTGGCGGCCATCTCGATGGTGCTCAACGGCGGCGGAGTCGGGCAGCTGCAGGACATCACCACGGCGTTCAGCACCGCGCTGCGCGGGCGCGAGCAGGACCTGCGGAGCCTGATCACTCAGTTGGACACCTTCATGGCCAATACCAACGGGCAGACCGAGGTGATCATCGCGGCCACCGAGAAGCTCAACGCGGTGGCGGCGAAGTTCGCCGACCGTAAACCGGTTCTGGACGAGGCGATGCGCACCATTCCCGACGCGCTCGAGCTGCTCAAGGAGCAACGCGGCAACATCGTCGAGGCGTTGGATCAGTTGGGCCGACTCAGCGCGCTGGCCGCCGATTCCGCCATGCAGACCAAGGACGCCCTGGTCGCCGAGCTCAAGAATGTCGGCCCGGTGCTGGAGTCACTGGCCGACGCCGGGCCCAACATGACCCGCTCGCTGTCGATGTTGACCACCTACCCGTTCCCCAACGAGACACTGGAGAACTGGATGCGCGGCGACTACGCGAACATGACCGCGATCGTCGACCTGACGCTCAGTCGCATCGATGCCGGTATCTTCACCGGCACCCGCTGGGAGGGCGACCTGACGGAACTGGAGATGCAATGGGGCCGCACCATCGGACAGTTCCCCAGCCCCTACACCGCGGGTAACCCGCTGGCCATCCCCTACAACTGGAACCAGGGGAGATAGCCGTGCATCTACACAGGCGCAACAAGATTCAGCTGGTCATCTTCACCGTCATCGCGCTGGTGTTCGGCGCGATCATGGTGTTCGGCTACATGAAGCTGCCGGCCAAACTGTTCGATGTCGGGCAGTACACGGTCACCTTGGAGCTCGCCAAGGCCGGCGGTCTGTACCCGACCGCCAACGTCACCTATCGGGGCACCGAGGTCGGCCGGGTGGAATCGGTGGCGCTGCGCCCGGGTGGCGGTGTGGAGGCCGTGATGTCGCTGCGCTCCGGGATCGACATCCCCTCGGATCTGCAGGCCGGGGTGCACAGCCAGTCGGCCATCGGTGAGCAGTACGTGGAGCTGCTGCCGCGCAACGACACCTCATCGCCGTTGCGCGAAGGGGACGTCATCGGAGTCGAGAACACCTTCATCCCACCGGATATCAACAGTCTGCTCGGTGCTGCGAGCGCCGGACTGCAGGCGATTCCCGGTGACAACCTCAAGACCACCATCGACGAGGCCTACCTGGCCGTCGGTGGCCTCGGGCCCGAAATCTCGCGGTTGGTGCGGGGTTCGACGGAGCTGGCGATCGCAGCCCGGGAGAATCTCGGTCCGTTGACCACCCTGATCGACCAGTGGCAGCCTGTCGTCGCCACCCAGACCGACAACGGCGATTCGATTCAGGCCTGGGCGTCGAACCTGGCCACCGTCACCACGCAGCTCAAGGAGCAGGATGCGGCGGTGGAGGGACTGCTCACCGATGGTGGCCCGGCCGCCGACGAGGTGCGGGCGCTGATCGAGCGGCTGCAGCCGACACTGCCCGTACTGCTGGCCAACCTCGTGAGTACCGGGCAGGTGGCGCTGACCTACCAGGACAGCATCGAGCAACTGCTGGTGTTGCTACCTCAGGGCATCGCCTCGCTACAGGGGATCAACCTGGCGAATCTGGGCACCGACCAGGACTACAAGGGTGTCTATCTGAGCTTCAACACCAACATCAACCTCCCGCCGGTATGTACCACCGGGTTCCTTCCGGCCCAGCAGCGCCGGGTGCCGACCTTCGAGGACTATCCGAACCGGCCCGAGGGTGACCTGTACTGCCGCACACCACAGGACGCCGCATTCAACGTTCGTGGCGCCCGTAATCTGCCGTGCGAGACGGTGCCGGGCAAACGGGCACCGACGGTGAAGCTGTGTGAGAGCGACGAGGTCTACGTCCCGCTCAACGACGGTTACAACTGGAAGGGTGACCCGAACGCGACGCTGTCGGGACAGGCCATCCCGCAGCTGCCGCCGGAGACACCGTCGCCACCGCTGGCGGTGGCCCAATACGACCCGGCCACCGGGGTTTACGTCGGACCTGACGGCAAGGTCTACGCCCAGAGCGACCTCGCCCAGAACGGTTCCGCGGAACGGACCTGGCAGTCGATGCTGACGCCACCGGGCGTCAACTGAGTTCCGGGGCAACCGAAGACGATGGATCACATCGACGAGATCGAGTTCGCGCACCGGCTCCTCGACGTGTCGCGGGGCTTCTTGGACGAGAGTTCGGGTGCCACCTTCGCGCTGAGAATCGGGGCCGGCCAACAACGACGGGTGATACACGAACTGCTCGCCGCGCTGGTGGGCAGCGATACGGCGCTGCACCCTGCGCTCGCCGGCGCACTGTGGGCGTGGATGAACAGGCTGGTGGGCACCGGCGCCGAGGCCGAGGTGCGCGGGGTGGCCACCCGGATCAGGTTGAGCGGCGGGCACGGGCACATCGGGTCGACACCGTGGGCAGGCGGCGATGCCAACCCAGTTCGAGGGAGACAACTCATCTCTTTGGAGGGTGCCGGGGCGTGACGACTGCGCCATGCTGGATGTCGTATGACCCGACATATGCTGTTCTGCAGTGATATTCGGGGCAAGTCCGGCACGCACCGAAAGAGACCGTCGAGGATATGAGAACCACACCGTGACCGTCGGCGTTCCGTCCGGCTATCCCCCGCCCGCCGAGTTCGTGGCCAATGCCAATGCGACGGCGGCTCTCTACGACGCGGCCGAGGCCGACCGGTTGGCGTTCTGGGCCACCCAGGCCAACCGGCTGTCCTGGGACACCCCGTTCGGGGAGGTGCTGGACTGGTCTGCGGCGCCGTTCGCGAAGTGGTTTGTCGGCGGCAGGCTCAACGTCGCCTACAACTGTGTGGATCGCCACGTCGAGGCCGGCAACGGCGACCGGGTGGCCATCCACTGGGAAGGTGAGCCGGTCGGGGATGCCCGCGACATCACCTACGCCGAACTCAAGGACGAGGTGTCCCGGGCGGCCAACACCCTGACCGAACTCGGGCTGAGCGCCGGTGACCGGGTCGCCATCTACATGCCGATGATCCCCGAGGCCATCATCGCGATGCTGGCGTGTGCCCGCCTGGGAGCCATGCACTCGGTGGTGTTCGCCGGCTTCTCCGCCAGCGCCTTGAAGGCCCGGATCGAGGACGCCGCAGCCAAACTCGTCATCACCTCCGACGGCCAGTTCCGCCGCGGCAAGGCCGCCCCCCTCAAGGCCGGTGTCGACGAAGCACTCGACGGACTCGGTGCCGACAGTCCCGTCGAACACGTGCTGGTGGTGCGCCGCACCGGAATCGACACCGCGATGACCGAGGGCCGTGACCTGTGGTGGGACCAGACGGTGGAAAAGGCACACACCACTCACATTCCGGTGGCCTTCGATTCCGAGCAGCCGCTGTTCCTGCTCTACACCTCGGGCACCACCGGCAAGCCCAAGGGCATCGTGCACACCTCCGGTGGCTACCTGACCCAGGCCTCCTACACCCATTACAATGTCTTCGATCTCAAGCCCGAGACCGATGTGTACTGGTGCACCGCCGATATCGGCTGGGTCACCGGGCACACCTACATCGTGTACGGGCCGCTGTCCAACGGCGCCACCCAGGTGGTCTACGAGGGCACCCCGGCCTCCCCCGATGAGCACCGGCATTTCCAGGTCATCGAAAAGTACGGGGTCACCATCTACTACACCGCGCCGACGGTGGTTCGCACCTTCATGAAGTGGGGCCGCGAACTGGCCTTCGAACACGACCTGTCCAGCATCCGGCTGCTCGGCTCGGTCGGCGAACCGATCAACCCCGAAGCCTGGCGCTGGTACCGGCTGGTGTTCGGCGCCG
The DNA here is from genome assembly GCF_053345865.1 of Mycobacterium sp. C31M. Taxonomy (NCBI): domain Bacteria; kingdom Bacillati; phylum Actinomycetota; class Actinomycetes; order Mycobacteriales; family Mycobacteriaceae; genus Mycobacterium; species Mycobacterium sp. C31M. The sequence continues at coordinate 120,361 of NZ_JBKFAX010000002.1, read as the reverse complement.
ACGCCACCCCGATCGTGGACACCTGGTGGCAGACCGAAACCGGCGCGGTGATGATCTCCCCACTGCCCGGGGTCACACACTGCAAACCCGGCTCGGCGATGACCGCGCTGCCCGGCATCTCGGCCAAGATCGTCGACGATGACGGTAACGACCTCGCACCCGCCCGCGACGGCGCCGAACCCGTCACCGGATATCTGGTGCTGGACAAGCCGTGGCCGTCGATGCTGCGCGGCATCTGGGGTGACGACGAACGTTTCAAGGAAACCTACTGGTCCCGGTTCGCCGAGCAGGGCTGGTACTTCGCCGGTGACGGCGCCCGCTACGGCAGCGACGGCGAAATCTGGGTGCTGGGACGCATCGACGACGTCATGAACGTCTCCGGGCACCGCATCTCCACCGCCGAAGTCGAATCCGCCCTCGTCGGACACGCCGGGGTCGCCGAGGCCGCCGTCGTCGGCGCCACCGATGAGCAGACCGGCCAGGGCATCTGCGCCTTCGTCATCCTCAAGAGCCACGCCGCCCAGATCAGCCACGAACAGATGGTCGACGAACTACGCGCCGAAGTCTCCAAAGAAATCTCCCCCATCGCCAAACCCCGCGAAATCCACGTCGTCCCCGAACTGCCCAAGACCCGCAGCGGCAAGATCATGCGCCGACTGCTGCGCGATGTGGCCGAAGGCCGCGAACTCGGCGACACCTCAACCCTGGTCGACCCCAGCGTCTTCGAAGCGATCCGCGCCAGTAAGTAACCGAAGGCTCGGCGGGCTGGGGGCACCTCCCGCTTGCGGGGGAGAGCGCAGCGACCCGGGGAACAGCTCAGCTCAGGCGACCGGTACGAAGCCGGCGCCTGGCCGATTCTTGGTTGCGATATCGGCGAGCACCGTCGTCATCGACACGGTGACCGCCGGGGTGTGCAGCGGGATGTACTGCAGCGTGCACGTCGGCAGGTCCTCGCTGAAGGCACCGTGGATCATGCCGACCAGCCGACTGTTGACGGTGACCGGTGCCCCCGAGTCGCCGGGCTGCCCACACACCTGATTGAGGATGGTGCCCGGATCCTGGCCGGGCCCCCAGGTGACCCCGCAGGAATAGCCGGTGGTGCGGCCGAGCTTGCAGGCCACCTCACCGAAGGCCGGATCGGGGCCGAGCCCGAAGATGGAGAATCCGTCGACCGTGTTGACCGGTGCCACACGCTGCGGGTCGAATTCGATGACGGCGTAGTCCAGGCCGTCGTTACCGGCCACCATCACCCCGAGCGTGCCCGCCGTCGGGACGCCCTCCGCGGCCACCACGGCCCCCGGTCCACCGCAGTGCGCCGAGGTGAATCCGATCAGCTTGCCTGCGGAATCGTTACCGATCGCGGTGAGCGTGCAGAACGCATGTCCGTCGATCACGATGCCCGAACCGCCACCCAATGGGACCTTGCCGTCGGCGTGCGCCACCGGGCTCGCGCACACTGCAAGCGGGGCCAACACCGCGAGCGAAGCGATTCGCATCATGGACTGCCAGCGGTGTCTCAACGTCTCCCCGTTCATTTGTCTGCCCGCCATTCTATGTCGGCCGCACAGCCGCGCTGAGTCTCGACATGGCAACATAGCCAGCATGAGCACCAGCGACCGCAAGAACGGCGTGCCGGCCACTGTGACTTCGATTCCGCTCGTCGATCCGCACGCCCCCAAGGCTGACCCGTCGATCGGGAATCTGGTCAAGGATGCGACCGCGCAGGTCTCGACGCTGGTCCGGGCCGAGGTCGAGCTGGCCAAGGCCGAGATCACCCGCGACGTCAAGAAGGGGCTGACCGGCAGCCTGTTCTTCATCGCGGCCCTCGTGGTGCTGTTCTATTCGACGTTCTTCCTGTTCTTCTTCATCGCCGAGCTGCTGGACACCTGGCTGTGGCGGTGGGCGGCGTTCCTGATCGTCTTCGGCATCATGGTGCTGGTCACCATAGGGCTGGCATTACTCGGCTATCTCAAGGTGCGACGCATCCGGGGTCCGCAGCAGACCATCGAGTCGGTGAAGGAAACCAAGGAGGCACTGACGCCGGGCCACGACCGTGCACCCGAGCTGCCGCGCCCCGCGGCCGCCGACCCGTCGGGCTGGTAGCCCCAGCCCCATGCAGCCCCGGCCGGACCCGTCGGTGGTGCGCATCGACGGGCCGTGGCGGCATCTGCAGGTTCACGCCAACGGCATTCGCTTCCATGTTGTCGAGGCCGGTGACCCGAACGGGCCCCTGGTCATCCTGCTGCACGGTTTCGGCTCGTTCTGGTGGTCGTGGCGACACCAGCTCCGGGCACCGAGTGACGCACGGGTGGTCGCGGTCGATCTGCGTGGCTACGGCGACAGCGACAAACCACCCCGCGGCTACGACGGCTGGACGCTGGCCGGTGATACCGCCGGGCTGGTGCGCGCGCTGGGCCACAATTCGGCCACGCTGATCGGGCATGCCGACGGCGGCCTGGTGTGCTGGGCGAGCGCACTGCTGCACCCGCGGGCGGTCGACGCCGTGGCACTGGTCAGCTCGCCGCATCCGGTTGCACTGCGCGCCTCGGTACTGGGCAACTCCGCACAACGCCGGGCACTGCTGCCGTGGCTGCTGCGCTATCAGCTGCCGATCTGGCCGGAACGCCGGCTGACCCGGCACAACGCCGTCGAACTCGAACGGGTGGTGCGGGCCCGCGCCGGTGACCACTGGGTGGCCTCGGAGGATTTCGCCGCCACGATGCGACATCTGCGCACCGCGATCCAGATCCCGGGTGCGGCGCACTCGACGCTGGAGTATCAGCGCTGGGCCGTGCGCAGTCAGGCGCGTGCCGAGGGGCGCCGCTTCATGCATTCGATGTCGCGGCCGGTCACCATCCCGCTGTTGCATCTGCACGGGTCGGCCGACCCGTACGTGCTGGCCGACCCGGTACGCCGGTCGGTACCGTTCGCACCGGGCGGACGGTACGAAACCATCGCCGACGCAGGGCATTTCGCCCACGAAGAGGCACCCGGCCCGGTAAACGCGGCGCTGCAGCGCTTTCTCGGCGAGGTCTACCCGGGCTGACCGATGCACACCCCGGTGGGCACCGGGGCGGTGTTGCCGATCTGCATCCGCTGCGGCAGCACCTCTTCGGCGGTCAGCACGAATCCGGTGTCGGCATCGTCGACCGCGGCGCCGAACACCACGCCGAGCACCTTGCCGTCCTTGTCGACCATCGGACCGCCCGAATTACCTTGTTTGACAGTGCCTCTGATCGTGTAGACGGTGCGGTTGACGGTGGTCGAGTTGTAGATGTCGGGACCGTTGAGCTCGATGGTCTCGCGCACCCGCGCCGGGGTGGCGGTGAAGTCGCCGCCGCCGGGATAGCCCATCACGATGGCATCGGTGGTCGGCTCGGCCTCGGGGTCGTGGAAAACCAAGGGCACCGACGGCAGTTCGGGTACCGCGAGGATGGAGATGTCCATATTCGGGTCGTAGGACACCACGGTCGCGTCATAGGACTGCCCATTGACCTCGACGGTGACGGTCTCGGCGCCGGCGACCACGTGCGCGTTGGACATCACCCGGTTCGGAGCGATGACGAAGCCGCTGCCCTCCAACACCTTCTGACAGCTGGGCGCGACACCGCGGATCTTGACCACGCTGCCCCGGGTGGCCTCGACGACCGGGGAGGCCGCCAGCGCCACGTCGGGGGCGTCGACCGCGACCACCGGGGTGCGACTGAACGGTTCCAGCACCGCGGGCAGGCCCGAGGTGTCCAGCAGCGCGGCCAACCGGGCCGGCACCCGCTTGAGCCACTCCGGTGCCAGATTGTCGACCTCGCTGAGCACCTTGGAGCCGCGCACCGCACCGGCCAGCGTCGGCTGACTGGTCAGCGGCGAGGCCAGCAACCAGGCTGCGATCAGCACGGTCAACAGCTGCAGACCCGACCCGATCAGAGAGTCGACGAAGCGCAGACCGGTGTTGCGCAGTGCCCCACGCACCGCCCGGCCCAGCACCACACCGGCGATCTCGCCGATCACCACCAACGCCAGGATGAGGAACAGCGTGGCGAACAGCTTGGTGCGCGGCCCGTCGATGTTGCCGACCAGGTGCGGTGCCAACAGCACACCGGCCACCGCGCCCAGGACGACACCGACGAAGGACAGCAGCGAGCCCAGCGCGCCGGAACGCCAACCGGAGACCGCGGCCACGAAGGCGACGGCGAGGATCCCGAGATCGAGCCACTGTGACGGAGTCATTGTTGGGCTTCACCGTACTGGCTGGACGGGCCGACCAGCGCCATTGCCTGCTCCAGTTCGCGCACGTCGCCGGTGTCCCATGGTTGTGCCCAGCCCGCGACGTCGAGCAGCGCCGAGATCACCTGCCCGGTGAATCCCCACACCAACATCTGGTTGAGCAGGAACGCCGGTCCGGCGAAGCGGCTGGTGTTGGCCTGCCGGTACACCATCAACCGGTTCTCCGGATTGATGAACGCGCGCAGCGGCACCCGCGCCACGATGGCTGCCTCCGCCGGGTCCACGACACCGACCGGGCCCGGATCCGGGGAGTACGCCAGCACCGGCACGACGTGAAAACCGGTCGGCGGGATGAACATCCGGTCCAGGACCGCCAGCGGGGTCAGCCGGTCGGTGTCCACCCCGGTCTCCTCGCGCGCTTCGCGTAGCGCGGTCGAGACCGGACCGTCGTCCTCGGGATCGGACACTCCACCGGGGAACGCGGCCTGGCCGGAGTGGTTGCGCAGCGAGGACGCGCGGACGGTGACCAGCAGGTCGGTCTCCGGCGGTGGCGCGCCCGGTTCGCCCTCGGCGGGGCCGGAGAACAGCACCAGGACGGCGGCATCGCGCTTGGTGCCCGCCCGGGTGGCATCGGCATTGGCGGCGCTGATGGCGGCCAGGACGTCGGCCGGGACCCGGGTGCGGTAGGCGGTGGGCACCGCGGCGACATTGTCGACCAGCGGGCGCAGCCAGGTCGGCGCAGCCTCGGGAGCGACGTTATCCAACCGGCACTCCTATCAACGGGTTCACCGCCGCGGCAATCTCATCGGCATCGGTGAACGGTCGCGGCAGGATCTCGGCCACGCTACCGTCCGCACGCAGCACCACCGTCGCAGGCATCACGTTGGGCACCTTCAGCGCCGCGGCGATCAGCCGACGGCCGTCCTGCAGGGTGGGCAGGCGCACCCCCAGCTCGGCCAGCCGCAGCAGCCCCGCGCTCTCGTTCTCGTCTTGATGCACCGTCAGCACGGTGATCTGAGAACCCATCCGGCGCTGGTATTCGACGAGTGCAGGCAGTTCGTCGGCACATGGGCCGCACCAATAGGCCCACAGGTTGAGCAGCACCGGCCTGCCCGCAACGGCGGCGGCTACATCGACCGAAGTGCCGTCACCCGCACACTCGAGGGTGATGCCCTGCAGCGACTGCGGACCACCGCTCGCGGGTGCCGGGCACGGCGGCAGGTCGGCACGGGCCCGCGGTCCTTCCAGCGCCTCCGGGGTGTCGGCAGGCCGGTGGTCGCGCGCCGCCGGCGTCTGCGGGCCGGTATCGACGGGCCCGGCCGGATCGACACCGATCTCCCGCCACAACGCATATCCCAGCGCGACGAACACGATCAGGACCGCGACGGTCCAGCGGGCCGCGCGGGTCACAGTCCGGCCAGCGCCAGCAGATGCTCGGTTTCGGGCCCCTTCACCAGAGCGGCGGCGGTCGCCTTGTCGGTCGGGCCGGCACCGTAGGACGGACAGTCCTTGGCCAGCACGCACACCCCGCACGCGGGCCGGCGAGCGTGGCACACACGCCGCCCGTGGAAGATCACCCGGTGGCTCAGCAGGGTCCACTCCCGCCGCTCGATGAGCTCCCCGACGATGTGCTCGACCTTCACCGGGTCCTCTTCGTCGGTCCACTGCCAGCGTCGCACCAACCGGCCGAAGTGGGTGTCCACCGTGATGCCCGGGACGCCGAAGGCGTTGCCCAGCACCACATTGGCGGTCTTGCGGCCGATCCCGGGCAGGGTGACCAGGTCTTTCAACGTGTTGGGTACCTCGCCGTCGAAGCGGGCCTCCAGCTCGGTCCCCAGGTTGATCAGCGAGTTGGTCTTGTTCCGGTAGAAGCCGGTCGGGCGGATCATCTCCTCCAGCTCGGTGCGGTCGGCCTGGGCGTAATCCAGTGCGGTGCGGTAGCGCGCGAACAACGCCGGGGTGGTGAGGTTGACGCGTTTGTCGGTGCACTGCGCGGACAGGATGGTGGCCACCGTCAGTTCCAGCGGGTTGGTGAAGTCCAGTTCGCAGTACACGTGCGGGAACGCCACCGCCAGCGTCCGATTCATCCGGCGTGCGCGCCGGACCAGGCCCAGCTGGGTCTCCGTGCGGGCTTTCACCCGAATCAGCGTACTGAGGTGGTCGAACAGCCCGGTGCCGACCGGTGGCAAACCGTGATCACGCTGAGATGTTCGGCGTGTTTACTCATCCGTGTGTCGTGGTTGCTGGTCGCGTTCATCCCTGGGTTGCTCATGTTGGCGACCTTCGGGCTGGAGCGACTGGAAGCCGGCCTGGATCCGGACCGCTCGACCGAGGGCCGCAAGGACGCCAAGCCCGCCCCGCGCACGGTCCGGACCGTCGATTCGCGCGATGTCGAATTCGCCGGGCTGCCGACCCGCCCGGTGACGCCCGCCCGGGGCAATCCGCAGTTTCGGGCGACCCGCCAGGCCAATCGTGTGTAGCGTTGGCACGTCGTCGGCATGCCAACCACTAGACTGAATTCGCCAACGAGCTGGGCGGTTGGCCTGTGCGTGTCATGTAAATGAATTTGAGCTTAAGAGGGGCAACGTGGACGAGATCCTGGCCAGGGCCGGAATCTTCCAAGGAGTAGAACCCACCGCGGTTGCTGCGCTGACCAAACAGCTGCAGCCCGTCGACTTTCCGCGTGGACACACGGTGTTCGCCGAGGGCGAGCCCGGTGACCGGCTCTACATCATCACGTCCGGCAAGGTGAAGATCGGCCGGCGCTCCCCCGACGGCCGGGAGAACCTGCTGACGATCATGGGACCGTCGGACATGTTCGGTGAGCTCTCCATCTTCGACCCGGGTCCGCGTACCTCCAGCGCCACCACCATCACCGAGGTGCGCGCGGTGTCCATGGACCGCGAAGCGCTGCGCGCCTGGATCGCCGACCGCCCCGAGATCGCCGAGCAGCTGCTGCGCGTGTTGGCCCGTCGTCTGCGGCGCACCAACAACAACCTCGCCGACCTGATCTTCACCGACGTCCCCGGTCGTGTCGCCAAGCAGCTGCTGCAGCTGGCTCAGCGCTTCGGCACCCAGGAAGGTGGCGCGCTGCGCGTCACGCACGACCTGACCCAGGAAGAGATCGCCCAGCTGGTCGGCGCCTCCCGCGAGACCGTGAACAAGGCCCTGGCCGACTTCGCCCACCGCGGCTGGATCCGGCTGGAGGGTAAGAGCGTGCTGATCAGCGACTCCGAGCGACTGGCACGCCGCGCCCGCTAGCTTGCGTGAGCAGACGTAAAAGTGTCTGCTCACGGGGGGGTTCAGGCCCGCAGGTAATCCAGCTGGGCCTGGGTCGACTTCTCTGCCGCGGGCCACAGCTTCTTGTCGACGTCGGTGTAGACATGTTCGACGATCTGCCGGGCCGTGGCGTCCTCACCCAGTTCGCGCAACGCCGCGCGCACCTGATCGAGTCGCTGCTCGCGGTGGGCCAGGTACTCGGTCGCGATCTGCGAGAGATCGGCCAGATCCGGCCCGTGCCCGGGCAGCACCCGGCGCTGGCCCAGACCTTGCAGCCGACGCAGCGACTCCAGATAGGCCGCCAAGCTGCCGTCCTCGTCATCGATGACCGTGGTTCCGCGGCCGAGCACCGTGTCCGCGGTCAGCACAGCGTCATCAACCAGGAACGACAGCGAGTCGGCGGTATGGCCCGGGGTGGCCAGCACCTTGATCCGCAGCCCGGCGGCGTCGATCACCTCACCGTCGGTCAGTGGCCCGCCGAGGCCGCGCAGGAATCCGCTGCCCACCGCGCGCACCACGGCACCCGTCCGGTCGACGAGTTTGTCGATACCGTCGGTGTGGTCGCCGTGTTTGTGGCTGATCAGGACCAGACCGATCTTGCCGAGCGCAGCGATCCGGTCGATGTGCGCCTCGTCGTCGGGTCCCGGGTCGACGATGACCATCTCGTCGCTGTCCGGTCCGCGCAGCACCCAGGTGTTGGTGCCGTCGAGCGTCATGATGCCCGGGTTGTCGCACAGCAGCACCGAGGCTGTCGGGGTGACCGGCCTCAGCTCGCCGTACGCGGGGTGCTCCATCTAGGAAACCTCCGAATCACCTTCGGTCGCTTACGCGACCTCGACGATGATCTCCACCTCGACCGGCGCGTTCCGGGGCAGCTCAGACACCCCGACCGCGGAACGGGCGTGCGCACCGGCGTCACCGAAGACTTCGCCGAACAGTTCCGAGGCACCGTTGATGACGCCGGGCTGCCCGTCGAAGCCGGGGGCCGACGCGACAAAACCGACGGCCTTGACCACCCGGACCACCGAGTCGATGCCCACCAGCGCATGGACCGCAGCCAGCGCGTTCAGCCCGCACTGGCGGGCCAGTGCCTTTGCGTCCTCGGCGCTCACCTCGGCGCCGACCTTGCCGGTCGCCAGGAGGCTGCCTTGATGGATCGGCAGCTGGCCGGCGGTGTAGACCAGGTTTCCGGTGCGCACCGCGGGGACGTACGCCGCCAGCGGGGCCACGACCTCGGGCAGCTCGATACCCAACTCGGCGAGCTTGGTCGAGTGGCTCACTTCGGGCGCTTCAGGTAGGCGACGTGCTGCTCACCGGTCGGACCGGGCAGCACCGAGACCAGCTCCCAGCCGTCGGCACCCCACTGATCCAGGATCTGTTTGGTCGCGTGCGTCAGCAACGGGACGGTGGCGTACTCCCAACGGCTCACATCAGTCATGAGCCAGAGCTTATCCGCCGACGGCGGCGGCATGGTTAGCATGCAGGCGTGGAACACACATCCAACGACCGCAAGCCGGTCGGCTGGCCGTCGCGGCTCACCAAGGCCCGGCTGCACTTCGTCACCGGTAAGGGTGGCACCGGCAAGTCGACGATCGCCGCCGCGCTGGCACTGACGCTGGCCGCCGGCGGACGCAAGGTCCTGTTGGTGGAAGTCGAAGGCCGCCAAGGCATCGCGCAGCTCTTCGACGTGCCGCCACTGCCCTACAAAGAGGTGAAGATCGCCACCGCCGACGGTGGCGGTCAAGTGAACGCACTGGCCATCGACACCGAGGCCGCGTTCCTGGAGTACCTGGACATGTTCTACAACCTCGGCATCGCCGGTCGCGCCATGCGCCGCATCGGCGCCGTCGAGTTCGCCACCACCATCGCCCCCGGCCTGCGTGATGTGCTGCTCACCGGCAAGATCAAGGAGATCGTGGTCCGGTCCGACAAGCCGGCCAAGAGTGGACAGACCGCCTACGACGCCATCGTCGTCGATGCTCCCCCGACCGGGCGCATCTCCCGCTTCCTCGACGTCACCAAGGCGGTGTCCGAGCTCGCCAAGGGCGGCCCGGTGCACTCGCAGGCCGACGGCGTGGTGAAGATCCTGCACTCGGACCTCACCGCGATCCATCTGGTGACACTGCTGGAGGCGCTGCCCATTCAGGAGACCATCGAGGCCATCACCGAACTCCGCGATCTGGACCTGCCGATCGGCAGCGTCATCGTCAACCGCAACATCCCGTCGTACCTGCCCGAGGAGGACCTGACCAAGGCCGCCGAGGGCGACATCGACGCCGACGCCGTGCGAGCCGGCCTGGAGGCCACGGGAATCACCTTGTCAGACAACGACTTCGCCGGCCTTCTGACGGAGTCCATCCAGCACGCTACCCGGATCGCCGCCCGCACCGAGAGCGCGGACCTGCTCCAGGATCTCGACGTGCCCCGACTGGACCTGCCCGCCATCGCCGACGGTGTCGACCTCGGCAGCCTCTACGAACTGGCCGAAGCCCTTGCGGCCCAAGGAGTGCGGTAACCATGAGCGCCACCCCTCCCGCCCTCGATCTGGGCACCATCCTGGCCGATACCAGCAATCGGGTAATCGTCTGCTGCGGCGCCGGCGGCGTCGGTAAGACCACCACCGCCGCGGCGATGGCGCTGCGCGCCGCCGAACGCGGCCGCACCGTGGTGGTGCTGACCATCGACCCGGCCAAGCGACTGGCACAGGCCCTGGGCATCGAGAGCCTGGGCAACAACCCGCAACGGGTCCCGTTGGCACCGGAGGTGACCGGCGAACTGCACGCGATGATGCTGGACATGCGCCGGACCTTCGACGAGATGGTGGTGCAGTACTCCGGACCCGGTGTCGCCGACTCCATCCTGGAGAACCAGTTCTACCAAACCGTCGCGACCTCGCTGGCCGGCACGCAGGAGTACATGGCCATGGAGAAGCTCGGCCAGCTGCTGGCCGAGGACAAATGGGATCTGGTGGTCGTCGACACCCCGCCGTCGCGAAATGCGCTGGACTTCCTGGACGCCCCGAAACGGTTGGGCAGCTTCATGGACAGCCGGTTATGGCGGATGCTGCTGGCACCCGGCCGCGGCATCGGGCGCATCGTGACCGGCGCGGTGGGGCTGGCCATGAAGGGCATGTCGACCGTGCTCGGATCCCAGATGCTCTCCGACGCAGCCGGTTTCGTCCAGTCGCTGGACGCGACTTTCGGCGGCTTCCGGGAGAAGGCGGACCGCACCTACGAACTGCTCAAGCGCCGCGGCACCCAGTTCGTGGTGGTGTCGGCCGCCGAGCCCGATGCACTTCGCGAGGCTTCCTTCTTCGTCGACCGGTTGTCGCAGGAGAACATGCCGCTGGCCGGGCTGATCCTCAACCGCACCCATCCGACACTGTGCAACCTCGCCGGCGAGAAGGCCGAAGAGGCGGCCGATCAGCTGGACGCCGCGAGTGAGGGTGGCCTGCCCGCAGCCGTGCTGCGCATCCACGCGGCACGGGCGGCGACGGCCAAGCGCGAAGTCCGGTTGCTGTCGCGGTTCACCGGCGCCAACCCACATGTGGCGATCGTCGGTGTGCCGTCGCTGCCGTTCGATGTGTCCGATCTCGAGGCGCTGCGCGCCATCGGCGATCAACTCACCGGCGTCGCCGAAAGCGCCTAGACGGCGCTCCGGTGCTTGCGCTGGGCGGCAAAGAAGTCCGCCCAGGAGACGACTTCGGGATGCTGCTTGAGCAGGGCGCGCCGCTGACGCTCGGTCATACCGCCCCAGACGCCGAATTCGACCCTGTTGTCCAGAGCGTCGGCACCGCACTCAGCAATCACCGGGCAGTGCCGGCAGATCACCGCTGCCTTTCGCTGGGCCGCGCCGCGGACGAACAGCTCGTCCGGGTCGGCCTGACGGCAGCGGGCCTGCGAAACCCACGCGATGCGGGCCTCGGCCTCGGCTCCCGGGACGGCCGGCGGGGTATGCAAACCAACGTTCCTGTGTGTGGCAGACGATGTAACCGACACCTGCATTCCCCTTCGCTCCGGATCCCCTGTTAAGCCTGTGTAATCTGCGCCACATTGCGTCAGGAGTGTTACCTGAATCGCATTGTGTGTTCAAGCTAGGTGGTAAGAGGGCTTTTACGCAACAGTCAGATCACACTTTTTTGGGACAACCGTGCAGTCCGTCGGCAGCCGGGACCTTTTGAGCCGCCCAGGGGCCCCGATTGGACCCGCTGGCTAGTCTGTATCTCATGTCCGAGCAGCCCCAGCGCCGTCCCCCGATCGCGGTGACGGTCATCAAACTGATGTGGTGCTGCCTGCTGGCCGCGGTGATCACCGCCGGTCTGATGTTCCCCGTCGTCGGGGGAATCGGCCTGATGTCCAACCGGGCCTCCGATGTGGTTGCCAACGGTTCGGCCCAACTGGTCGAGGGCGACATTCCCGCGGTCTCCACCATGACCGACGCGGCGGGCAATCCGATCGCCTGGCTCTACACCCAGCGCCGCTTCGAGGTACCCACCGAGCAGATCGCCAACACCATGAAGCTGGCGATCGTCTCCATCGAGGACAAGCGGTTCGCCGAACACAATGGGGTGGACTGGCAGGGCACCCTGACCGGCCTGTCGGGGTATCTGTCCGGCAACCTGGACACCCGCGGCGGCTCGACCATCGAGCAGCAGTACGTGAAGAACTACCAGCTGCTGGTCGTCGCGCAGACCGATGCCGAGAAGCGGGCGGCCATCGAGACCACCCCGGCCCGCAAGCTGCGTGAGATCCGGATGGCGCTGACGCTGGACAAGACGTTGACCAAGCCGGAGATCCTGACCCGGTACCTGAACCTGGTCTCCTTCGGTAACGGCGCCTTCGGCATCCAGGACGCCGCGCAGACCTATTTCGGCATCAACGCCTCGGAACTGAACTGGCAGCAGGCCGCCCTGCTGGCCGGCATGGTGCAGTCGACCAGCGTGCTCAACCCTTACACCAACCCCGAAGGGGCCCTGGCCCGTCGGAACGTGGTGCTGGACACCATGATCGAGAACGTCCCGGCCGAAGCCGAGGCGTTGCGCGCGGCGCGGGCCGAACCGCTCGGGGTGCTGCCGGCGCCCAACGAGCTGCCCCGCGGCTGCATCGCCGCCGGGGACCGCGCCTTCTTCTGCGACTACGCCCTGGAGTACCTGGCCCGCGCCGGACTGAGCAAGGACCAGGTCGCCAAGGGCGGGTACCTGATCAAGACGACGCTGGACCCGAACGTCCAGGCCACCGTCAAGAACGCGATCAACCAGTTCGCCCCGGCCGATGCGCCGGGCGTGGCGAGCGTGATGAGCGTCATCCGCCCCGGTAAGGAAGCCCATCCGGTGCTCGCGATGGCCAGCAACCGCACCTACGGGCTCAACACCGACGCCGGCGAAACCATGCAGCCGCAGCCCTTCTCGCTGGCCGGCAACGGGGCCGGATCGGTGTTCAAGATCTTCACCGTCGCCGCCGCGATGGAGATGGGGATGGGCATCGACAGCCAGTTGCCGGTGCCGCCCGCCTTCCAGGCCAAAGGCCTGGGCAGCAGTAATACGCCCGGCTGCCCACCCGCCACCTGGTGTGTCAAGAACGCCGGTGGCTACAGCGGGTCGATGAACGTCACCCAGGCACTGGCCACCTCACCGAACACCGCATTCGCGAAGCTGATCTCACAGGTCGGCGTGCCGAAGGCCGTCGACATGTCCGTGCGACTGGGACTGCGCTCTTACGCGCTGCCGGGCACCGCGCGCGACTACGACCCGGAGAGCAACGAGAGCCTGGCCGATTTTGTGAAGCGGCAGAACATCGGCTCCTTCACCCTGGGCCCCATCGAGGTCAACGGCCTGGAACTGTCGAACGTCGCCGCCACCATCGCCTCCGGCGGCGTGTGGTGTCCACCCAACCCGATCGACAAGGTCTTCGACCGGCACGGCACCGAGGTCGCCGTCACCACCGAGACCTGCGAGCAGGTGGTTCCCGAGGGACTGGCGAACACGCTTGCCAACGCGCTCGGCGAGGACGATCGCGGTTCGGGTACCGCGGCCGGGGCGGCCGGTTCGGCGGGCTGGAGCCTGCCGATGTCGGGCAAGACCGGCACCACCGAATCCAACCGGTCCTCGGCCTTCCTCGGGTTCACCAGCGACTTCGCCGGCGCGAACTACATCTACGACGACTCCACCCAGCCCAGCGAGCTGTGCTCGTTCCCGCTGCGCCAGTGCGGTTACGGTAACCTGTTCGGCGGTAACGAGCCGGCCCGTACCTGGTTCACCGCGATGAAGCCGCTCACCCCGGACACCGTGGTGCTGCCGCCCACCGATCCGCGGTATGTCGAGGGCGGCCCGGGTTCGCGGGTGCCCAGCGTCGCCGGGATGGACGTCAGCACTGCCAGGGATCGCCTGCGTGCCGCCGGTTTCCAGGTCGCCGACCAGACCACCGAGGTCAACAGTGGCTCCCCGCGAGGTGCCGTGACGGGGACCTCGCCCACGGGCCAGACCATTCCCGGGTCGATCATCACGATCCTGACCAGCAACGGGATTCCGCCCGCCCCGCCGCCACCGCCGATCGGCATCCCGGGACTGCCGCCGATGGTCGGCTCCACGGTGGTGCAGATCCCCGGCCTGCCCCCGATCACCGTGCCGGTGCTCGGGCCACCTCCTCCCCCCGCACCACCTCCGCCGCCGTGATCTGGTGAGTAAACTGCTGCCATGTCGCACCTGAAGAACACCGCCGCGATCGCCGCGGGCACGTTGGCTGCGGGCATCGGTTACGCGTCGCTGATCGAGCGCAACGCGTTCGCGCTGCGGGAGTTCACCATGCCGGTGCTGTCCCCGGGTTCGACGCCGCTGCGGGTGCTGCACCTGTCCGACCTGCACATGCTGCCGCGCCAGCGCCGTAAGCAGGCCTGGCTGCGGGAGCTGGCATCGCTGCAGCCCGACTTCGTGGTGAACACCGGTGACAACCTTTCGCACCAGAAGGCGGTGCCGGCGGTGGTGCAGGCGCTCGGCGATCTGCTCTCGGTGCCTGGGTTGTTCGTCTTCGGCAGCAACGACTACTTCGCACCGAAGCCCAAGAACCCGACGAACTACCTGTTCAACAAGAAGCGCCGCATCCACGGTGACCCGCTGCCCTGGCAGGACCTGCGGGCGGCGTTCACCGAGCGGGGCTGGCTGGACATGACACATGTACGCCGCGAGTTCGATGTCGCCGGGTTGCGCATCGCCGCCGCCGGGGTGGACGACCCGCACCTCAAACGGGACCGCTACGACACGATCGCCGGGCCGGCCAGCCCGACCGCGAATCTGACCCTCGGCGTGACGCACTCGCCGGAACCGTGGGTGCTGGACCGGTTCGCCGCCGACGGCTATCAGCTGGTGATGGCCGGGCACACCCACGGCGGGCAGTTGTGCCTACCGTTCTACGGCGCGCTGGCCACCAACTGCGAACTCGACCGGACCCGCGCCAAGGGGCCGTCGCAGTGGGGCGCGGATATGAAGCTGCACGTGTCGGCCGGCATCGGCACCTCGCCGTACGCACCGGTGCGGTTCTGCTGCCGCCCGGAGGCCACGCTGCTGACGCTGGTCGCCGCACCCACCAAGGGTCCGGTGCTGGGAACCCGTGCCGGGCAAGCACATCCGACCGTATCGGCACGGTGAGCACGCGGGACTGGGTCGACAACGCCGTCCGGTTGATCGAGGCCGACGCCCGTCGCAGCGCCGACACCCATCTGCTGCGCTATCCGCTGCCCGCAGCGTGGTCGGACCGCCATGACGTCGCGCTGTATCTCAAGGACGAGTCGACCCACATCACCGGCAGCCTCAAGCACCGGTTGGCACGCTCACTGTTCCTCTACGCCCTGTGCAACGGGTGGATCGACGAGGACACCACGGTGATCGAGGCGTCCTCGGGGTCGACCGCGGTATCCGAGGCGTACTTCGCGGCGCTGCTGGGGCTGCCGTTCATCGCGGTGATGCCGTCCTCGACCAGCGCCGCCAAGGTGGCGCTCATCGAATCGCAGGGCGGCCGTTGTCATTTCGTGGACAGCTCGGCGCAGGTGTACGCCGAGGCGGAGCGGCTGGCCGACGAGACCGGCGGGCACTACATCGATCAGTTCACCAATGCCGAGCGGGCCACCGACTGGCGCGGCAACAACAACATCGCCGAGTCGATCTTCGAGCAGCTCGGCGAGGAGTCCCATCCGATCCCGGACTGGATCGTGGTGGGCGCGGGCACCGGGGGCACCAGCGCGACGATCGGCCGCTATCTGCGCTACCGCCGCTACGCCACCCGGCTGTGTGTGGTCGATCCGGAGAACTCGGCGTTCTACCCTGCCTACGCCCAGGGGTCGGCGCTGGTGCAGACCGGGATGTCGTCGCGCATCGAGGGCATCGGGCGACCGCGGGTGGAACCGTCGTTCCTGCCGGGTGTGGTGGACCGAATGGTAGTCGTCCCCGACTCCGCCTCGGTAGCCGCCGCCCAGCATGTCAGCCGGGTGCTGGGCCGCCGGGTCGGTCCGTCCACCGGGACCAATATCTGGGGTGCGTTCGGGCTACTGGCCGAGATGGTCGGCCAGGGCCGCAGCGGGTCGGTGGTGACACTGATCGCCGACAGCGGTGACCGCTATGCCGACACCTACTTCGACAACGAGTGGCTGGCCAGCCAGGGGCTGAACCCGTCCACATCGGCCGCGGTGCTCGCCGAGTTCGAATCCTCGGGCAGCTGGGCCTGATCCTCGCCCTCGGCGGTGCCGACGACCGGCCCACGTCCGGACACGAACAGCCACAACGCCGCCAGGACGAAGAACCCGATGTAGATCGTCGCTCCCAAGCCAGTCATGCTCTGAACAACGCCGCCGACGGCCCGGATGCTTCCCGATCCGCCGATATACGCCGCGACGCGGACGCCAACCGTCCGGGATCGGGCTACCGTGCGTCCCATGGGCACCGAGATCCGCACTCTGGCGGTGTGGCTGCCCGCGCTGCTGGTGGCGCTCATCCAGGTGGGCGCCAGCCTCGGGATGCGGCTGCGCCTTCACCTGGTGGCGGCCGTTCCACTGAACGCCCTCGCGGTGGCGCTGTTGCTGGCCGGCCCGATGCTGTTACTGGCCCGGCGCAGGTATCCGCTGGCGGTGTTGGCCGGTGTTCTCGCGGTCGCGCTCGGTTACCTGGCGGCCGGGTTCCGGCCCGGTCCGGTGTTCCTGTCGGTGATCGTCGCGTTCGTCTCCGCCGCGGCGCGCGGGCCGCGTTGGCACACCTATCCGCTGCCGGTACTCGGCTGGATCCTGCTGGTGACGCTGCGCTCGCCACCGGCCGAGGCCGCCGGTGCCGTCGGCGCCTGGCTGCTGGTGCTGTTGGCCATCGCCGAGGGCATCCGAGCACGGCGGTCCACGATGGAGGCCCGGGATCAGCGGCAGGCGGCGATATCCCGCGATGCCGCCTCCCAGGCGCGACTGGCCATCGCCCGGGAACTGCACGATGTGCTCGCGCACAGCCTGTCCATGATCAATGTCCAGTCCGCGGTGGCACTGGAATTGCTGGACACCCAGCCCGAACGGGCGGCACCGGCACTTGCGGCCATCAAAGATGCCAGCCGGCAGGCGATCTCGGATATGCACGCGATGGTCGAGGCGCTGCGCACCGGGGAGGCGCAGCCGACTGCGCCGATCCCCGGGGTCGGTGACCTCGACGGGCTGGTCGATGCCGCCCGGGCCACCGGGCTGGCCGTACACACCGCCGTGCGGGGCAACCCCCGCACGCTGCCATCGGTGATCGACGGGGCCGCGGCACGCATCGTGCAGGAGTCCCTGACGAATGTGGTGCGGCATTCGTCGGCGTCGGCGGCGACCGTGACGGTCACCTACGGCGCCGGGCAGCTGGAAGTGGCGGTCGACGATGACGGTGCCCCGGTACGGACCGCGATCACCGGCGGCAGCGGGATCGCCGGGATGCAGGAGCGGGCGAAGGCGCTCGGCGGTTCCGCCTCCGCGCAGACCGCGCCGGAAGGCGGGTACCGGGTGCGGGCCATCCTGCCGCTACCGGAGCCGTCATGATCCGGGTGCTGGTCGCCGACGATCAGGCGTTGGTGCGGGCCGGCTTCGCGGCATTGCTGGATGCCCAGGCCGATATCGAGGTTGTCGGCCAGGCACAGACCGGTGTGGAAGCACTGGAATCGACCCGGGTGCACCGGCCCGATGTGGTGCTGATGGACATCCGGATGCCCGAGCTGGACGGGCTGGCCGCGACCCGTGCGATCGTGGGCGATCCGAACCTGGCCGCGGTGCGGGTGGTGGTGCTGACCACCTTCGAACTCGACGAGTACGTCTTCGAGGCGATGCGGGCCGGCGCCAGCGGCTTCCTGGTCAAGCACACCGAGCCCAGTGAGCTGGTGCGGGCGGTGCGGGTGGTCGCCGACGGTGAGGCACTGCTGTCGCCGTCGGTCACCCGCCGATTGCTCACCGAATTCGCCGCACGGGCCAAGGTCCCGGCCGCGGTGTCGCTCCCCGACCTGACCACCCGTGAGCGCGAGGTGATGGCTCTGGTGGCCGAGGGGCTGACCAATGCCGAGATCGGCGAGCGGTTGTTCATGAGCCCGGCCACCGCGCGAACCCACGTCAGCCGCATCCTCACCAAGCTAGGCGCCCGTGACCGCACCCAGTTGGTGGTGCTGGCCTATGAGAGCGGGCTGGTGCGCCCGGGGTGGCAGAGTTGACGGCCGCCGCTGAGAACTACGCCGCCAGGCGTACCCGATCCGACGACCGGGGACCGATGGCACGCGCCGTGTTCGGCGGCAGGCTGACGTGATGAACCTCTATCAACTGAGCCCCGACACCGTCACCCTGCTGGCCGAGGAGGGCCGCCGATTCGGCCACCTGGCGTTTCATCCCGGCTTTCTGATCGCCCGGCTGGTGTTCCTCATTCTGCTCGTGACCGCGGTGGTGCTGCTGCTGCGCTGGGGGCGCGGTCTCAAGGGCGAACGGACCCTGCGCGATGTCTACGCCCGCGGGGAGGTGGACGAGACGGGGTACCGCGAGCGGCTCGCTGTGCTGCGCGCCACCCGCAGATAGGCCTTCCGAGCAGGCGTTTGGCTTCGCGGTACCCCGGTGCGATACGCTGTCGTGGCTTCACGCGGGGTGTGGCGCAGCTTGGTAGCGTGCTTCGTTCGGGACGAAGAGGTCGTGGGTTCGAATCCCGCCACCCCGACTCGCGGGAGTAAGGCCCTGGACGGGTGACCGGCCGGGGCCTTCTTGCTGTGCGGCCCGGGCCGAGCCCACATACTCTTTCCCTGTGTTCGACACCGGTGACGCCGTGGCCGGGTACACCGTCGAGGCCCTGCTCGGCCGCGGCGCCAGTGCCGATGTCTACCGTGCGCACGGGCGGCCCGGCACGGTGGCGCTGAAGGTGCTGCACACCGACCCGACGGCCGGGCCACGCACCCGCGAGCGGTTCGCGCGTGAGTTCACCCTGGCCTCGATGCTGCACCATCGGCACATCGTCGCGGTCTACGAACAGGGCGAGATCGACGGTGCGCCGCCGACGCTGTGGATGGCGATGCAGTACATCGACGGCACCGATTCCTCGATCCTGGTACCGCAACCGCACGAGGAACCCGACCTACCGACCGTCGTGCGGACCGCCCGGCAGTTGGCCGACGCGTTGGACTATGCGCACTCCCACGATGTGCTGCATCGAGATGTCAAGCCCGCGAACGTATTGCTGAGCGCCGACCGGGACTGCGCCTACCTGTCCGATTTCGGGATCGGCCAGCTGATCGACGATGCCTCCCCGTTACCGCGCAACGGCCGTGTGCGAGGTTCCATCGCGTACGCCTCCCCCGAACTGCTCAGCGGCGAACAGCTGAGTCCGGCAACCGATCTCTACGCGCTGGCCGCCACCGTGACCGAATGGCTGACCGGCCTGCCACCGTATCCGCGCGGCACCGCGTTCGCCATCACATATGCCCATCTACACAATCCGCCCCCATCGCTGAGCCGGCGCCGGCCATGGCTGCCCAGCGGACTGGACTCGGTCTTCGCCAAAGCCTTGGCCAAAGACCCTGCTACACGCTACGACTCGTGTACCGAACTGGTCGACATCGTGGCGCATGCGCTGCGTGATATCCCGGTGCCGACCACCGCCACTGCTATCCGACGATGGCCGTGGCAGCGAAACTGAATGTTTACACAGGTAACGTTTCTTCACCCATGCAGCGGGCATACGCTCAGTCTCTGCGCCCAACGGTGAGCGTGCAATCCTCGACGCACTTAGGGGGCGGGCATGTCAACCGATGCCACATACGACAATTCGTCGCTGTCACATGAAGAGGAGGGCTATCACAAGTCTCTGAAACCCCGGCAGATCCAGATGATCGCCATCGGCGGGGCGATCGGTACGGGGCTGTTCATGGGCGCGGGCAGTCGCCTGCACGACGCCGGCCCTGGCCTGTTCCTGGTGTACGCGTTCTGCGGCGTCTTCGTCTTCTTCATCATGCGCGCACTCGGCGAATTGGTACTCCACCGGCCGTCTTCCGGGTCCTTCGTCTCCTATGCACGCGAATTCTTCGGCGAGAAAACCGCTTACGTCACCGGCTGGCTGTACTTCTTCAACTGGGCCGCCACCGCCATCGTCGATGTCACCGCGGTGGCGCTCTACGTGCACTTCTGGGGCATGTTCGAGGCTGTCCCGCAGTGGCTGATCGCGTTGATCGCGTTGGCCATCGTGATGACCATGAACATCATCTCGGTGAAACTCTTCGGCGAGATGGAGTTCTGGGCATCCATCATCAAGGTCGCCGCCCTGGTGACCTTTCTGGTGGTCGGTATCGTGTTCCTGGCAGGACGGTTCGAGATCGAGGGTCAGTCAACGGGATTCAGCGTCATCTCCGACAACGGCGGGCTATTGCCCACCGGCATGTTCTCCCTGGTGATCGTCACCTCCGGCGTCATCTTCGCCTACGCCGCAGTCGAACTCGTCGGTATCGCCGCGGGTGAGACGGCCGAACCGGCCAAGGTGATGCCGCGCGCCATCAACTCGGTCATCCTGCGCATCGCGGTGTTCTACGTCGGCTCGCTGATCCTGCTGGCGCTGCTGTTGCCCTACACCACCTATCAGGCCGGCGAGAGTCCGTTCGTGACGTTCTTCTCCAAAATCGGCGTGCCGGCCGCGGGCGGCATCATGAACCTGGTGGTACTGACGGCGGCGATGTCCAGCCTCAACGCAGGCCTGTACTCGACGGGCCGCATCCTGCGGTCGATGGCGATGAACGGGAGCGCCCCGCAGTTCACCGGCGTGATGAACCGAAACGGGGTGCCGTTCGGCGGGATCGCGCTGACCGGTGCGCTCACCCTGCTCGGCGTGGTGCTCAACCTGTTCGTCCCAGAGGAGGCGTTCAACATCGCACTGGATCTGTCGGCGTTGGGCATCATCTCCACCTGGGCGATGATCGTGGCCTGCCAGATCCAGCTGTGGCGGTGGGAGAAGAAGGGAATTCTGCAGCGGCCCAAGTTCCGACTGCCGGGCACGCCGTACACCAGTTACGCGACGCTGATCTTCCTGGCCGCAGTCACCGCGCTGATGTGTTACGAGAACTACTGGAACCTGATCGCCATTCTGGTGATCGGTCCGATGCTGGTCGCCGGTTGGTACGCCGTCCGCGGCAAGGTCATGGCGATGGCCCAGCAGCGCATGGGCTACACCGGCGACTACCCGGTGATCCCGCAGCCGCCGATCCCCGAGCGCGGCCACAGCGACGACTGACACGTGCCGCTATTGACCCCGTCAGCCCGAGAGTGCTAAGCAGATGCTCAGCATTTTCGGGCGACGAAGGGGCCACCGATGACATCCACGATCTCCGACAAGGCACTGCAGTCTGTGCTGGACGACCTGCGCAACCGCCCCGGCACCGGGGAGCTCATTCCTGTCATCGACCCCGCCACCGAGGAGCAGATCACCGAGTTCCGCGACTGCGGCGTCGAGGCGGTCAACGAGGCGGTCGCCAAGGCGAAGGCCGCCCACCTGTCCGGGGTGTGGACCGACATCCCGGCCCGCCAGCGCGCCAAGGTGTTGTGGCGGCTTGGCGATCTGATCGATGAGCACGCCGAGGAGTTCGCGCAGCTCGAGTCGTTGGATGCCGGCATGCCCCCGTTCCAGGCCGGGATGATCGTCTCAACCTGCGCCGAGTTCTTCCGCTACTACGCCGGCTGGTGCACCAAGATCAACGGCAACAGCTACCAGGTGCAGATGGAGGGTGGTGTCAACAGCAACTACTCCGATCTGCACGCCTACACCTCCAAGGAGCCCTACGGCGTCGTCGGCCTGATCTACCCGTGGAACGGCCCGCTGTTCAACGCCTGCGCCAAGATCGCCCCCGCCCTGGCGGCCGGTTGCAGCATCGTGGTCAAGCCCGCCGAGGAGACCCCGCTGTCGGCGGTGCTGCTGGAGCGCCTGATCCGCGAGGCCGGCGTCCCCGACGGGGTCGCCAACTTCGTGATCGGCTATGGCGCCACCGCCGGCGCCGCGATCACCGCGCATCCGGATGTCGAGAAGGTCGCCTTCACCGGCTCGACCGAGGTCGGGAAGCAGATCATGCGGGACTCGGCCGACAACCTGAAGAAGGTCACCCTGGAGCTCGGCGGCAAGTCCCCGGTGCTGATCTACGAGGACGCCGATCTGGACATGGCCATCATGATGGCCTCGATGGGCATCTTCGTGCACTCCGGCCAGGGGTGTGTGTGCGGTTCGCGAGTCTTCGTGCAGCGCAGCGTTTATGACCGCGTGGTGGCCGGCATCTCGATGCTCGGCGAGAACCTCGTGCTGGGCGGACCCAAGGACGAGGGCGCGATGATCAGCCCGCTGGTCAGCCAGAAGCAGCTCGACCGGGTGCTCGGCTACGTCGAGCAGGGCAAGACCGAGGGCGAGATCGTCTCCGGCGGCTACCGACTCGATCGCAAGGGCTACTTCGTCAAACCCACCGTCATCACCGGCGTCGACCCGGCCACCAGCCGGCTCTACAAGGAGGAGATCTTCGGCCCGGTGGTCACGATCCTGCCGTTCGACGAGGACGACGAGGCCATCGCGATGGCCAACGACACCAGCTACGGCCTGGCCGGCACCGTGTGGACCAGCAACCTGGGCCGCGCGCACCGCCTGGCCAAGAAGCTGCAGGCCGGCATGATCGGGCTGAACTGTCAGCTGACCTTCGACCACAACGTGCCGTTCGGCGGCTACAAGCAGTCCGGGCTGGGCAAGGAATTCGGCTACGAGGGCATCGACGCCTATATGAAGACGAAGAGCATCTGGGCACAGCTGTAGCCTCCCGACCGTCGACCCGGCCAAGCACCCGCAATCCCTGCACGCCTATTTCGTGCGCGGCGGACAGTACGGAATCGACGTGCAGCTGCAGGTTGAGCGAACTCACGACGGCCGTTCCTTCGACACCCGCCGGGTGACCGCGCGCCAGCACGGCAAGGTCATCGGAGGAGATGATCTGCTCCTTCCAACTCGACGAGGACGGAGCCGACCGGCATCCGCCGCGCGAACCCAGCGTGACGATCGAAGACGCCGTCGCCAAGACACCCGATCCGGACACGGCGGATCGGTTCGAGCTGCGCTGCCATCCCGCGGACGACTCCCCGTTCGCGGTGCCACCGTTCTGGATCCGCACCCGCGATCAGATCGAGGATGACCCGCTGATCAGGGCCTGCGCCCTGACCTACATGTCCGACCTCGGCCCGGTACCGGCTGCCCGACCGCCGGGGCCCCGATCGCCGAGGACATCGGCTTCGCGGCCAGCCTGGACCACTCGATCTGGTGCCACCGGCCCTTCACCCCCGACCGGTGGCACCGCTACGAGGTCGACTCGCTGGGCAACAGCGACTCCCGCGGACTGGTCGTCGGCGGGTTCTACGACACGCACGGATCGCTGATCGCCATCACCAGTCAGCAGGCACTCCGGCGGCTGTGACGAAGGCCGCCCGCAGCAAACTTGACCCGCCCGTCGACTGTCAACAATGATGGCCCCGTGCTGAAGCTGCCTGAAAGTGAACAGATCGCGGCCGTCGAGGATCGTCTGGTGAAACGATTCACGGACGTCCCGGCCGCCGAGATCCACACCACCGTGGCCGCGGCCCATCAGCACTTCATCCAGAGCACCGTCCGCGATTACGTCGCACTGCTCGTCGAGCGCCGCGCCCTGACGGATCTGAAAGCAGCCCAGCACCCCCGCTGATCGGCCCGCCTACGATGGGGTCATGACGGGATATGCGGGCGGGTATCACCCGTATTTTCCCCCCACGGCCGGTTTCCCTCTCCAACCCGGGATCATCCCGCTGCGCCCACTGACCCTGTCCGACATCTTCAACGGGGCGTTCGGCTACATCCGGGCCAACCCGAAGACCACCCTGGGTCTGACCACCATCGTGGTCCTGGCCACTCAGGTACTCGCCCTGCTCCTGCAGATCGGGCCGTTGGCGGCGGCCGACGCACTCGATCCGTTGCCGTCGGATGCCGCCTATGCCGAGCTGGACGCCGATGTCGCCGGTTTGGTGGGTTCGCTGGTGGGCAGCCTCACCGGCGCCCTGGCCACCTGGATCTCGGCCATTCTGCTCAGCGGCCTGTTGACCGTGATCGTAGGACGCGCGGTGTTCGGGTCTGCCATCACCATCGGTGCGGCGTGGCAGCGGCTGCGCGGTCGGCTCTGGGCGCTGCTCGGGGTCGCCGTACTGGAAACCGGCGCCGCCCTGCTGCTGGTGGGGGCCGTCACCGCCACCATCGTCGTCCTCGCCGTCGCCGTCAACGGCTGGGCGGCGTTTTTCATCGGCGTGCCCTTGTCGTTGGTCGCGATCACCGCGCTGGTGTACGTCTACACCAAGATCAGCTTCGCGCCCACCCTCGTCGTACTGGAGCGCCTGCCCATCATCGTGGCCATCGAGCGGTCGTTCGCCCTGGTACGCAATGACTTCTGGCGGGTGTTCGGTATCCGCCTGCTGGCCATGGTGGTCGCCGGCATGATCGCCGGCGCCGTGTCGGTCCCGTTCAGCCTGGGCGGACAGTTCCTGATCATGGCCGCCGGTTCGGCCGCGGCCACCGTCGGCGGACTGGTGCTCGTCACCGTCGGCGCCGCCATCGGCCAGATCCTCACCGCGCCGTTCACCGCCGGGGTGATCGTGTTGCAGTACACCGATCGACGCATCCGCGCCGAGGCCTTCGACCTGGTGCTGCAGACCGGCGCCGGGTTCGCCCCGTCCGCGCCGCAGGATTCCACCGACCATCTCTGGCTGACCCGCCAGCGGTAGACGTGACCGGGCTGAACATCGACGGCGACGCCGCGCACGACGCCGCCCAAAGCGAGCTCACCAAGCCGATCTATCCCAGACCCTCGTTGACCGACCGTCTGCTGGGCTGGCTCGACGAGCTGATCTACAAGGCCTTCACCCACGGCGATTGGCTGCCCGGCGGGTGGATCACGCTGGCCTTGTTGGTGACGCTGACGCTGGTCGCCATCACAATCGCGGTACGGGTGGCACGGCGCACCATGCGCACTCGGCGGAACCCCGAAGCGGCTCTGCTCACCGAGCGGGTCCGCACCGCCACCGAACACCGCGCCGTAGCCGAACAGGCTGCCGCCCAGGGTGATTGGACGCACGCGATTCAGCACCGGCTGCGGGCCGTCGCTCGCGAGCTGGAGCAGACCGCCACACTGGATCCGGTCCCGGGCCGCACGGCCACCGAACTCGCCCGCGCCGCCGGGGCCGCACTGCCCGGCCTCGACGACGAGTTCCGCACCGCGGCAGACACCTTCAACGGCGTGACCTACGGTGCCCGCCCCGGTACCGAATCCGGCTACCGCCAGATCACCGAACTGGACCGCCGGTTGCACGGGGCAGGTGCGCGATGACCGCGCAGCGTTGGCGCACAGCGCGGATGGTCGGTTTCGCGCTGGCACTCATCGTGGCGGTATCGGCACTGAGCGCCTACTGGACCGCGCCACGCCACGGCGGGCTGCTGGAGGCCGGGTCCACCGCCCCGGATGGGGCGCACGCGCTGACCACCTTGTTGCAGGAGCACGGTGTCGAGGTGGTGGTGGCCGACACCGTCGACGAGGTTGCCGCCGCGGCCCGCCCCGACACCCAGATCGCGGTGGCCCAGACCTTCTTCCTGCTCGACGAAGCCGCGCTGCACCGGTTGGCAGCGGTGCCCGGGGACCGCCTGCTCATCGCGCCGGCCTCGGCCACCCGGGAGCGGCTGGCACCGGGAATCGATCTCGACGGCAGCGTGCAGTTCGGTGGCCGCCCCGACTGCGCGCTGCGGGAGGCCGTGTCCGCCGGCGATGTGCAGTTCGGGGTGAGCGACGGCTACGCCCGCGCCGACGACCTGCCGGTGACCCGCTGCTACGGCGGCGCGCTGGTGCGCTACGACGATGCCGGCCGCACCATCACCGTCGTCGGCAGCGGCGATTTCATGACAAACGCCGGACTGCTCGGCCAGGGCAGCGCCGCGCTCGCGATGAACCTGACCGGCACCCATGACCGGGTCATCTGGTACGCCCCTCAGCAACTCGAGGGTGAAACCACCGCCGACGGCTCGCTTTTCGACCTGATGCCCGCGCAGATCGGCTGGATGGTGCTGCAGTTGGTGGTGGCGGTACTGCTGGTGGCGTGGTGGCAGGGCCGACGCCTCGGGCAGCTGGTGGCCGAGCGGTTACCCGTCGTGGTGCGGGCCTCGGAAACCGTCGAGGGTCGCGCCCGGCTGTACCGCTCCCACCGTGCCCGTGACCGCGCCGCCGACGCCCTGCGGACCGCGACCCTGGCGCGGCTGCAGCCACGGCTGGGGCTCAGCCACCGGGCGCCGCCGCACGCGGTCACCCAGGCTGTCGCCCAGCGCATCGGTGGCGATCCGAATGCACTGTCCCACATTCTTTTCGGTCCGGCGCCGGAAACCGATGACGCACTGCTCGCACTGGCCCATCAACTCGACGACATCGAAAGGCAGGTCACACAGTCGTGACTCAACCCGACACCGCACGGGAGGCGCTGCTCGCCCTCCGTAACGAGATCTCCAAGGCCGTGGTCGGCCAGGACGCGGTGGTCAGCGGTCTGGTGATCGCACTGCTGTGCCGCGGCCACGTGCTTCTCGAGGGTGTTCCCGGCGTAGCGAAGACCCTGTTGGTGCGCAGCCTGGCCGCGACCCTGCAGCTGGATTTCAAACGTGTGCAGTTCACCCCGGACCTGATGCCCGGTGATGTCACCGGATCGCTGGTGTACGACGCGCGCACCGCGGAGTTCGAGTTCCGCGCCGGCCCGGTGTTCACCCACCTGCTGTTGGCCGACGAGATCAACCGCACCCCACCGAAGACCCAGGCCGCACTGCTGGAGGCCATGGAGGAGCGGCAGGTCACCGTCGACGGTGAACCGCGCGCCCTACCCGACCCGTTCATCGTGGCCGCCACCCAGAACCCGATCGAGTACGAGGGCACCTACCAGTTGCCCGAGGCACAGCTGGACCGGTTCCTGCTCAAGCTCAATGTGCCGTTGCCGCCACGCGATCAGGAGATCGCGATCCTGCACCGGCACGCAACGGGTTTCGACCCGCGCGACCTGTCGGCACTGCGTCCGGTGGCCGGGCCCGCCGATCTGGCCGCCGGCCGTGACGCCGTGCGCCAGGTACTGGTGGCCCCGGAGATCCTCGGCTATATCGTCGATATCGTCGGCGCCACCCGGCATTCCCCGGCGCTGCAACTCGGGGTGTCCCCGCGCGGCGCCACCGCCCTGTTGGCCACCGCCCGGTCCTGGGCCTGGTTGTCCGGGCGCAACTACGTCACTCCCGACGATGTCAAGGCGATGGCCCGCCCGACCCTGCGGCACCGGGTGGCACTGCGTCCGGAGGCCGAGCTCGAGGGTGCCGACGCCGACGGTGTGCTCGACGGCATCCTCACCGCGGTCCCGGTACCTCGCTAGTGGTCCTCACCGGCCGGGCCGGCCTGCTGGCGCTGATCGGCGTGCTGCCGATCGGCATCTCTCCTTGGCCGGCAACAACATTCGCGATCGTCGCGCTGGCTATCGGCACGCTGCTGATCATCGATGTCGTGCTGGCTTCCGGCGCCGGAGATCTGGAACTGCACCGCAGCGGTGACACCACGGCACGGCTGGGACAGCGCCTGCAGGTCGCACTCGACATCCACCAGCGCGGGCCGCGACAGTTGCGCGGTGCGGTGCGCGATGCCTGGCCGCCCAGCGCCCGGGCCACCCCACGTTCGCAGCCGCTGGATCTCCCACCCGGCGGCCGGGTCCGGATCGTCACCGAACTCAGCCCGGTACGCCGCGGCGATCTGGCGGCGGCCGGGGTCACCGTGCGATCCATCGGACCGCTCGGACTGGCCGGCCGGCAGCGCACCCAGCAGGCCGAGTGGCAGGTGCGGGTGCTGCCACCGTTCCTGTCCCGCAAGCATCTTCCGTCGCGGCTGGCCAAGTTACGCGAGCTCGACGGGATGGTGCCGGTGTTGATCCGGGGGCAGGGCACCGAGTTCGATTCGCTGCGTGAGTACGTGGTCGGCGACGATGTCCGCTCCATCGACTGGCGAGCCACCGCGCGGCGGGCCGATGTGGTGGTGCGCACCTGGCGCCCGGAGCGGGACCGCCGGGTGGTGATCGTGTTGGACACCGGCCGGACATCGGCGGGCCGGATCGGGGTCGATCCCACCTCCGCGGACCCGGCCGGCTGGCCGCGGCTGGACTGGTCCATGGACGCCGCCCTGCTGCTGGCTGCGCTGGCGTCCCGCGCCGGCGACCACGTGGATTTCCTTGCCCACGACCGGGTTACCCGCGCCGGACTGTTCGGTACCTCGCGCCGGGAGCTGCTGGCCCAATTGGTGGCCGCGATGGCGCCCCTGCAGCCCGCGTTGCTCGAATCGGATGCCGCGGCCATGGTCGCGGCCATCGGCCGCCGGGTCCGACGTCGGGCGCTGGTGGTGCTGCTGACCGACCTGAACGCGGCGGCCCTCGAGGAAGGTCTACTGACGGTGTTGGCACAGTTGTCGACCCGCCACCAGGTCATGATGGCCGCGGTGTCCGATCCGCGGGTCGACGCGATGGCCGCCGGCCGGGCCGATGCCGCCCAGGTGTATGACGCCGCGGCGGCCGAACGTGCCCGGAACGACCGCCGCAATATCGCGGCCCGACTGCGCGGGCACGGGGTGGACGTCATCGACGCACCGCCCGACGATCTGGCCCCGGCACTCGCCGACCGCTATCTGGCACTCAAGGCCACGGGCCGGCTCTGAGCGCTATCCGGTCGGTACGACGTCGGGCGCGTCCTCGACGTCACCGGTCTCGGCGGCGCGTGCGGCCTTGCGCCCGAAGTGGACGACGTAGGCCAGGAAGGCGATCTCGGCGGCGACCCCGATGGCGATCCGGGCCCAGGTAGGCAGCGGCGACGGCGTCACCAGCGCCTCGATCACACCGGAGATCAGCAGCACGACGACCAGACCACCGGCCACCGAGACGACGGCCCGACCACGTTCGGCCAACACCTGCCCACGCGGCCGGTCTCCCGGCGCGATCACCGACCAGCCCAGCCGCATGCCTGCGGCGGCGGCCAGGAACACCGCGGTGAGCTCCAGCAGTCCGTGCGGGGTCAGCAGTCCGAGGAACAGGTCGCCCTTGCCTGCCCCGAACATCAGGCCGCCGGCCACCCCGACGTTGGCGGCGTTCTGCAGTAACACCCAGGGGATGGGCAGACCCAGCAGGATCGCGAACGCGATGCACTGCGCCGCTACCCACGCGTTGTTGACCCAGACCCGCAGGCCGAACGAGCCGGCCGGATTCTCGCTGTAGTAGGACTCGAAATCGTGGTTGATCATCTGTTCGAGCTCGGCCGGGGTGCCCAGGGTGGCGCGCACCTCGGGGCTGCCGGCCACCCAGAATCCGATGACCACCGCGACGATCAGGAACGCCAGCGCCGAACCCAGCCACCACCGCCGGCAGTCGTGGGCGACCACCGGAAACGACACCGTCCAGAACCGGATGAACTCCCGCCACAGCGGTGCCCGGGCACCGGTGACCGCGGAGCGGGCCTGGGCCACCAGCCCGGACAACCTGCCGACGAGGACCGCGTCACCGGATGCGCTGCGCACCATCGACAGATGGGTGGACACCCGCTGGTACAGGTCGACCAGTTCGTCGATCTCGGCACCGGTCAGACTGCGGCGGCGCTTGAGCAATTGCTCCAGCCGATTCCACGCCGGGCTGTGGGCCAGAACGAACGCGTCCACATCCACGTCCGCGATCCTAGTAGCGTCAGAGGGCATGGTCTTCCAGCCAGAACCGGTCGTGACGGGCGATGCCGTGACGCTCGATGTGTCGATCGCACAATTGCCGGTGCGCGCCGCCGCGGCGTTGATCGACATCATGGTGATGGGCTTCGGCTACACCATCCTGGTCATCCTGTGGGCGTTGACACTGTCCGATTTCGACCCGGCGCTGTCGGCGGCGGTGCTGATCATCTTCATGGTGCTGGTGCTCGTCGGCTACCCGGTGATCTTCGAGATGGCCTCGGGCGGCCGCTCCCTGGGCAAGATGGCGCTCGGGCTGCGGGTGGTCTCCGATGACGGCGGTCCGGAACGGTTGCGTCAGGCGGTGTTTCGCGCGTTGTCCAGTGTGATCGAGATCTGGACGCTGACCGGCGGCCCCGCGGTGATCTGCAGCATGATCTCACCGAAGGGCAAACGGATCGGTGATGTGTTCGCGGGCACCATGGTGATCAGCGAGCGTGCCCCACGACTGAACCCGCCCCCGCCGATGCCGGCCGGGCTTGCCTGGTGGGCGGCGACCCTGCAGTTGTCGGGGCTGGGTCCCGATCAGGCGAACATGGCCCGCCAGTTCCTGTCCCGCGCGACGCAGCTGGAACCGCAGTTGCGTACCGAGATGGCGCAGCGTGTCACCGGGGAGGTGCTCGCCCGGGTGTCACCGCCACCACCGCCGGGCGCCCCGCCGGAGCAGGTGCTCGCCGCCGTGCTGGCCGAACGCCATCACCGCGAGCTGGCGCGGCTGAATGTGACCGCACAGCCCTACCCGGCTGCTGTCCCGGTCCCACCGCCACCACCTCCCACCAGCGGGTTCTGTCCACCCAGCTGATATTGAGACATGGATGTCCCATTTTGGGAGATTCGTGCTATCTTTAGCGTCATGAGTGTCCACGACATCGCCGAATCCGGTGCGCGCCATCGCACCCGGCGCGCGATCGTCGAGGCCGCGATCACCGTAATGTCGGACAATCCGACGGCTCCGCTGAGCGATATCGCCGAAGCCGCCGGTGTCGGCCGCAGCACGCTGCACCGGTATTTCCCGGAGCGTTTCGATCTGCTGCGGGCGGTCGCGTTGGAGGTACACGCCGCCAGCAACGCGGCCATCGAGGCCGCTGACCCGACCTGCGGGCCGACCATCACGGCGCTGCGGCGCGTGGTGGAGAGCCAGCTCGACCTCGGGCCGATCATGCAGTACGTCTACACCGACCCGCTGATCCAGTCCGACCGCGAACTCGCCGCGTTCCTCGATACCGGTGACGAGGTGATCGCCGAGATCCTCTCCCGCGCAACGGCCGACCGTCCTGCCTATCCGCCCGGCTGGTCGCGCCGGGTGTTCTGGGCGCTGTTGCTGGCCGGATATTCCGCGGTCCGCGACGACGGGACACCACGACAACAGGTCGTCGACGCCATCATGAACAGCCTCACCGAAGGCACCATCTCTTCCCGATAAGGAACACCTCGTGACCACCCACTCCGATGCGACGGCATCGGTGACTCCCCCCGCAGCCACGCCGCGCCGTGCCTGGTTGGCACTCGCCGTACTCACCCTGCCGGTGATGTTGATCGCGATCGACAACACCGTGCTGGCCTTCGCGCTGCCCGCGATCGCGGAGGACTTCCGACCGCCCGCCGCCACCCAGTTGTGGATCGTCGACGTGTACTCCCTGGTACTGGCCGCTCTGCTGGTCGCGATGGGCAGCATCGGCGACCGGATCGGCCGGCGCCGGCTGCTGCTGATCGGCGGAGCGGGCTTCGCGGTGGTCTCCGCGGCGGCGGCGTTCGCCCCCAGCGCCGAGATGCTGGTGCTGGCCCGGGCCGTGCTGGGCTTCTTCGGCGCCATGCTGATGCCGTCCACACTGTCGCTGATCCGCAACATCTTCACCGAGGCCTCCGCACGACGGTTGGCGATCGCGATCTGGGCCTCGTGTTTCACCGCCGGCTCGACTCTCGGGCCGATCGTCGGCGGCGCGCTGCTGGAGCATTTCCATTGGGGCTCGGTGTTTCTGATCGCCGTGCCGATCCTGCTGCCGTTGCTGATCCTGGCACCGAAGCTGGTCCCGGAATCCAAGGACCCGAACCCGGGCCCGCTGGACCTGATCAGCGTGGGGCTGAGCTTCGTCGCGATGCTGCCGTTCGTGTGGGCCATCAAGACCGTCGCCCACGACGGTCCGTCACTTCCGGTGGTGGCAGCCTTCGTCGTCGGTATCGGCGCGGGCGTGCTGTTCGTCCGGCGTCAGACCCGCAGCGCGACACCGATGCTCGATATGGCGTTGTTCCGGTCGGGTCCGTTCACGTCCTCGATCCTGGCCAACTTCCTGTCCATCGTCGGCCTCATCGGGTTCATCTTCTTCGTGTCCCAGCATCTGCAGCTGGTGCTCGGCCTGAGCCCGCTGGTGGCGGGTCTGGTGACACTGCCCGGTGCGGTGTTGTCGATGATCGCCGGTATCTCGGTGGTCAAGGCGGCCAAACACTTCTCGGCGCAGGCGCTCATCGTCTTCGGGCTGCTGTTCGTGGCGGCGGGCTTCATCCTGATCCTGCTGTTCCGCCACGACCTGTCGGTGACGGCGGTCATCGTGTCGTTCCTGGTGCTCGAACTCGGCGTCGGGGTGTCGCAGACCATCTCCAACGACACCATCGTGGCCTCGGTGCCCGCAGCCAAAGCCGGTGCGGCATCGGCGGTTTCCGAGACCGCCTACGAACTGGGCGCGGTGGTGGGCGCGGCCACCCTTGGCACCATCTTCACCGCGTTCTACCGGAACAATGTGGAGGTCCCGGCCGGGCTGACACCGGCTCAGGCCGGCGACGCCGCCGAAAGCATCGGCGGCGCCACCTCGGTGGCCGGGGAACTGCCCCCGGCGACGGCCGAGAAGCTGTTGGAGTCCGCGCACACCGCTTTCGATTCAGGCATCGCGCCGACGGCATCCATTGCCGCGGTGCTCGCCCTGACCGCGGCGGTGGTCGTCATCGCGGCATTCCGGCGATCATCAGAACCGCTCCACCCAGCAGACCACTGACCGTGCGGACGTGGTTCCACGCGGTCCACGGCCCCAGGTAGGACTGCCAGTCCAATCCGGCCTCCAACCGGTTGTTGAGTGGGACGTTGAAACCGATGGTGACCACGATCGGGATGAGCGCCAACACCGCCCCGGCGATGAGCACCGGGTCACGTTGGGTCACCGCGATGACGCCGAGGACCAGAGCCAACACACCGGTGCCCAAGAACAGAATCAGAAAGGGTGCGTTGGCCTGAGCCTCAGCGTTGATCCCGCGCATGGATGCCCGAGCGTGGGCGGCGTCACCGCGGTCCAGGCCACGCATGACGAACGTCGAGAACGCGTAGAACAGACCACCGACGGCAGCACTGGCGACCGCCGTCACGATGGTCAGGACGAGCACGGGGTTGGTCATGAAACAAAAGTCTCGGTTCTGCGCCATTTGATGGACTGTGGTCGTCGTTTGTCGAGCGTAGGCCGCCAAGCCGAACCGTCCCCCTCGTCAATAGCAGGTAGGCCGCCCGATTAGCACGCTAAACGTTTTATGGCTATTTAAATGGTCGTTTCCTGTTCGAGATCACAACGATGGAGTATCGTCGGGGCAATGACTACACCAACTCGCGAGGGAATCAGCGATGCCGAGCACATCGCGAACCTCATCACCGGAATCCGGCGCAACCGCGCCACCATCAACCGCCGCCGCGCCGCCGTCACTCAAGCCGTGGAGCATCAGAAGCACTACATCCGGGAATTGCTCTCGATGGGTGTCCCGCCCAAGAGGGCGGCCCGGGAGAGCGGCTTGACCCTCGGGCGGATCTCTCAGATCCGTAACGAAGGTGGACCCAGCACCAGCATGTTCGATTTTGTTTAGCCTTGGTGACGTGTTCCCGCTGAATGAGTCCAACCAGTTTTAGAGTCCTATGGCCCGATGTCGGGCCAGAAGGGACGATGAACACATGGCTGGCCGGAAGCGGAATTCCGCGGAGGACATCGTGCGCAAGTTGCGCCGGGCAGATGAGCTGGCTGCCGAGGGCAAGACCGGCGAGGAGATCGCTGCCGAGCTGCAGGTCTCGCCGGCCACGCTGTACAACTGGCGGCGCACCTACGGCGGCATGGACACCGACGCCGCCAAGGAGCTCAAGGAGCTGCGCGAGCAGAACGCCCGATTGAAGCGGCTGCTGGCCGAAGCCGAACTCGAAAAGGACGCGTTGCGGGAGGTCGCGAAGGGAAAATTCTGAGCCCAGCTGCCAAGCGCCGCGCCGTCGACATGCTCAAGGACACCTTGGACATGTCGGAACGGCTGGCGTGCAAGGCCGTTGGGCTGGCCCGCTCCACCTACCGCCGCCTGCCGCTCGGGCGGACCCCTGAGGATCCGGATGCCGAGATGCGGGCCTGGTTGCGCTCCTACGCCACCAAACACCCGTGCCATGGGTTCCGGCGTGCCTGGGCGACGTTGCACTTCGACGAGCGCCGTGAGGTCAACAAGAAGAAGATCCACCGGCTGTGGCGGGAGGAGGGCTCGACTTCCAGTTCGACTCCACCATCGACGGCAAGGCCATCAAGATCGCCTCGATGATCGATGAACACACTCGGGTTTCGCTGCTGCATGTGGTGGAGCGCTCGATCACCGGCGAGCGGCTGGTGTTCGAGCTAGAGAAAGCCTTCGCCGCTGCCGGCGGCCGGCGAAGGTGCTACGGATGGACAACGGTCCGGAGATGGTTTCTCGAGCGCTGCAACGGTTCTGCGAGAACAAGACCGGCATGGTGTACATCCCGCCGGGCTGCCCGTGGGACAACGGCTACATCGAATCGTTCAACAACCGCCTGCGGAAGGAGTGCCTCAACCGCAATTACTGGAACACCCTGTTCGAAGCCCGCGTGGTCATCGGCGACTTCAAGCACGAGCACAACCACCGACACCGCCACTCGGCGCTGGGCTACCTGACGCCGGCCGAGTACGCTGCAGCCTGCAGGTGCACCCACACCCCGGTGGCCTGCAGCATCAACTGAGAACGGATCACACCAACCCGACTCGAGAACCGGGTGGACTCAGTATCGGGGACTCGCCATTGGAGAAGGCCGGAGAGTCGGCAACCCAATCGCAATTCCCGTGGTAAGAGCGCCCAACTGCGCCGAATAGCATTCAGCTGGAGGAGCCTTGGTGACGTGCTTTGCCACGGAGCGACGACTCGGCTGTCTGTTCTATGTACTGCGCTCCACCGCGACGACGATCCGTGCAACCTCTGAGCGACCAGGCCCGCCGCGGCTTGTGCCGTATCTTTCCGCACCATGGCTCAGTGGCTGAAGGACTACGCACCAATTCTCGCCACACTCGGAGCGTTACTGGGGGTGATCGTCACGGTCGGCGGCGCCAGTCGGACTTACCGGCAAGGGCTGATCGAGAAACGTCGAGATCACCAACGCGAGCTATTGGGAGACCTCATAGCCAACGTTCAGCAGTGGTGCGGACTGCTGGATGTGGTCTATCCGGCCATGACGAAAATGTCGACCAACGACATGATGGAGTTCGCCGACACTGACACCGGCCGACGCCAAGGCCAATTGGCGCAGGCGCTCCAGGTGACCCTCATCAAATGTCTGTGCGAGATCAGCGACAGCCGAATCCACCCTGTTCTGCTTCAACTTGAGGACCAACGCCGAACACTAACTGACGGTGATGAGGTCGCTCCGATGTTCAATCCCCGAATGGGCGATAAAGAACGGCTCGACGCGCTACTCGTCATGCTCGGGCGAATCCGCGGAATCAAGAATACCTCTGACAACATCCTGGTCGAAGCCATCAAGGCGCTTCCTGTCGAGTTCGAAGACACAACCTTCCAGCGCCGATTTCGACGTTGGCTCGCCGAATCGATGTTCGTCACCTGACTAAAAGGGCGGCCAGTACCTCCGTGAGCTTGGCCGCATCGCTCCCTTGTTGAGTTCCGTACGGGCACAAACTGATCTCCGCCGGTGTATACGATTATTCGATGGACGCAAGCGCGGTTATTGCTATTGCGGGTCTGACCACTGCGCTACTCGGCACCCTTACAGTGCCGTTGCTTCAGAGCTTCTTCACCAACAAACGTGAGAACGCGCTGCGCCTCGACGAGCGCCAGCACTCGGCCTACATCGACGCAGTCACATACGCTCAGATAGTCGCGCAGCGGCTGGAGGACCTGTCCGAGGATCCGTTGACTAGAAGCCACCGAGCCCTGCGCCCAACACCGGACGAAGTACTGATCCGCGCCAAACTTGACCTTGTTGCACCCACGGCCGTGACGCAGGCGTTTGACGAGCTCACTCGGTCCTGGGAGATCCTCAGCTGGAATTTGAACGAAGAAGGGCCGTCGGCGGTGTATGGCGACGAGGTCGTCTTTCACGTAGCGCACGACAGTCCCGATGTTATTCGTGTCGTCACGGCGATCAACCGGTTGAAGCAGGAGCTACGCCCAAAGAAGCTGGGCGAGCTACCCGTTCAGTCGCCGCGAGCTTTGGAGTAATGACCGGGGCCAACGAAATAGCCGGGGGCAACACCGAACGCCTAGCTGATGTAGACGATCAGCGGGTCGCCCTGCGGGTTAGTTCCCGTGCAGCGTTGCGACGTCGGCCACGCGTCCGTGTCCGCCGGGGCGCAGCGCATCGTGTAGAGCCTGCCCGTGACTGGGCTATAGGCCGTGACGATCAAACCGGGTTGGCCGTACCAGGATCTGCGGACGTTGTCCGCGAACGCACAGCTGGTTTCGGCTGAGGCGACGCCGGACAGGCCAGACGGGCACAGTCTGAAACTCTCGAGTTCACCCGGGCTCAAGACTGGCGGCGGGGGTGGCGGTAGTCGTGCTGCCGGCGGCGGCGCGGACGGTGAGGGCCGAGCTTCCTCTGCGAACGCGAACGCTCCGGGCGGGGTTTCCCACAGCACGTTCTCGTCGTCGGCCGTGACGTCGACTGGAACGTCATGCTCGGTGTCGTCCGAAGTCTTCACGGTCGCGATGCCCTTGTATTCGTTGCCGGACTTGTGAACCAACAGCACCTCAACGACGGTCAGGCCCTTCAGGTCCGGGTCATCGTCCAGGCTCCGCTGCATCGCCCTCTCGACCTCGCCTGCGACCGCTGCCGTCGGGGCCGGTGTCGGGGTTGCCGCGGTTGTAGTGGTCGGTGTGGCCATCGGCGTCGCTTGCGGGGTATCCGATGATGTCCGTGTCATGACGAATGCCGCTGAGCCAACAGCAATCGCGGCCGTAGCGGCGAGGCCGACCCACACCGGCCAGTTGCGCCGGGGCTTCTCCACTGGGGACGGGGATTCTGGGAACTCCTGCGGCTCTGGCTGGATCGCGCCATCCCATTGAGCGCCATCCCAGTAGCGGGCACCTTGGCCGCCGAGCGGGTCGGGATACCAGCCGGGGGGATTTGTCATGCTACTACTGCTGCCGCAACTACGGCGCCGCCCCGGCCGCGTTGCTGAGCGACTCGCGAGTTATTCATCTCTGCTGCTCACCCCCGAATTATCGTCAGTGACGTTAGTTTCTGCCCGTCGTCACCGCAACACCGAAGATCCGGCCAGGCGTCCAAACCGTTGTGGCAGCCAGTGGCTCATCCCCAGACCTTAAACTGGCTTGCGCCCTGCACCGATTTCCAGACCAGCCACTCCTGGAAGTCTGGGTTTTCAGCCAGTGTGGAGTCTCCGTTCAGCCGGAGCCGGTGAAGCAGGTAGCCGAAAGCCACCTCTGTTTCAAACAATCCACCGAGCACTCCGATCGTTGCCGAGACGCTCGAATCGATCGACTTGGTGTTGCGGCCACCACCGCCGCCGCTGGCCCAAGCTCGGTCGAGAGATGCGTATGCTGACGACTTGTCCTCCGGCACATCGGGCATTGCGGGCAAGTCGAACAATCGCCACCATCGGATGGTCTGTTGATGCACCTCCACCGCACCCGACGCGAACGCCGTCCGATCGGCCTCGGCCCGATCCATGGACTGGCCGAACAGATGCGCAAGTATCAGGGGTTGGTTATTCATCTGGAGGGCCCAACCAACCGTCAAAATACGCTCCAGCGCGATCAAACTTGCCGTGGCGCTCGCCTGCGCAAGCCCCACGTCCGACAGCACAGGCGTTAGGTCGCCACGATGGTCGCGCACCAACCGTCGCAGCCAGTTTCGCGGCAGAAGCAACTCGGCCGCGAACTCATCGGCCTCTCGCTCAGCTGAACTTCTCCGAGCTGCACTGCCAGCTGCAGCCGGCATCACGCATTGTGCTGTCCCGATATGCCACGGCAACACAGCGTGCCCGAGTTCATGCGCAATGGTGAATCTTGTGCGGAGGTCGTCGACTGCACCCCGGTAGAAAATCCGTGGCCGCGCACCCGCGCAGTTGACGGTGATTCCGTCGACCGCGGCGTTCGGCCACTCGGCCCGCTCCATGTCGGCGAAACTATCGACAACCTCAATCAAATCGACCGGGATGCTGGCACCAGTCCGGTCGCGGACGAGGGCCGCAGCCCGTTGAGCTGGGGTCCAGAAGTGTGCTGGCACCTACCGACAGAACGGCTCGATGCGACCGCGCTGGATCAGCCAATCGAGAACATCCTTCGCGTCCTCCGGCGACACCGATCGCGCAGCTAGCGCGTACGAATCTCGTTCGGACAAGATGAGCTCGACGGGCTGACGGCAGTGATGGGCGGCGATTATGGCGCCGAGAGCTTGGGGCTTCTCCACCCACAGCTTTCCTTCGTCCGGGGTGAAGCCGAGGAACTCGTCGAGGCTGGGCGCATTTCCACTGAAATCAGTCGTATGCCAATGCTCGACCCAGTCATCGATGTCTGTGCTCAAGGCGCGACCAGCCAGGCAGGCGTCTACAAAAGTCGTCGCATAGCTAGACATCGATCTTCCTCCCTTTCACCGCATCGCCAATCTTCTCACCAGTTACAACGTCTAGGACACCCAGATGGTTACCCCGTTTGTTGTAGACCTCCACATGTCCGTGCCTTCGATCGTAGGTGTAGATCCGCTGGTCACTGGTATCCCGCCACCGCGATTCGCCTCTCCACGGGAGCTCGGCCTGCTCAGACAGGAAGTCGGGCGGATTCCGAGGGACGTAGTGGCCCTGCACGTCCGGCAAATGATCCTCGCAGCCTTGGTTGCCTGATCGGAAAGGGCGATGTTACTGGCCCGACCCGACAAGGAGTGCTGCGCATGCACATTAAGTCCTAAGCCGGCCCATCCTCGGGACCTGGCCCGCCGGCCACCTGCGCGGTGAACTCACGCAGCGCCTCCTGTCCGC
This sequence comes from Mycobacterium sp. C31M, assembly GCF_053345865.1. Taxonomy (NCBI): domain Bacteria; kingdom Bacillati; phylum Actinomycetota; class Actinomycetes; order Mycobacteriales; family Mycobacteriaceae; genus Mycobacterium; species Mycobacterium sp. C31M. The sequence goes on along the minus strand of NZ_JBKFAX010000002.1, from coordinate 81,318 downwards.
CGGGTGTGGTCGTCGACCAACTCGTCGATCCACTCCGGTGCGCGCCCCGCTCGAAGCTGGGCAATCCACACCCGGTAGCAGCGGTCGAGCGCCACCATGAGTCGGGTCAGCCGGCCCTCATCGCGAGCCTGCTCGAGGATTGCGCTCAGGCCCTCCTGCAGATGCACACCGTCCGTCGCGGCGCGGTGTGTCATGAAAGCCGCTGCGCGCTGGCAGTCCTCGGTTGAGAGGTCGCCATCGCTCATCGAAGTGTTCCTCCGCTTCTGAAATCAGCAACCGTGGCGCTCGTCTCCAACAGTTGCCGCCGACCTACGGGCGAAGTGTATTGAGCCCCTCGGTCAGTCGCGGTGCTAATCACCGCGGCTGCCTGGCGGACTGCTGGTTTCCCTGCGACGTCTGCACGTCACGCCTTGCGCCATCCATGTCGCGGGTCTGCGGGTTGTTGACGGTGACGTTGTTCGTCTGGCTGTTGTCGACGTTGCCGCCCTGGCCGCTTTGGCCGCCCTGGGCTGCCTGCTGTGCCGCCGCCTGCTCGGGCGTCATCGGCCCCGGCGGCTCGGAGGGCGGGTGCGACGTTGTGACGGTGCAACGCGCCCTCGGTCACGCCTCCGCGACCGAGACCCTCAACACGTACAGCCACCTATGGCCAGACGCCGACGACCGCACCCGAGGCGGCCGCCTGACTGCTCGATGAGGCTCGCGCCGCGGCTGCTGCGGACGCACTGCGGACGGAAGGTCAGAAAACCGCCGCTGACTAGGCGTGTATCCAGTTCCCATGAAATCCGAAAGGCACCCGCTGCGGCAGCGCGATGGTTGCCACCGGGTCGCCGGCGAAATCCGAGGCATCCAGGATGACGAGATCGCTGCCGTCGCGGACGGGGTTGTAGACGTAGCTGATGTACCAGCCGTTGCTCTCGTCGGCCGGCCCCGGCCCGGGCACGAAGACGGCCTCACCCGAGACACCGGCCCCGAACGAATGTGTCACCGCCGCACCGGTGGTCAGGTCGTGCCGAACCAGCTCGGTCCGTCCGACCGACACCGCGTAGCGGGCGGGCAATCCGGCCAACCTGTCATCGATGCGGGGAAACTCGACGGCCGTGTCATCGAGCTGGCGCTCGGTAACCACACCGCGACCCAGATCGATGCGCCATTCCCACATCACCGCCTGCTCGGCGAATCCACCGTCGTGGCGCCACAACTCGGGGTACCGGGCGGCCTGCAGCACAATCGAATTCGCATCGGCCAATCCAGTTTCGAAGGCATTGGCCACGTGGAACACGTAACACGGGTCGATCTCGAACCACCGGATCTCACCGAACGGGTCGTCGCGACGGAGTACGCCGAGTCGCGCACCGTAGTCATCGTTCCAGCGGTAGGGCATATCGCCGTCACCCTTGACCGCGACGTTCAGGTCGAACACCACGGGCAGGTCCATGAAGATGATGTGCCCGGCGGTCATCGCGAAGTCGTGCATCATGGTGAGCGCCTCGACGTCCACCGGCCGATCGATGATCAACTCACCGACCGCGTCGACGCGGTGATAGGTGACATGCGGGGCGAAGATGCTGCCGTACCCGAAGAAGTGCATCTCGCCGGTGGTCGGGCAGATCTTGGGGTGCGCCGTCATCGCGTCGGTGAGCTTGCCGCCGAAGTCGTAGGCGCCCAACGTCTCCAGCTCATTGCTCACCTCATACGGGAATGAGGATTCCACCAGCGCGAGTGTCTTGCCTGCGTGGTTCACCACGTGGGTGTTGGCCACCGCGGCGCGCAGATTGCGCGAGCCGTCGGCGTTGTACAGCGGGAAGTCCTTGACGAAGCTGTCGGTGCGCACCCACCGGTTGCGGTACCACTTGGCCGCCCCGCCCTCGATGCGGACACCGTGGATCATGCCGTCGCCGGTGAACCAGTGGGCGGTCGCCTGCCGCGGGTTGGGACCGTTGCGCAGGTACCAGCCGTCGAGCTCGGGCGGAATCGTGCCGGTGACGGGCAGGTCGTATTCGGTCAGTTCGTCGGCGACGGGCGCGTAGTTCCCACGCCGGAAGAAGTCGCCGGTATCGGGCAGGGCTGAGGCTGCGGTCATGACACCACCCTCACATTCCACAACTGACATGTCAATAGTGGAACGTAAGAAATGTAGGATCCGACCATGAGTTTGCGGATGGCGGCCCTGGGCCTACTGACCCAACAGCCCGGTAGCGGATACGACCTGCTCAAGCGATTCGAGGTGTCGATGGCCAACGTCTGGCCGGCCACCCAGAGCCAGCTGTACGGCGAGCTCAATCGGCTGGCCGACCACGGCCTCATCGAGGTCGCCGAGGTGGGTCCGCGCGGGCGCAAGGTCTACCGCGTCACCGAAGCCGGTCGCGACGAGCTGCTGCGCTGGGCCACCAGCCCGCAGGACGATCCGCCGTTGCGCAGCACGGAACTGCTGCGCATCTTCCTGCTCGGCGAACTGCCCCGCGCCGAGGCCGTCGAGTACGTCCGGGCGCTGGCCGAACATGCCGAATCCGAGCTGGCCCGCCTCACCACCCTGCGCGACACCGTCGCCTGCGCCGACGATGACGAGAGCTTCTACGGCCGGGCGGCACTGCAGTACGGACTGCGTATCGAAGCGATGCGCGCGGAGTGGGCGCGCTGGCTGGAAACGGCCATCACCGAAAGAAACGTTGCATCACGATAGTTTCCGATATATCGTCAACGTATCGAAGACGCATTCGCGCTTCACTACGAGACAAGGAAACATCCATGAACACCCCTTTCACACCCCCCAACCCCGCTTTCGGTTTCGGCCCCGGCTTCGGCGACCGCCGTCAGGCTCGTCGCGACTTCCGCGATCACCTGCGTGACCACGCCCGCGCCCAGGCCGGCGGTCCGCAGGGTCCGTTCGGACCGGGCTTCGGCTTCGGTCCGTCCTTCGGATTCGGGCCCGGTCCGCGTGGCGGCCACCGTGGCCGAGGCCGCGGTCGGGGCCGGCGCGGTGACGTCCGCGCCGCGATCCTCGTGCTGCTCACCGAACGGCCCATGCACGGCTACGAGATGACCCAGGAGATCGCCACCCGCAGCAATGACCTGTGGAAGCCCAGCCCCGGCTCGGTCTACCCCACGCTGCAGCTGCTGGTCGATGAGGGCCTGATCGCGCCGACCGAGACCGCCGGCAGCAAGAAGACCTTCGAGCTGACCGATGAGGGTCGCACCGCCGCCGAGAAGATCGAGACCCCGCCGTGGGAGGAGATCGCCGACGAGGCCGACCCCAACGCGGTGAACCTGCGCGCGGCGCTGGGCCAGCTCTTCGGAGCGGTCGCACAGTCCGCGCATGCCGCCAGCGAGGAGCAGCAGCAACGCATCCTCGACATCGTCAACAACGCCCGGCGCGAGGTCTACCAGATCCTCGGCGAGGAGTGACTCGCTAGCATCGGGTCACGATGAACACCGACACTCTCGTCACCTACCTGGTGCCCGTCGTCGTGGCGATCCTCACCGCGGCCGGTGGCCTCATCGGGCTGAATTTCCGCGATGCGGACGCCTACGAACGGCGACGCGGGGTGTGGTTGGGGATGTTGGTGATCGCCACCGGCATCGTGACCATGGCGGCGATGAACACCGCATCCGGTGTCGGCAAACCGATCGCCGCGGCCGGGCTGACCGTATCGGCCTGCGCCGCGGCGATCGGCACCCACTTCCTGTGGCTCCGCGTCGTTCCCGATTCCGAACCCCGCACCGTGCGATTGGCCCGGATCGCGATCGGACTGGCCGTCGCCGTCATCATCGCCTCGGTGGCGCTGACCTACGCCGCGGGCAGCGGCTGTCGGCAGGCCGAACCGCTGATGAGCACCTCGATCGCTCAATCCGGTTACATCCTGCCGGGATTCGCCGGGCAGGGGCCCACGCCGGGCGAGTACGCGGAGTGGGCGTCACAGGTTCGGGCGGAGGCCGACAAGGTCACCGGCGGCAGTATCGCCCCACGCGCGCAACGACTCGCGGAACTCGCCGACCAGATCGCGGCGGCCGCCCGCGACGGCGACACCGGCGGGCACGCTGTGCTGGGCGCCGAATACTACGAGGTTCTGAAATCGCTTCTCTTCGAATGTTATCCGCGGTAGTACCGTGACCTCGATCGAGCGGATGCCGCGCGGCGGACCGGACGCATCCTGCCTGGACCGACTACTGAGCACCGACCGGCGGCCGCGGGCCGTCCGGTGGTACGGCACCGCCGAGCAGTTTGCGCATCTCGCGCTCGCCGAGGTCGCCGATGTCCCCGATCCGGGGATCCTGGTGCTCGGCACCGATCAGGACGACCTGATCACCGCGCTGCGGGTCTCGCATCCGACGGCTCAGGTATCACTCGACGAGGCGGACGGCCCCTTCGCGCTCGCGGTGCTCGCACTGTCGCTGCATCAACTGGCCCCGCCCGAGGCGGCAGACCTGCTCGGAGAAGCGACCCGAGTGGCCGACAAGCTGCTGATCATCGACATCCCCCGGCCACCGGCACCGCTGCACCTGTTGGCCCTCGCGCCGCTGTTACCGCTCGCGGTGCTCGTCGGGCCCGTCGCCGACGGCATCATCGGTTCCCTGCGCAGTTACAGTCCGTCCGCCCTGCGCGCGCTGGCCGATCACGCCGGTGCCGACGTCGATGTACGCAGCAGTCTGTTCGGACCGCAGATCGCGGTGGCCTCCCGACGCTAGGCTGCCCATCGTGGGCGAAGAGGTTTCCCGCACGGAGTTCAGCCGCGCGCAGCGTCGCGAATACCGGCGCAAGGTCCAGCTGTGCCTGGACGTGTTCGAGACGATGCTGTCGCAATCGAGCTTCGAGTTCGACCGGCCGCTCACCGGTATGGAGATCGAGTGCAATCTGGTCGACGACGCCTACCAGCCCGCACTGCGTAACCGGGAGGTGCTGGCGGCCATCGCCGATCCGGCGTACCAGACCGAACTGGGCGCTTACAACATCGAATTCAATGTGCCGCCGCGCCCGCTGCCCGGGCAGTCGGCCCTGGACCTGGAGACCGAGGTCCGGGCCAGTCTGAATGCGGCCGAGGCCAAGGCCACCGCCGACGGCGCGCACATCGTGATGATCGGCATCCTGCCGACGCTGCTGCCCGAGCATCTTCAGGACGGCTGGATGAGTGAATCGACGCGGTATCAGGCGCTCAACGATTCGATCTTCACCGCCCGCGGGGAGGATATCGACATCGATATCACCGGACCGGAGCGGCTGTGCCTGCAGTCAGCCGATATCGCACCCGAATCGGCTTGTACCAGTATGCAATTGCACCTACAGGTATCACCCGCCGATTTCGCACAGAACTGGAACGCCGCGCAGGTGCTGGCGGGACCGCAATTGGCACTCGGCGCCAACTCGCCGTACTTCTTCGGCCACGAACTATGGGCCGAAACCCGCATCGAACTGTTCGGGCAAGCCACCGACACCCGCGCCGACGAACTGAAAACCCAGGGTGTGCGACCCCGGGTGTGGTTCGGAGAGCGTTGGATCACCTCGATTTTCGACCTGTTCGAGGAGAACGTGCGGTACTTCCCCGCGCTGCTGCCCGAGCTGTCCGATGAGGATCCGGTGGCCGAGCTGGCGGCGGGACGCACCCCGCAGCTCGCCGAGCTGCGGCTGCACAACGGGACCATCTACCGCTGGAACCGGCCGGTCTACGACATCGTCGGTGAAGGAGCCGATGCGAAGCCCCACCTGCGGGTGGAGAACCGGGTGTTGCCCGCGGGCCCGACCGTCATCGACATGCTGGCCAATTCGGCGTTCTACTACGGGATGTTGCGGGCGCTCACCGACGAGGACCGTCCGATCTGGACCAAGATGAGTTTTTCTGCGGCACAACATAACTTCTTCGCCGCCGCGCGACACGGCATGGATTCCCGGCTGTACTGGCCCGGGCTGGGCGAGGTCACGGCCGACGAACTGGTGCTACGCGAACTGCTCCCGTTGGCCGATGAGGGATTACGCCGCTGGGGTGTGGCCGGCGATGTCCGCGACCGCTACCTGGGTGTGATCGAAGGCCGTGCGAAGACGGCCCGCAACGGTGCGACCTGGCAGACCGTGACGGTACATGCGCTACAGGAACGTGGCCTGGCCCGGCCGGCGGCCCTGGCCGAGATGCTGCGCCTGTACTGCGAATCCATGCACAGCAACGCACCGGTCCATACGTGGGAGACACCCACTCCGTAAGCACGCGTACCTTGGATGGCATGACCTCCGTCCGGGTGAGCCCGGGGCCACCGCCATGGGACATCGGCGAACCGCAGCCAGAATTCGCAGGGTTGATCGCCGCAGGGAAGATCCGCAGTGACGTACTGGACGCTGGCTGTGGAAGTGCCGAATTGTCGTTGACGTTGGCCGCCATGGGGTACACGGTGGTCGGCCTGGATATTTCGCCGACCGTCATCGCATCGGCGAATTATGCTGCGCAAGCACGTAATCTACGCACCGCGTCCTTTGCTCAGGCCGATATCACGTCTTTTGCCGGGTACGACGGCCGCTTCAACACCATCCTCGACTCGGCATTGCTGCATTCCCTGCCGGAGCATGGCCGCGACGGCTACCTACGCGCCGCGCGCCGGGCCGCCGCGCCGGGAGCGACACTCTATGTGCTGACACCCGACGACCTGGCCGAAGATGCACTGTTCCGCACGGTGTCGGCGCATTGGACGGTCGAGGAGATCCGCCCGGCCGTCATCCACGCAAACCTGTCATCCGACCGGACCGCGCTGCCCGCGTACCTGCTCACAGCGCGCGGGTGAACCCCGCCGGGATCACCAGGTCGGTCGGACTCAGATCCTGCACCGATGAGTGCCCCAGTCCCAGCAGCGCGGAGTCGATACCGCCGCGGATGATGTCGAGCACGTTCTCCACGCCACTCTGGCCGCCCGCCGCCAGTCCCCACAGGTAGGCGCGGCCCAGCATCACCGCCCGGGCGCCCAGCGCCACGGCCTTGACCACATCGCCACCGCGCCGGACGCCGCCGTCGAGCACCACCTCGACATCACCGCCGACCGCGTCGGTGATCGCGGGCAGCGCTCGGATCGCGGCCGGGGTGCCGTCCAGGTTGTTGCCGCCGTGGTTGGACACCGAGATCGCGGTGACGCCGACGTCGACGGCACGGCGCGCGTCGTCGACCCGCATGACACCCTTGAGCATGAAGGGGCCACCCCACTGCTCGCGCAGCCAGGCGATGTCCGCCCATGTCGGCAGCGGTGTCTGCATCCATTCGCCGTAGGCGCCGAAGAAGGTGGGGGCCGCCCCGCCACGCTCGGCGAGGTTCGGTGCCGTCAGATCGGGGATGCGCCCGGCCCGGGCGAAATCGAGCAGCCAGCGGGGCCGCCGGATGCCCTCGGGGGCGAAACGCATCATCGCCTTCAGGTCCATTTTCTCGGGGATCTTCGGGCTCCCCCAGTCCCGACCGTGTGAGAACGACCAGTCCGTGGTGACGATCAGCCCGACGGCCCCGGCCGCCCGGGCGCGTTCCATCCGCGCCAGGAGCTGGTCCCGGCTGCCGGTCCAGTACATCTGGAAGAAGGTCTGCGGGTTCGCCGCGGTCACCTCCTCGACCGACTTGCCCGCGAACGACGACAGGCTCATCACGGTGCCACGGGCGGCCGCCGCCCGGGCCACAGCGACCTCACCCTCGGGATGCACCGCTTGCACACCGGTCGGCGAGATGAACACCGGCATCGAGATCTGTTGTCCCATAACCGTGGTGGACAGATCACGCTTGTTCGACTGGCCGGCCACATGGGGCGCGAAACCCAGCTCTGCGAACGCGCCGGTGTTGTCGGAGACCGTGGTGCCCTTCTCCGAACCCGCGACCAGCGCGCTGTAAACACTCTTCGGTAGCCGTTTCGCGGCGCGGCGCTGGGCCTCGGCCACTGTTTCGAACCAGGTCATCTCGTCACTCCTTACAGCAGTTCGCCCACCAGGTCGGCGTCGACAACACGCTTGGGCCATCGGCGGTGCGACGACAGATCGAGAATCGGATCCCCGGCAGGAACACCATCAGCACGGGTGACCATCTGGTCACCGGCCACGGTCTTGACTCCATCGAATTGCTCCAGCCTGCGGTCCATCTCAGAACTCCCGCGTTGTGATGTACACCACTGACGCTAGGGCACGTCGTCGGCAGGCAACACTGGCCGATCGGGCAGTCAATTCCACCCGTTCGGCCTGCGCGCTCACGACAGGTAGTTCAATAGCGTTGTCCAACATGACAGTTACCGTGCTCGGACCGGCCCAGGTCGATCCGCTGGCGCCCGCACCGACGGACTCGTGGAGCGGCGACGGAGTGCGGGTTCGGCGACGCCGCGGACCGCATCGCCCCCACACCGGCCGGTACTGCACACCCCGGTTCTGCGTGCACCGCGCCGGCGGCACGCTGACGGTGGAACACGATCTGTCCCCCGATGAGCTCTCCGACGGTCTGGCCCAGCTGCTCACCGAGGAGCTCGGACCGAGCGGAATGTTGTACGGACAACCGGATTTCGAGTCGGTGTTCACCGGGGTCGTGCGCTCGACGGTGCCGGGCGGACTGGCCGCCTGGGTGCGCTTCTACCGCAACTCGGTGCACGCCCTGGAGACCGGCCGGGCGGCGTTCGCACCGATCCACGAGCGGGCCGGCGAACTGGTCACCGGCAATCGACTGCTCGACCTCGGGTCCTGCTTCGGCTTCTTCCCACTTAGGATGCGGCGCTTGGGGTATCGGGTGGTGGCCACCGATCTCAGTGCCCCGACGATGGGTCTGCTGGACCGGGTGAGCACCGTGCTGGATCGCCCGGTGCAGACCCTGGTGTGCAACGCCGCGCGCGTGCCGCTACCCGAACACACGGCCGACACGGTGACCGCGCTGCACCTGTTGGAGCACCTGGACCCCGACGCCGGGGTCGCGGTGCTGGACGAGGCGGTGCGGCTGGCGCGCCGCCGCGTCATCGTCGCGGTGCCCTACGAGGATGAGCCGCAGGCCTGCTACGGTCACGTCCGCAGCTTCGACACCGCCGCGCTGCAGCAGTTGGCCGCCCGGCATCCGGGATTGCGCGCCACCATCTTCGAGCATCACGGCGGCTGGCTGGTGCTGGATCGCGGCTAGAGTGACAACGCCCGGTCGATCCAGCGCCGGGCGAACCCGTCGAACGGGTAGCCCGACGCCGGGTCGTAATGCCGGACCGCGAACTGCAGCCCCACCTCACCGGTCTGGACGAGGTCCAGAAACGCGACGCCGTGGCCGGCCCGGGCCTTCGCCGCCTCGATGACCAACCGTCGATGGCCATCGGCGTTGTTCAGGTACTCGCGCACCCAGTCCGCCGAGACCACCAGGTCGGCGGCGGCGATCGCCTGCCGCAGTTCGCCGTCGGTGTCGGACATCTCAGATCAACCCCCGCTTGCTCGCGGCGTACACCGCCTCGGCGCGCCGGCTGACTTCCAGCTTGCGCATGATGTTGGAGACGTGGAACTTGGCGGTGGTGGCCGAGATGAACAGTGTCTCACCGATCTTGGCATTGGACAGGCCGGCCGCCAGCAGCCGCAGCACCTCGATCTCACGGTCCGTGAGCTGTTCCCGCGGCTCGGTGCGGCCGCTGAGCGAGCGCACCACGGCGGCCGCGCTACGTGAGTCGAAGGCGCTGTCACCGGCCGAGATGGCCCGGATGGCCCGGACCAGTTCGGTCGTGTCGACATCCTTGACGACGTAGCCGCGGGCGCCGGCATGCACGGCGCGCACCACCAGATCCTCGTCCAGGAAGGTGGTCAGCACCAGCAGACCCAGATCCGGGTGGGCGGCGGACAGCTTGCTGCACAGCGACAATCCCTCAAAATCCGAACCCGCCGAGAGCTTCAGATCCAGCAGCACCACATCGGGATGCACCGCAGCCACCATCGCCTCGGCCTCGGGTTCGCTGGAGGCCTCCCCGACGACGACCAGATCGTCCTCGCGTTCCAGCAGCGACCGTAACCCTTGCCGCAGGATGGCGTGGTCGTCGACCAGCGCCAGCCGGATCACCCGTGTGAGCGTCATCGAAGGCTCCCTTTCCTGGGTATGGTGGCGACCACACGGACTCCGCCGATGCGCGAGCGTTGCACCGCAAAGGTTCCGCCGTGGTCCCGGCAGCGCGCGAGCATGTTGGCCAGGCCGCGGTGATGACCGTCCACGTCGGCGGCATCGGCCATTCGCAGCATCAGCCGCAGTTTCTCCGGATCGCCGGTGCCGTCATCAGATATCGACAGCGCCACCGCGTCGGGTCGGTACCGCAACCGCACGATGGCGCGGCCGGCCGCACCGTGCATGGCGGTGTTGAACAGTGCCTCACCGGCCACCCGCAGCAGCGCGTGCTCGACGCCACTGGGCAGTTCGGACACCGCGCCCTCGACCTTGAGGGTGACCCGCAGATCCTCGGGCATGTGCACGGTGGCCAGCTGTTCGAGCAGTTCGGGCAGGGTGGACCGCCCGGCGTCCTCGGGATGGTTGAGGGCATAGATCGCCGAGCGCAGCTGCTCGGTCGCCGACCTGGTCAATGTCTTGGCGATATCGAGCCGTTCCACCAGATCCTCACCGCCACCGCGTGATCCGATCTCGCTGCGGCAGACCTCGATCTGCATACCGGCCGACAGCACCGTCTGGGTCACACTGTCGTGCAGCTCGCGGGCGATCCGGTGCCGCTCGTTGTCGAGCACCTGATGCCGTTGCGCCGCACCGAGTTCGCGCTGGGTGGCCAGCAGCTCGGCGTTGCGGGCCTCCGACTGTGCCAGCAGCGCCTGGGACCGTTGGAACAGTTCGCAGTTGTGCAGCGCGACGGCCGTCTGGCTGGACAGGATCCGCATCACGGTCTCGTCGGTGCCGTCGAGGGTGCGATGCGTCGGTGTCCACGCCGCGAAGGCGCCGATGGCCCCACCGTCGAGTTCGATGGGCACGTGGGCATGGTGCGGCTCGATGACCGGCAGCCGGAACTGTGCGAGCCGACCCCGCAGAATGTCGTTGAGCCGGTTGAGGACCGCGTCCGGGAGGTGCGGTACCGGATGCTTGGCCCCGGACAACCCCTCGAACGAGTAGGCATACCCCTCGGCGTCCAGGATCAGGTGCCGCGGCCGAGCTTCGGGCAGCGCCCCGTCGGCCAACGCCAGCACCACCCAGTCCGCTCCGAGGTGCACCCGGGCGGCCTCGGCCGCCGCGCGGACCAGGTTCTCCGGACCGTTGACGGTCTGTACCAACGCACGCGAGATGGCGTCCAGCGCCGCGATGACCCGTTCGGTGCGCTGAGCGGCCACCCGGAATTCCGGATAGAAGGTCGGCTTTCCGGAGCGAACACCGGTGAGCCGCTCCAGATCTGGCGCTCTCACGGGTTCACCCTCATAGCGCCGCCCGGAACAGTGCCCGCAACTGGGCCTCGTCGGCCGCCCGTGGGTTGGTGGTGATGCAGGCATCGGCCATCGCATTGCGAGCCAGCACCGGGACGTCCTCGTCACGCACACCGAGCTCCGACAACCCCCGTGGCACGCCGACCTGGTGGGCCAGCTCCTGCAACCGATCAGCCAGGGCCAGCGCAGATTCCAGTTCGGGTGCGCGTTTGTCCGCGATGCCCAGGCAGGCGGCGATGGTGGCGAACGGGCCCGGATCGGCCTCGGCATTGAACCGCACCACATGCGGTAGCAACACACCGTTGATGACGCCGTGCGGCAGATCCAGCAGCCCGCCGACCTGATGGCTCATCGCGTGGGCGGCACCGAGAATGGCGTTGGTGAACGCCAGCCCGGCCTCCAGCGCGGCCTGCGCCATGAGCACCCGGGCGCTCATCTCGTTCGGCTTCTCGATGGTGGTGACCAGGTTTTCGGTGACCATCACCACCGAGCGGAGGGCGTGGTGGTCGGTCAACTGGTTGTGCCCCAACGACACGAAGGCCTCGATGCCGTGGGTCAGAGCGTCCAAACCGGTGGCGGCGTTGAGCCATTCGGGCATCGTGGTGAGCAACCGCGGGTCGATGACGGTGATATCCGGGACCAGGGCGCGACCCAGGATGGTGACCTTGGTGTTGCGGGTGGTGTCGGTGACGATGCAGAACTGCGAGACGTCGGCCCCGGTGCCGGAGGTGGACGGCAGCACCACCAGCGGCGGCATCGGCATGGTCGCCTTGTCCACACCGGCATAGTCCAGGATGTCGCCGCCGTTCGCCGAGAGGATCGCGATGCCCTTGGCGGCGTCGATCACCGACCCACCGCCCAGCGCGATGAGCACATCGCAGCCGCGAGACCGGTAGAACTCGTGGCCCGCCGCGATCTCGTGGTCCTTGGGGTTCGGGGTGAGCGCACTCCAGACGTGGGCCTGCACCCCCTGGTCGCGCAGATGCCCGACCAGTTCCTCCACCCAGCCGGCTTCGATCAGTCCCGGATCGGTGACCAGCAGCGGCCGCACCCCGCCGAGGCGCAGTGCCGCGTGTGCGCCCTCGGCCATCGAGTCGAGGCCGAAGACGATCTCCGGAGCGTGGAACTTCAGCAGTCGGGTGGGCACCCGGTCCGCTGTTGTCGCCGCGCTCTGCTGTGTGATCTGCATAACACACCCAGCCTACGTGGCCGATCGGCCGCAACCAATGTGCAGGCGGGCAGGGTCCTACCTACCCGATCGGGTAGGTAGCTAGGAAAGAGCATGCGCCAGTTCGCCGGCCCGGGCGGTCAGCTGCTCGGCATCGCTGGCCACCACCACGTGGTCACAGACCTGGGCATAGTCGGGCATCGCACAGGTGGCCTGCCGCCAGTAGCGCTGCGGTTCCGGGGTCACCCAGGCCAGCCGGTGCACGCGTCGGCGCAGGGCGCGCAACTGGTCCACACCCGGTGGCAACCCACCGCTGCGCCCGTCGCCGACGATCAGCACGGCGGTCCGCGAGTCCAGGGCATCCGCCTGTCCGCGCAGCATCTCGTCGAACACCTGCCCGTAGTCGCTGCTGGCCTGCAGGTCCAACTGCCCCTCGGCCAGCACCGCGGCCAGCGCGTCATCGCCGCCGGAGCGCAGCAGGATCTCGGTGACGTCGACGGGGCGGTCCACAAAGGCCATCACCCGGCAGCGATGGGCGCGGCGGTGCATCGTCTGGGCCAGTCGCAGGGTGAATGCGGTGACCGGACGCACCGACAGCGACACATCGGCGATGACCAGCAGCCGCACCCGGGCCGGCAGCGGGGTCTTGGTCATCAGGTGGAACGGCACGCCGTTGGTGCGCATGCTGGCCCGGACAGTGCGGCGCATATCGAGGCGGCCCCGTCCGCGTTCGCGGGGTCGGGGTCGCGGCGCGCCCCGCATCCGGCGCAGCACCTCGTGACAGGCCAGGTCGATATCGGCGGCCAGACCGACCTCGGCGGTCCCGTCGGGTTCGCCGGATTCGGCGATCAGGCCGTGCCGCTGCGCCAGTGCCGCAACAAATCCCTGCACGGCCAGCGTCAGCTGCTGCAGCTGTTCGGCGGTCAACGGCTCGCCGGCCTCGCCCCCGTAGGTGTTCGCCGGGTCATAGGCATCCAGCCAGGCCAGGATGGAATCGGGATCGTCGAAGCTCAGCGAGCCCGCGACCACCGGGGTCACCGAGTCGGCCAGATCGCCGGCCATCACCGAGGCCGCGCGGTCCACCTCGACGGTGTAGCGCACACCGCGGCGGCCGCCGTCGGCCTCCGCCGATACCGACAGCTGATCGTCTGATCCGGTGACGCTGAAATCGTCATCGTCCTTGTGCGGGTTGAAACCCTTGTCGGCCTCCGGGGTGTCGAAGTGGTCACCAACCTCGGCGGCGCGCTCGTTGTACTCGGCATACCGAGCAACTTCCAGATCCTCGTCGATATCGAGTTGGTCGGGCAGGCCCGAGCCGGTATGCGCACGGCTTGGGCCCGCCCCCGGATTGTGGTGTTCGGCCGACGACGTGCCGAACATGGCGTCGAAGGCGCGGTCGAAACCGCGTTGCTCCCGCCCGTATTTCGCGCAGGTGGCCCGCAGCGCGGCACGCAGCGCCGTGGTGTCGGCGGCGCCCAGCAGGCCCAGCACCCGCCGGACCTCGATCACCTCGGCCGGCGAGGTCGCCACCCCGGCGTGACGCAGCAGCTGACCGAACGCCGCCGCGATCGCGTCCAGCAGCTGCGTGTTGGTCATGTCCGACCGCCCCTGCCGCGGAAGGCCGAGGTGGTGGTGTTGGCCGGTCGGCTCGCCACGGTGACCCGCTCCGGCGGCGCTTCCCTGGTTTTGATCGACGGCTCATTGTTCAAGTGCCGCAGGGCGATATCGCGGTCACTGGTGAACTTGACCAGAGCCGACAACAGCACCTCATGGCCGGTTCCCTGTCCCAGCAGCGCGGCGGCGCGGGCACCGTCGATCACCTCGGAGATCGACGGGCTCTTGCGCAGCGGAAGCTCGCGCAGGGTGCGGGCCAGTTCGACCACATCGGCGACCACCGCCGGCTCGACCTGCGGGGCCCGGACGCCGACGATCTCGCGTTCCCGTTGCGGCGTAGGGAATCCCAGGTGGTAGTGCAGGCAGCGGCGCTTCAGTGCGGCGGAAAGCTCACGGGTGTCGTTGGAGGTCAACACCACCCACGGCACCGAGCGGGCGACGAAGGTGCCGATCTCGGGGATGGTGACCTGACGCTCGGCGAGCACCTCCAGCAGCAGGGCCTCCATGGCCTCCTCGGTGCGGTCGACCTCGTCGATCAACAGCACCACCGGCTGTTCGGAGAGCACCGCCTCCAGCAGCGGTCGCACCAACAGGAAGTCCTCGCCGTAAACGTCACCACCATTGCCCATCTGGACGTGCAGAAGTTGCTTGGCGTAGTCCCACTCGTAGAGCACCCGGTTGTCGTCGAGGCCCTCATAACACTGCAACCGGATGAGTCGACGACCGCCTGCCTGCGCCAGCGCCTTGGCCAGTTCGGTCTTGCCGACACCGGCCGGCCCTTCGAGCAGCAGCGGCCGGTCCAGCGCGGTGGCCAGGTGCACCACCGTGGCCAGATCCTCGTCGACGACGTAATCCTGATCGCGCAGGGCGTCGGCGAGTTCGGTTGCGGTGGCGAACGTTATCGGGTCGTCGCGGGTGGGTAGCGATGCGGTGGTCACGGCAGCCTCCGGGTGAGGTGGCACGGCAGGCAGGGGTTCCTGCCGTGCCACCGAGATCAGTAGGTCGAGTTGATGGCGTGTCCGACGACCGGGATCATCGAGTCGACGGTGACCTCGCGCGGGTTGCCCGGGGTGCACCAGTCGTCCTGGATGTGCTCGGAGATCGCCAGCACGGTCTTGTCGTCACCCTTGATCACTTCACCGCGACCGGAGTACTTGCCGGTGTTCATGCGGTTCTTGTCGTAGGAGTCGGTGCGGACCTGGCTGAAGTTGTCCGGGATGCCGACGTCCTGGGACAGCCGGATGGCGGCCTCGACCGCGGCGTCGGCGGCCTGCACCGTGGTCATGTTACGGGTGTCGACGCCCATGGCGGTGGCCAGCTGCGCGTACCGCTCGTAACGCGAGGGCAGGTTGTACTCCCACACCCGGGGCAGCGCGATCGCGTTGTTCAGGCCGTGGTGGCTGTCGAAGAACGCGCTGACCGCGTGGCTGATCGAGTGCACAATGCCCAGGCCGCCGGAGTTGAATGCCTGCCCGGCGATGTACTGGGCGTTCATCATGCCTTCGCGGGCCTTGAGGTTACGCGGCTCGAAGACGGCCTCGCGCAGGTTCTTGGCGACGAGTTCCACTGAGTAGAGCGCGTTTCCGAGCGACGGCGCGAAGTCCAGCCGCGACACGAACGGCTCACTGCCGTGGGCCAGCACGTCGAAGCCGCAGTAGGCGGTGAAGTGCTGTGGGCAGGTGTAGTAGAGCAGCGGGTCGTCGATGGCCAGCGTGACGATGGTCGCCTCGTCGAAGCCGACCCACTTGTGCGGGTGGTCCATATCCGAGGTGTCGGTGATGACGTAGGCCCAGGACGTCTCCGAACCCGTTCCCGCCGTGGTGGATACGGCGATGTGCGGTGGGTTCTCCTTGTTGGTGGACTTGGCGAAGCCCTCGAACTCGTTGATGTTGCGGCCGTCGTGGGCGATGACGACGCGGGCGCCCTTGGCGGCGTCATGGCTGGAGCCGCCGCCGATGGAGATGATGCTGTCGCACTTCTCCTGCTGGTAGAGCGCGGCGGCCTCCATGACGTTGTAGTCCTTGGGGTTGGACTCCACCTTGTCGTAGAGCACGACCTCGACGCCTTGGTACTCGATCTTGCCGGTGAGTTCCTCGATGATGCCCGATCCGCGCAGACCGGTGGTCATCAGCAGGGTGCGCTTGAAGCCCAGGTTCTTGGCCTCCACACCGATGATGTCGTGGGCGCCCACGCCCATCAGGGCGCGGGGGAAGGGGTGGAACTCCTTGATGGGAAAGTCCCAAATCTGGTTCAGCTCAATGGCCATCGGACGACTCCTCGCGGTATCGGACGGGCGTGTTCACCCGGTAGATCCCACCGTGGCCCGGCGTGGCCCGCGTCACAATGTTTCGTCGCGATTACCGGCCATCTGTCATCCCGAAACTGCCCGATCGGGTAGGCCGCGTCAGTTCACCGTCATCAGCGCCGCGGCGAACTGCTCCAGTTCCTCGGCAGTGCCGTCGACATGTGGGGACACCCGCAGCACCGCGGTGTCCATCTCGTTCGGCGCGCGGACCACCTCGCAGGCGGTGGTGATGATGCCGTGCTCGGCGATCAGCTTCGCCCGCACCACGCTCGGCTGCACACCGTCGGTGGGTCGCAGCGTGGTGATCGCCGTCGGCTCGTTCACCGGTTCGATCACCTGCCAGCCCGCGACGGCGTCCAGCACCGTCCGGGTCAGTGCGCCGACCTCGGCCAGCCGCGCCCGCACCGCCGCCGGGCCGGCGGCCAGGTGTTCGCCCAGTGCCAGCGCATAACCCAGCCGGGCACCGATATTGGCCTCGTGGAATTCCAGCGGTGCCCACCGGGGCACCAGCCGCGCGTGCAGGTCGGGACGCACGGCCAGCGCACCCACCCCACGCGGGCCGGCCATCCACTTACGCGACGAGGTGTAGAGCACGTCGGGTGATACCGCGCAGTCGACGTGCCCGAGCCCCTGCGCCGCGTCGACCACCAGCGGCAGATCCAGCTCCCGACAGACGGCGGCGAGTTCGGCCAGCGGCTGCACGACACCACGATGGCTGCCCAAAACGGTCAGATGCACCAGCGATGGCAGATCGGCGCGCAGTACCTCAGCGGCCTCGTCGACCAGCAGCCGGCCCAGCTGGTCGGCGGGCAGCGGGCGCACCTGGAATCCGTTGGCCGCCATGATGGCCAGGTTCGGTCCGTACTCCCCCGGCGGGCAGGCCAGGGTGCGTTCCCCCGGCCAGGCGCCGAGCAGGGTGTCCAGCGCGTGGCCGGAACCTGTGGTGAAGATGACCTCGGCGTCCGGCATCCCGGCCAGTGCACGCAGCGCGGACCGGCCGGCCGCCAGGGCGGGTTCGGCGGCCTCGGCTGCGACGTATCCGCCGACCTCGGCCTCGTGTCGGGCGTGGGTGGTGGCGGTCTCGATCACCGCGTTGCTCTGCCGCGAGCAGGCCGCGCTGTCCAGATGCACACCGGCAACCGGGACCCGGGCGTCGCGCCAGTCGTCGGCGAGGCTCATTTGACCGCCAGCGACAGCCCGAAATCGCCCGCGGGATCGGTCCACCAGTGGGTGCGGCGCAGCCCGGCGGCCTCCAGTTCCTCGGCGACGCCGGCGGGCCGGAACTTGCTCGACACCTCGGTCAGCATCTCCTCGCCCGCCTCGAACTCCACGGTCATGTCCAGCGCCGGAATGCGGACCTGTTGGGCGGCAATGGAACGCAGCCACATCTCGATGCGCTCCTCGTCCGGATTCCATTTCGCGACATGAGCGAAGGAATCCAGGTCGAAATCGGCCCCCAGCTCCCGGTTCACCACCGCGAGCACGTTGCGGTTGAAGGCCGCGGTGACCCCGGCACTGTCGTCGTAGGCGCGCACCAGCCGGTCGACATCCTTGACCAGATCGGTGCCGAGCAACAGCGAATCACCGGGCTGCATCGTCTGCGCCACGGCGGCAACGAATTCCGCGCGGGGGCCCGGTGTCAGGTTGCCGATGGTCGAGCCCAGGAACACCACCATGCGCCGGCCGACCTTGGGGATCACGGGCAGGTCGTGCTCGAAATCTCCACGCACCGTCTCGATCTCGAGTTCGGGATACTCGGAGCGCAACGCACGCTCGGCATCACCGAGCACGCTGGCGTCCACATCGAAGGGGATGAACCGACGCAGTGCGCCGCTGTCGCGGAATGCGTCGAGCAGCAGCCGGGTCTTCTCGGAGGTGCCGCTGCCGAGTTCGACCAGCGTGTCCGCACCGGATGCGGCTGCGATCTCGGCTGCGTGTTCGTGCAGGATCTTCGCCTCGGTGCGGGTCGGGTAGTACTCCGGCAACCGGGTGATCTGGTCGAACAGATCACTGCCCACCGCGTCGTAGAACCACTTGGGCGGCAGTGTCTTCGGCGACTGACGCAACCCCTCCGAGACATCGCGCCGCAGCGAGCTTTCCAGGTGGGTTGTCATCACGATCCTTCCAGTGGGGTGAGGGTGACGCCCGCACCGGATACCTCGACGAGGTGCCGATCGGGGACGTCACGCCAGGACGGGTCATCGTCATAGGGTTCGCTGGCCAGCACGACGCCGTCGGTGCGTTCGGTCACGAACAGGGTGTCGCCCCAGGTGGTGGCGAGCAGTCGGGAACCGTTGCCGGCCAGGATGTTCAGCCGAGCATTCGGATCGGCCGCGCCGACCTCGGCGACCGTCGGCCCGAGATCATCGAGACCGCGGTCGAAGATGTGCGCGGCCAACACAGCGCTGTCCACCGTGGATTCGGCGTCGCGCGTCGCGGGTAATACCGAGCGGTCGACGACACCGTTGTGGGACAGCAGCCAGTCGCCGTCGGTGAACGGCGCCGAGGCCGACGACTCGATCGGCATCCCGACCGTCGCCGAGCGGACCGCGGCGATGATGCAGCCACTGCGCAGCACGGGTGCCACCGAGGCGAACGCGGTGTCACCCCACAGCGGTTTGTCGCTGCGCCAACGGCGTACCCCCTGGTCGAAGAATCCGACGCCCCAGCCGTCGGCGTTCATGGTGCCGTGTTTCTGATAGCGGGGTGAATAGGATTGCACCAGAAGGGCACTGGCCGGTTCGAGCACCAGGGACGAGACGGTGACCGGCTCCCCCAGCCACCCGAGGTGTCTACACATCCCAGGCCAGCCGTACCCCGGCAAAGATCTGCCGCCGGATCGGGTGGTCCCAGTTCCGGAAGCTGGGGCGCAGGATATCGGCGCCGACCGCCCAGGAACCGCCGCGCAGCACCCGGTAGTCGCCGGTCCCGGGGCCCTCGAAGAACGGCTCGGAATAGCGGTCGTAGATCATCGGGGCGAAACCGGGCCAGGGCCGCAGCGGTGAGGAGGTCCACTCCCACACGTCGCCTAGCATCTGCTCGACACCATAGGCCGAGGCCCCCGCGGGGTAGGCACCCACCGGGGCCGGCCGCAGCGCGTCACCGCCGAGGTTGACCAGTGATACATCGGGTTGTGCTGCGCCCCAGGGGAATCGGCGCCGAGCACCGATCGCCGGGTCCCAGGCGCAGGCCTTCTCCCATTCGATCTCGGTGGGCAGGCGGGCACCGGCCCAGGCCGCGAACGCTTCGGCCTCGAAGTAGGTGACATGCTGCACCGGTTCGTCGCCCGGGATGTCTTCGCGGTGCCCGAACCGGCTGCGGGTGCCGTCGGCGTGCCAGAACTGCGGTGCCACCAGACCGGACTGCTCCCAGTGCGCCCATCCCGGCTCGGACCACCACCGTTGCGTGCGGTAGCCACCGTCGTCGATGAACTCTTGCCACTGCTCGTTGGTGACCGGAACCCGCCCTATCCGGAAGGCGGCGATATCCACGGTGTGCGCTGGGCGTTCATTGTCGAGCGCGAACGGTTCCTCGGACGCGTTGACGCCCAGCGTGAACGGGCCCGCGTCGATCAGCACCGATGTCCCGGCGACCTCCGGTCGACCCGGGGGCAGCGCGACACCCGGGCTCAGCAACGCAGGCCCGGATCGCAGATTGAGTGCCTGCAGCATGGTCTCGTCGTGTTGGTTCTCGTGCGAGACGATCAACCCGAACCCGAATAGGTCGGTGCTGTGCTCCAACACGTCGAGCACCCGGTTGCGCACGTCGCGGCAGTACACCCGCGCATCCGTCGGCGGCAGCAACGGCAGGTCGACGCGACTGGCTCGGGAATGCACAAACGCGTCGTACAGCTGCTCGACGGCGGGTTCCAGCATGCCGGGGGCATCGGGGCGAGCACCGCGCAGCAGGAAGAACTCCTCCTGCTGCCCGATGTGGGCGAGATCCCAGACCAGCGGACTCATCAGCGGGTCGTACTGGCGCAGCAGTTCGGCGTCGTCGAAATCGACGAGGGCCAGGGTGCGCTCACGCGCCCGGGTCAGCTCGGCAGCCAGCAACTCCGGTGTGCTCACGTATCACCTTCCGCCAGTTGGGTTATGGCCGCCGGGATGCCGTGGGTGACGACCAGATCGGAGAAATCGTCGGCCGGGCTGCGGCCGGCTTCGACGTTACCGAGCAAGCGGGCCATCGGGTCGACCAGTTCGTCGAGCGCATGTTCGGCCGCTGCGGTGACACAGCGCAGCGCCGCGGTACGCAGGTCCGGATCGTCGAGTCCGACCCGTGCCGCCAGATCCCACGCCCCCGCCACCGAACGTGTGGCCGCCCGGGCGACCTCGGCTGCCTGCGGGTTGTCCAGCAGGGTGGCCAATGTGAAGGCGACCGCGGGCCACACATTGTCAGGGACGCTGTCCAGGTAGCGGATCTCCAACCAGCGACGCGGACGCACCGGCGGGAACAGGGTGGTCAGGTGGTAGTCGAGGTCCTCGTCGGTGGGTGAGCGACCGTCGAGCGCCACCCGTCCGTCGGCCCAGTCGGCGTAGGACACGAAGGCCGTCATCGGCACGGCATCCGGGGTGCGCACCAGCATCACCGGTGCGCGCAGCGCATAGTGCGCCCAATCGGCGGCCGGATCGTCACCCCGGTCGCCGAGCACCGGGCCGCACCGTGCCGAGTCCAGCTGCCCCCACACCCGCTGCCGGGTGCTGCGCCAGCCGGTGAATCTGCCGTGCAGCAATGGAGAATTCGCCGACAGCGCGATCATCACCGGCCCCAGCGCATGGGCCAGCCGGACCCGGTCCGCCCAGCCGTCGCGCGGGCCGGCCTCGACGTTGAGCTGCACTGACGCGGTGGAGGTCATCATCGCGGCGCCGGCGGCGCCGGTTCCGGTGGCGGCGAAGAACTGTTCCATGGCCTGGTAGCGCGGCCCGGGGTTGACTCGTTCTGCCGGGCGCAGCGGATCAGCTCCGAGCAGCACCAACCCCAGACCGTGGTCGGCAAAATGGCGGTGCAGGACCGCCCGGTCGGCCGCCATCGCGGTGATGGCCGCCGCGGCGCCGGCCGCGGGCGGCCCGGACAGTTCGACGGCGCCACCGGGTTCGACGGTGATGGCGCTGCCGCCGGGCAGCGTGCGGATGCCGGCGATGACCTCGCTGAGTTCGGACCAGCCGGGCCGACGCATCGGGTCGGCGATATCGAAGCAGTGCGCCTCGATCTCCAGGCCGACCTTGCCGACCGGACCGTCACGCAGGCAGTTGGCCGCGATGGCCGCGGCCGCCTGCCCGGATGCACAATCCACATCCCCTGTGGCGGTGGTGGGCATGCCAGACCCCTCCCCGGTTAGGACCCTTTGTGTGTCAATCTTCCAGAAGGGTCTGACATATTCCCAAGGATTTTGCGCGGCCTTATTGCCCCAGCGTGTTCTGCATTGCCCCGGCCAGCACGTTGACTGCCGGCCCGCCGTTGCCGGGCTGACAGACTTTCGCCTGTAGCAGAACGTTTTCCCGCAGTCGGGTCTGCGTGAAGCATCGACGGTCTGTACCCGCCTCCTGTTTGACCCAAACGGAATCGGTCGGGGTCGCCGCGCCCCCGGAGAACGTCCACACCTGTGTCACGAAGTTCTCCAGATGCATCGCCGTGGTCTGACCCTCACACCCCACGGTGCGATCGGTGACCCGCTGGTAGGCGCGGGTGGCCGCGTCGTTGGTGGCGAACACCCCGACGGCCTGTTTCACCAGGCGGGTGGAATCGCCTGCCGAGGTCTGTGCCACGGCGCCGTTGAACGATGCCAGGTCGGGATCGGCGTAGACGTCGGGCAGACCGATGTCGGCCCAGTTGTTGCACACCGGGTTGTCGACGTAGAAGGCCTGGCCGGGGTTGGCGAACTGGGCTTCCCAGTTCAGCGGTGCGCCGACGATATTGCTCACCGAACCCTTGGGCAGTACTGCGTAGTTGACGACACCGGGATCCGAGGGCAGAGCCCAGGCCGGCCCGGCGAGGCCCAGCGCCAACCCCATCCCGGCCGCTGCAGCTGTCAGGCGCATGGCACCGATCATGCCAGCGTCAGAACTGTGTCTGCTCAGAACACAGTCCGGGTGCAGTAGGTCCGGGCGGGCTTGGGATACGGCCAGGCGTAGGCGCCGGCGGCGGCCGGGCAGGCCGACTGGTCGCGCACGTCGAGTCGCTGGGTGACCTGGACCAGCACCCCTTCGCCACGGTCGCGGCAGTCGGCCTTCTCGACCAACCCGATCGGCATCTCCATCAGATAACACTGGTTGGCCAGCAGGTTGGGCACCAGGCACAGCCGCGCCGTCGACGGGTCGGCGTATTCGCTGGGCAGGTGCTGGTACTCGGCGGTCGGACATTCGCCGTCGGCGTCGGTCGTCGCGCCGACGGTGTAGCTCGGGTCGGCGGTGCAGGGCGCCTCACTGGCCCGAGCCGGCGACGGCATCTGTTCGGCGTCGATCTGTACGCAGTCACCGACGGCGAACACCGTCGATGCCGCGACATCGGGTTCCGGCCCGGTACAGCCGACCAGCGCGGCGGCTACCACGAACACGCCGAGAATCGCCGCAAGGCGTGGAGTTCGGCGTGTCATGGTTAGCGACACTCTCACGAGTGAGCCGCATGTGCCAAGAGTTACGGATGTTTCTTAGATTCTTACGGACGCGGGATTCTCACGGTCGCGGGATGGAGGTGGGCCCGGGCAGCTGATTGCCCGGGCCGGGGCTCTGGGTTCCGGGACCCTGGCCGGCCGGACCCTGACCACCGGGACCACCTTCGCCGGGGAACAGGAAGTGCGGCGGCCCCATCGGGGGTGGTCCGCCACGGTGGAACATCATCGGTTCATGGCGCGGGCCGCCGCCGTGGTGACGGTCGCCGTCGGAACTCTTACCGAGGATGAACCCGGAGAAGAAGATCACCGCGACGACGAACACCGTTCCCGCGACGATTCCGACCCAGGCGGCGACCTGAGTGAGCCGACTCGGGCGCGCCGGCGGCGGTGGTGGTGGCGGTGCCGTGGTGACCACGGGGGTGGTGGGCTGCTCGTTCTCGGCTGCGTCGGTCATGATTCATGATGCCGACGCGTGCCAATGTGTCCGCTGGTTAGAGGTTATGAATCAGCTGTGAACGGCTTCTCCACGAGCAGGCTCATACCGTGGTGGGCGGGCATATCGACCGCGAAGCTGTGCAGATCGTCGACGTGGGCGATCTCGCGGCCGCTGAACATGTCCGTCACCACCGCCTGCGGTGGCAGGAACTCCGAGCGCACGGTGCCGGCGATCTCCTCGTTGGCGAAGTTGAGCACCGTCAGCTGCATCTGATGTGGGTCGTCGAGCTGATGCACCATCACGAGCATGCCGCGGTGGGACACCTCGGGGATGTCGATCTGCCGGCTGGTGGCGATCCCGAAGTGCGTCCGCACCCGCAGGATGGCCTGCAACTGACGCAGGAAGCTGGTCTCGTCGGCGAGCTGATCCGGGATCGATCCGTACAGGCTGGCGCCGCGCGGCATCCCCTCACTGGAATGTGTGGCGCCGGGATTGACCCCCATCAGGTCGTGGGCGGCTCGGTGGATCCAGCGGGTGTCGCCGCCGCGCAGCAACTCGCGGACCTGGTCTGCGGGCAGCGTGAGCATGCCGCACAGATCCCAGCCCGACAGCGCAAAAACTCCCGGCTGCAGGGCGTTGAACATCGCCAACAACAGATGCGCCCGACGGATGCGGTCGCGACCCACCCCGTCGCTTCGCTCGCCCCCGATATCTGTGATGTCGGCGAGGTCGGTGACACCGAGCGTCGCGGCGATCACCGTCGCGGTGGTGCAGGCGATGCCGTTGGTGGTGAACACCAGGTTGTAGGGCGCGCCCGGGCCGGTGAGCGCCTCGGTGAGGTCACCACGGATGGTCTGCCCGAGTTCCTCGCCGGTGACCTCGTGGCCCTTGTAGGTGTAGATGTCGTCGCGGTGCCCGGCCGACCAGTGCACCAATTCGTAGGTCAGCTCGTCATGGTTCTGCAGGGCGTGCACCAGGGAGGCCGGGTCGATATCGGTTTCCAGGGTGGTGCGCAGTGTCAGCCGCAGGAACTCGGTGTCGGCGGTGGCCAGCGCGTGCTGATAGGCGGGGCGGTTGATGAAGTCATACGACAGATCTGAACCGGCGACGCTGTTGTCGCGGATGTCGTCGATGGTCAGGTTGAGTTCCTGGAAGGTGAACCCACCGAGCTTGCGCACCATGCTGCCGATGAACTGGTTGGCCGCCTGCGACAGCGGATGCCCCTCGGACCAGCCGACGTCGTCCTCCGCGGACTTCTCCGCGCCCAGAAAGCCGTTGGCGTCCAACCGGAGTCCGCCGGTGCCCAGATCGGACAGCGAGTGCAGGGCATCGCCGATCACCAGCCGCATCGCGGCAAAGCTGGGGTCCAGCCAGTTCAGCGACGGCTGACCGTCCTTGAAGTAGTGCAGATACACCCAGCGCCGTTCCACACCGTCGACCCCGACGATCGGACGGGTCACGCTCCAGTTCGTCTCCTTGATGCCTTCGGCATAGAAGATGACGCGCTGCAGTTTGCCGATGATGTAGCCGGCCTTGTCCAGCCAGTCCTCGGCGGCCGAATCGACGTTGACCGAGTCCTCCCCCGCGGGCACCGCCGGTAGCTGATCCCAGTCCTGCGGATCGATCTCGACCATGTGGTAGATGCCGGGATAGTCGGCGTATTTCATCTCGGCGAGCCGGAAGTCCGCACCCTTGCCGGTGTGCCCGGGGACGATGTCGTCGATGATGGTGCCGCCGTACCAGTTGGCGGTACCGCACATCTGGCGGAACTCGTCCTCGGTGCCGAACGCCGGGTCGATCTGGGTGCTGATGCGGTCGAAGTGCCCGTCCACGCTCGGGGTGAGTTGCCATCCGGAGATGCCGCCGGCCCGTTTCACCGGGCCGGTGTGCACGGCCTGAATTCCGATCTCCGCGAACGCCTTCCACATCTCCTCGTCGGCCATCGCCTTGAGGAACGACTCGTCGGGTCGGGTGATCAACGACAGCGGGTACGCCGTGAACCAAACCGATGCGGTGTCGACGGCTGCCCGCGGGTTGGGTCGGGCGAACGGGTTCTGCCACATCGAGCCCTGACCGGAGAACTGCTGGCTGATCTCGTTGGCGTCGGCCAGCATCGACTGCGACAGCAGCCAGGAGACATAGGCCGGGTTGTCGCCGGTGGGTGAGCCGTCCTGGGACAGCGACCGCCGGACGAACGGGGTGCGCACCCGGGGCCGCGACCGCAACGTCCGCGGCCTGGCCGGGTGCAGATGTTCATCGAAGGTGATCTCGGCAGGCTCGTTGACCTGCCCGTCCGCTGGCTCAGCTGCCTGCGATGACATCTGTCTCCTTCCGCGCGCATCGGCCACCACCTGACACCCTGTATTGCCATTCTTACCGGGCGCTGAAACGTGTCGCTGGTTTCACCGGGTTCACCGCGTACTGCAGCACCCGGTACGGCGTGCCCCCGCGTGGTGTCGTGTTCCACTGGCTGACGAACACCCGCAGCTCGTCGAGCGTGGAGGCCGGGGAGATGTAGCCGCCGTACGGCTGGGCCAACCGGTTGTCGTGCGGCGCGGGCAGATCCTCGGGCCGGTCCGGCCAGGGCCCGGCGAGTACCACGGTGGTCACCGGAGCGGATCCGAGCTGGGTCGGGTCGTTGGCGACCCGCACCTCCATGTTTCCGGTGCCTGCGTTGAAGTACGACAGCACGGTCCTGCCGTCGATCTGCCGGATGCTCATCTCGCCGACCGGGTCAGTCCACAGCGGGGTCGGCGGGTGACCCCAGCCGTCCACCGTCGACCAGCCCTGCCAGGCGGCCCGGTCGGTGAAGTCCTGCGGCGCCACCCGGTACAGGGTGACCGGAGCACTGCGGTCGAAGTTGTCGGCGACGATGTACACCCAGCCACGTTCGGAATCCGGGGTCGGGACGGGGTCGTAGTAACCACTGATCTGCGACTGGTCACCGCCGGTCCGTTCGGAGTCGGCCACGGTGGGCCAATTTCCTTTGGCAGCATCGGCTTTCACCAATCTCGAGCCCGTCGGTCGGAGCTGGTTGGTGGTTGTCACCAGCAGGTAGTTCTCCCGGTTGATCGACACCACCCCGGCGGGCAACTGGGAGGCGCCCGGCGGGGTCGGGTCCGCCAGCAGCGGCTCGTCGACGCCGGATACCCCGGTGATCCGCAGATCGCCGGTGATCGAGTCGGGGTCGACATGCAGCGCCACCGGCGAGTACCAGCCGCCGAACCCGACGGCCTGCCCGGCGAAACTGTCCCCGCACACCTGCAGGAGCCGGCTCGGAAACTCCATGAACTCACACAGATCGGTAGCGCCGATCCCGTAATCACCGGTGGACGTGCCGGTTCCGGCGACAGGACCGAGCATGACCACCTGGCCGGGCGCCAGCTCGGCGTGGGCCGGTGGAGCGAGCAGCACGGCAGCCACCAGAGCCGCTGCCGCGCCGCGGATCACAACTGGGCGGCCAGCAGCTCGGCGATCTGGATGGTGTTGAGCGCGGCGCCCTTGCGGAGGTTGTCACCGGAGACGAACAGTGCCAGACCGCGTCCCTCGGGCACACCCGGGTCCTGCCGGATGCGACCGACCAACGAGTCGTCGGCACCGGCGGCAGCCAACGGGGTGGGCACGTCGACCAGGCTCACGCCAGGGGCAGCAGCCAGGATCTCCCTGGCCCGGGCCACCGAAAGCGGTTGGGCGAACTCGGCATTGATGGACAGCGAGTGCCCGGTGAAGACCGGAACACGCACACAGGTACCGCTGACGGCCAACTCGGGGATGCCGAGGATCTTGCGGCTCTCGTTGCGCAGCTTCTGGTCCTCGTCGGTCTCACCGGAACCGTCATCGACCAGGGCGCCGGCCAGCGGGACCACGTTGAAGGCAATGGGCGCAACGTATTTCACCGGCGCCGGGTAGTCCAGCGCGGATCCGTCGTGCACCAGTTGCTCGACACCGTCGATAACCGCGCGGGCCTGGCCGGCCAGCTCCTCGACACCGGCCAGTCCGGACCCGGACACGGCCTGGTAGCTGGACACGATCAGCCGGGTCAGGCCGGCCTCGTCGTGCAGCGGCTTGAGCACCGGCATCGCGGCCATCGTGGTGCAGTTCGGGTTGGCGATGATGCCCTTCGGACGCACACCGGCGTCGCGCGCGAAGTTGACCTCGCTGACGACCAGCGGGACCTCGGGATCCTTGCGCCACGCCGAGGAGTTGTCCACCACGACGGCACCGGCGGCGGCGAACCGCGGCGCCTGCACCCGCGACATCGTCGCGCCGGCGGAGAACAGGGCGATGTCCAGCCCGGACGGGTCGGCGGTCTCGCTGTTCTCGACCTCGATCTCCTGGCCACGGAAGGTCAGCTTCTTGCCCTCCGAGCGGGCCGAGGCGAAGAACCGCACCGAACTCGCCGGGAAGTTGCGCTCTTCGAGCAGCGCCCGCATGACCTGGCCGACCTGTCCGGTCGCGCCCACCACACCGATGTTCACCACTTTATTCACCCCGTCGCTTCGCTCGCTCCACGGTCCTAGATCCCGGTCCCCGCGTACACCACGGCTTCCTCGTCACCACCGAGACCGAAGGCCTCGTGCAGCACGGCGACGGCCTTGTCCAGATCGGTGTCCTTGATCAGCACCGAGATGCGGATCTCGGAGGTGGAGATCAGGTCGATGTTGATACCGGCCTCGGCCAGCGTCTCGCAGAAGGTGGCGGTGACGCCGGGGTGGGTGCGCATACCCGCGCCGACCAGGGACACCTTACCGATGTGATCGTCGTAGAGCACCTGGGTGAAGCCGATCTCGCCCTGCAGCGAGGCGAGCTTCTGCACCGCGGTCGGGCCGTTCTCCCGCGAGCAGGTAAAGGTGATGTCGGTCTTGCCGTCCTCGATCTTGGAGATGTTCTGCAGCACCATGTCGATGTTCACGTCGACATCGGAGACCGCGCGGAACACCTTGGCGGCGTATCCGGGTACGTCGGGCAGCCCGACGACGGTGACCTTGGCCTCGCTGCGGTCGTGGGCGACTCCGGTCAGAATGGCGTCTTCCATGGGGATGTCCTCGATCGATCCGTTGACGATGGTTCCGGGCTTATCCGAGTACGACGAGCGGACGTGTATCGGAACGTTGTAGCGGCGCGCGTATTCCACGCAGCGCAGCATCAGCACCTTGGCGCCACAGGCTGCCATCTCCAGCATCTCCTCGAAGGAGACGCGGTCCAGGTGGCGGGCGTTGGGCACGATGCGCGGGTCGGCGGTGAAGATGCCGTCGACGTCGGTGTAGATCTCGCAGACGTCGGCGTTCAGCGCGGCGGCCAGGGCGACGGCGGTGGTGTCCGAGCCGCCGCGGCCCATGGTGGTGACGTCCTTGCTGTCCTGGCTGACGCCCTGGAAGCCGGCGACGAGCACGATGACGCCCTCGTCCAGCGCATCGCGCAGGCGGCCCGGGGTGACGTCGATGATCTTGGCGTTGCCATGGGTGCCGGTGGTGACGATGCCGGCCTGCGATCCGGTGAACGAGCGGGCCTGCGCACCGAGGGACTCGATGGCCATCGCGACCAGGGCGTTGGAGATCCGCTCACCGGCAGTCAGCAGCATGTCCATCTCGCGGGCCGGCGGGGCCGGGGACACCTGGCGGGCCAGGTCCAGCAGGTCGTCGGTGGTGTCCCCCATCGCCGAGCAGACCACGACGACGTCGTTACCCGCCTTCTTGGTTTCGACGATGCGCTCGGCGACGCGTCGGATCCGGTCGGCGTCCGCCACCGAAGATCCGCCGTATTTCTGCACGACGAGCGCCACTGTTTACCTCTCAACCAGCCGGGGATGTCCTGACAAGGATAAGGGGTCGACGCGCATCGTTAATTCGG
This sequence comes from Mycobacterium sp. C31M, assembly GCF_053345865.1. Lineage (NCBI taxonomy): Bacteria > Bacillati > Actinomycetota > Actinomycetes > Mycobacteriales > Mycobacteriaceae > Mycobacterium > Mycobacterium sp. C31M. The sequence continues at coordinate 51,979 of NZ_JBKFAX010000002.1, read as the reverse complement.
CCCGTCGGGGCCAATGCAGGTCCGAGGATGCAGTCGACCGTTTACGCAGCCGAAACGCGGCGATGCCCCGCCCGTAACGGCGGCATCGGTTACTGCCTATGGCAGCTACGCCGGTGAGCCTCGTCGGCTCGCATGAGTTTCATACTGTGATACCTTGATTCCTAACAAGAGACGAAAGTTCCGGTACCCATGACCTCCGAACTCGCCACCCTGGCCGAACAGACCGGCACCCGCTTCATCCTCGCGCTGTTCGTCGATCTGCGCGGAAAGCCTTGCGCCAAACTCGTTCCCGTCGAAGCCGTCGAGCAGCTGGCCACCGAGGGCGTCGGCTTCGCCGGCTACGCCGTCGGCGCCATGGGACAGGAACCCAAGGACCCGGACCTGATCGCCGTGCCGGACCCGTCCTCGTTCACCCCCATCCCGTTCATCAAGGACGGACTGGCGCTGGTGCATTGCGACCCACACGTCGAGGGCAAGCCGTGGCCGTTCGCGCCCCGGGTCATCCTCAAGAACCTGGTCGCCCAGGCTGCGGACGCCGGATTCGAACCGTGGGTGGGTGCTGAGGTCGAGTACTTCCTCCTGCGTCGCGCCGCCGACGGTTCCCTGGTGACCGCCGATGCCGATGACACCGCCGCGCAGCCCTGTTACGACGCGCGCGGGGTCACCCGGATGTACGAGCACCTCACCGATATCTCGGTGGCGATGAACACCCTGGGCTGGTCCAACTACGCCAACGACCATGAGGACGGCAACGGCCAGTTCGAGCAGAACTTCGCGTTCGCCGAGGCTCTGGTGACCGCGGACCGGGTGGTGACGCTGCGCTATCTGCTGTCGATGATCGCCGCCGAACGCGACATGATCGCCACCTTCATGCCCAAGCCGTTCGGTGACCGCACCGGCAGCGGCCTGCACTTCCACCTGTCGCTGACCAGCGGCGGCAATCCGGTGTTCCCCGCCGAGTCGGATGAGAAGGGCCTGGGTCTGTCGGAGACCGCTTACGGTTTCATCGCCGGGATCCTGGACCATGCGTGTGCGCTGCAGTCGGTGATCGCCCCGACGGTCAACTCCTACAAGCGAACCGGGGCCACCACCACCGCCTCGGGGGCGTCATGGGCACCGCGTAAACCCAGCTACGGCGGCAACGACCGTACCCACTACATCCGGGTGCCCGATGGCCAGCGCGTCGAACTGCGCGGCGGGGACGGTTCGGCCAACCCGTATCTGGCGATCGCCGCCGCGTTGGGTGCCGGCCTGGACGGCATCAAACGCAGCCTGGACCCCGGCGCCGTCGGCGCCCAGGGACCGTCGAACCTGCCGCCGACCCTGCTGCACGCGATCGACGAACTGGATTCCGATCCGGTGGTGGCCGGCGTGCTCGACGCCGCCGGTGACGGTGTGGCCGCGTACTTCGCGAACATCAAGCGCGAGGAGTTCTTCACCTACCACGGCCAAGTCACGCCGTGGGAGATCGATTCATACCTGACGGCATTCTGAGAAGGGGAGACAACAACGTATGTGCGGGATCGTGGGGTTGCACCTGCGCACCCCGGAGCTGTATCCCCGGCTGGGGGAACTGCTTTCGGAGATGCTCGGGGAGATGTCGGACCGGGGTGCGGACTCGGCCGGGATCGCGGTGTACGGCGATCCGGTGTGGTCGCCACCGGGGCGTGGCTGTGTCTCGGTGACCGATCTCGCCGAAACCCCGGACCTGGGGCCCGATGTCGATGTGGTGGCCGTTGATTCGACCTATCTGTTGTCGGCCGAGGCTTCGTCGGAGGATCTGCTGGCACGGGTGCGCAGCGGCCATCCACAGGCCCTGATCGCCGGGTTCGGCGCGGATCTGGCGGTGCTCAAAGGTGTCGGACATCCGCGTGCGCTGACCGAAGCCTGGGGGCTTGCCGGCGCGCAGGGCTGGCAGGGTGTCGGGCACACCCGGATGGCCACCGAGTCGGCGGTGACGCCGTCGGGATGCCACCCCTATACCGTCGGTCCGCAGCAGTGCCTGGTGCACAACGGATCGTTCGCCAATCACGCCACCATCCGCCGCGACCTTCGTCGCGAGGGCGTGGTGTTCGACAGTGAGAACGACACCGAGGTCGGCGCCCGGTTCGTCGCACAGCAGTTGGCGGCCGGCCGCGATGTGGAGACCGCGCTCAAGGAGTTGTGCGCCACCTTTGACGGCTTCTACACGCTGCTGGTGTCCAACCACGATTCGTTCGCCGTGGTACGCGACGCGATCGCATGCAAGCCCGCCGTCATCGCCGAGACCGCCGACTGGGTGGCGATGGCCAGCGAGTACCGGGCCCTGTCCGGGCTGCCCGGTGTCGAGTCGGCCAAGATCTGGGAACCGGAGCCGGAGGTGGTGTACGCATGGACGCGGTAACTGGATTCGATTTGGCCACCACAGGGTTGCGTGAGGTCAACGCGGCACTGCACAAGCCGGGCATCACCGGATCCTTTGTCATCGACAAGCCCGCCGGTGCCCACAATATCGCCGTCGGCGTCAACGCACCTGTGCAGGTCACCGTCAACGGACATGTCGGTTACTACGCCGCCGGGATGAACCAGCACGCCGAGATCACCATCAACGGCAACGCCGGCACCGGGGTCGGCGAGAACATGATGAGCGGCACGGTCCGCGTGACCGGCAACGCCTCACAGTCCGCGGGCGCCACCGCGCACGGCGGCCTGTTGGTGATCGAGGGTGACGCCGCGGCACGTTGCGGTATCTCGATGAAGGGTGTCGACATCGTCGTCGGCGGCAGCATCGGACACATGAGCGCGTTCATGGCCCAGGCCGGGCGCCTGGTGGTGCGCGGCGATGCCGGAGAGGCCCTGGGTGACTCGATCTATGAGGCACGCCTGTACGTGCGAGGTGCGGTGGCCTCCTTGGGTGCGGACTGCATCAAGAAGGACATGCGGCCCGAACACCATGCCGAACTGGCCGAGTTGCTCACCGCCGCAGGGTATTCCGATGACACCGCGGAATACTCCCGCTACGGGTCGGCCCGCAACCTCTATCACTTCCACGTCGACAACGCCGGCTCCTATTAGAAAGCCACCCGATGACAAGCATCTCCGATCAGCGCGCCCAGCAGGGCCTGCGCGAATCCGCCACCTTCGACCGCACCACGATCGCCGCGATCCAGCGGGCCGCCGAGACCGGGATCTACGACATCCGCGGCTGGGGCGCCAAGCGTGCACTGCCGCATTTCGACGATCTGCTGTTCCTGGGCGCCTCGATGTCGCGCTACCCGTTGGAGGGCTACCGGGAACGCTGTGGCACCGATGTGGTGCTCGGTGGGCGGCACGCCAAACATCCACTGCACCTGGATATTCCGGTCACCATCGCGGGCATGAGCTTCGGTGCGCTGTCCGGTCCGGCCAAGGAGGCCCTCGGGCGCGGGGCCAGTGAGGCGGGCACCTCGACAACCACCGGTGACGGCGGCATGACCCCGGAGGAGCGCGGTCAGTCCAAGAACCTGGTGTACCAATACCTGCCGTCGCGCTACGGGATGAACCCCGATGACCTGCGCAAGGCCGATGCCATCGAGGTCGTGCTGGGCCAGGGCGCCAAACCCGGCGGTGGCGGCATGTTGTTGGGGCAGAAGATCTCCCCGCGGGTCGCCGGGATGCGCACCCTGCCCGAGGGAATCGATCAGCGCAGCGCGTGCCGGCACCCGGACTGGACCGGACCCGACGATCTGACCATCAAGATCAACGAACTGCGTGAGATCACCGACTGGGAAAAGCCCATCTACGTCAAGGTCGGTGCCACCCGCACCTACTACGACGTGAAACTCGCCGTGCACGCCGGTGCCGATGTCGTCGTGGTCGACGGGATGCAGGGCGGCACCGCCGCCACCCAGGAGGTGTTCATCGAACACGTCGGCATCCCCACCCTGGCTGCGATTCCGCAGGCCGTGCAGGCGCTGCAGGAACTCGACGTGCACAGAAAAGTTCAGTTGATAGTCAGCGGCGGCATCCGCAACGGCGCCGATGTCGCCAAAGCGCTGGCCATGGGCGCCGATGCGGTCGCGATCGGTACCGCCGCACTGATCGCGTTGGGCGACAACCACCCTCGTTATCAGGCCGAGTACGAGAAGATCGGCTCCGCGGCCGGGTTCTACGACGATTTCCAGGACGGGCGCGACCCGTCGGGCATCTCCACCCAGGACCCCGAACTGGCGGCCCGCTTCGACCCCATCGAGGGCGGCCGACGGTTGGCCAACTACCTGCGGGTGCTCACCATGGAGGCCCAAACCATCGCCCGTGCCTGCGGCAAGGCCCACGTCACTCATCTGGAGCCCGAGGACCTCGTCGCCGTCACCATCGAGGCAGCCGCCATGGCCCGGGTACCGCTGGCCGGCACCAACTGGATCCCGGGAGCAGGGCTTTGAGCACCACAGCCGACGTCGTCATCGTCGGCGGCGGACTCGAGGGAGCTGCGACAGCCTGGGCATTGAGCCAGCGCGGTGTCACCGATGTCTTTGTCGCCGAACGCAGTACCGTCGGCGCGGGGATGACCGGCAAGTCCAGCGGGATCGTGCGGTGCCACTACGGGGTCAGCTCACTGGCCGCGATGGCAACCTCCAGCCTGGACGTCTTCGAGAAGCCGCAACAGTTTCTCGGCGACGAGGCAACCGATATCGGCTTCCGCCAGACCGGCTACGTCGTCGGTGTCGGTGAACCCAATGTCGACGCGCTGCGCAAGAGCCTGGCCGCACAGCGGTCCGTCGGCGTGCAGACCGAGGAGATCGACAAGGCCGAGGTCGCCAAGATGTGGCCGACTGCCGACCTGAGCCCGTTCGCGGCCTTCGGTTGGGAATCCCGTGGCGGATACGGCGACGCGTATCAGACGGCACAGGCCTTTGCGGTGTCCGCACGTAATGCCGGCGTACGAATCAAGCAGGGCGCCAACGTCACCGACCTGCTGTTCGACGGCGACCGGGTCACCGGCATCCGGCTCGCCGATGGTTCCGAGGTGTCGGCGGGGACCGTCGTCGTCGCCACCGGGGTGTGGACCAAACCGTTCCTGGCCCGCTACGGGGTTGACGTGCCGATCCGGGTGGTCCGCGAACAGATCGTCACCATTGCCCCCGGGATGGAGCTCGGCCCGGTGCCGGTGTTCTCCGATCTGGTGTCGCTGCAGTATGTGCGGCCCGAGCTCGGCGGCGAGATCCTTTTCGGGAACAGCGATCTCGCGCACTGCGAGGACGCCGACCCGGACGACTACCTGAACCGGGCCACCGACAGCTTCGTGGATCTGACCGTCGAGAAGGTGGGCACCCGGTTCCCGGGGCTGACCGATGCGGCGATCACCGGCAGCTACGCCGGCTGCTACGACGTCACCCCGGACTGGAACCCGGTGATCTCCGCCGGCGGGCCCGACGGGCTGATCGTGGCGGCCGGGTTCAGCGGCCACGGATTCAAGATCGCACCCGCGGTGGGGCGCCTGACCGCCGACCTGGTGACCGACGGTGCCAGCTCCGACCCGCGCATTCCGGAGACCGACTTTCTGCTGTCCCGGTTCGCCGATGGCACACTGCTCAGAAGCCCGTATCCGTACGTCGGTGCCGGGGAGATGCGTTAGACGAGCGTTGGGGGTCGGCCTTGAGTGACGTTCCACTCCTCCGTAACCAGTCCGGGACCGCGCGTGAGCGGGACCCGCACGAACCGGTCGAGGAGCTGGAGTTCGAGGCCGCGATCGGGCGCAACGTGCGTCAACTGCGGCAACAGCACGGTCTGACGGTGGCCGAGATGGCGGCGCGGGTCGGCATCTCCAAGGCCATGATGTCCAAGATCGAGAACGCCCAGACCAGCTGCAGCCTGTCCACGCTGGCGCTGCTGGCCCGCGGTCTGGACGTCCCGGTGACCAGCCTTTTCCGCGGGGCCGACGTGGAGCGGCCCGCGGCGTTCGTCAAGGCCGGCACCGGGCCCGAGATCGTGCGCAACGGCACCAAGCAGGGGCACGAATACCAGCTGCTGAGCTCCCTGCGCGGGGAGCACAAGCGGCTCGAATGCCTGCACGTCACGCTCACCGAGAAGAGCCAGACCTATCCGCTGTTCCAGCATCCCGGCACTGAGTTCATCTACATGCTCGAAGGTGTGATGGACTACAGCCACAGCCGGTCGGTGTACCGGATGCATGCCGGGGACTCGCTGCAGATCGACGGGGAGGGTGCGCACGGGCCGGTGGACCTGGTGGAGCTACCGATCCGGTTCCTGTCGGTCATCGCGTTCCCGGACTCTCAGGTATAGAGCTTGGCGGCCGCGACCGCCAACTCGACGGTCTCCTCGCAGTCCAACGTGTCCGACTCCACCGAAACCGCGGGCCGCATGTCCGTGGCACCACCGGAGGAGTTGCCGTCCGGCGACCGCTGCATCAACTCCGGACCCACGAAAGCATGGGTGGCACAGAAGTACTCGTCAAAGATCAATTCGATGCCGTCGCGGTAGATCCCCCGAGAGCACCTCGCACGGGTTCCGCTCGGCGAGCGCAACCGGGTAGGCCGATGCACCGTCGCGCAGGGACAGCTCGAGATCGGCGACCAACGGTGCGACCGCCTCCACCACCCGGCGCACCGACCGGCAGTCATCCGCGGCGTACGCGTCGACGCGCACAATCGGCGGCGCCCACTCCGGGGCGCGCGGAGCGTCCGGTAGGTCGGACATCGCCAGCGGCATCTCATATACGCACTCGCCTGGATAGATGTCGTGCACGGGCACACCGCCGGTCGAGAACGCGACCGGCTCGTCGAGCAGTCCGAAGGTCAACCCGATACCGAGGAAGAGTGTTTCGCGTTGACCGGACACGCGCAGTTCGACTCCGCATTCGTCGAAGGAGACCAACGTCCCCATCGCGGTGATCTCGCCGATCTCGGTGAACCGCTCCTAGTCGACGAAACCGCACGGGTCGATACGCCGAATGGCCTGCTCGTAGGCCAACATGTCGAGTTCGTCTCGGCTGAGATCGAATCCGTATGTCTCGACCTGGCCTTCGAAGAATCGTGCGGCGTTGTCGGTGGGCGCGGCGGCCCGCGCGGCGCCGTCGACGGCCCGGGTGCACCCGGACAGCATCAGGATGGCGATCAGCATCGCGGCGGCCACGTGTCCCGGACGTTGACTCACCGGTCCAGCCTTTCACATGTTGCATACGCAAGGTTATTCACCCGGCAGCCCGCTGATACGACCGAGTCGAATCACAATGTACGGCTGACAGCCGAGCTACGCATATATCGACGTACCGACGCTGTCAGCAGTACATTGCGACGGCTGCGATGCCGTACAAGGGCCACGGGCTCAGACCGGTGTGCCGCGATTCCAACCCGGCTTCAGAATGAGTCGACTGTCCTGTTCACGCCGACGGCATGACTCCGCGAACTCCACTGCTGACCGTTCGTTCGCCAAAAACTCGTCGTAGTCGTCCTGAGACAGTTCGTAGTACTCCTCGTACCCCACGGCACTGCTGGTCACGGGGATGGACAGGTACCGTCTCGCCGATGCGGTGTCGGTGCCGATCGAGTATCGATTCTCCCGAGAGAAGAAGTCGTCATGAAAGCGCCTTGGCACCGGCGCGTTACGGCTTTGGCGCTCCGCGCGAACGAAAAGCGGTCGGCCTTCGGGATCCTCGTACGAGCGCTTGATGTCCTCCAACGGTGAGGCGATCAGGTGCGACAACTCGACAAGAACCCCGACTCCGCCGAGTCCACCTCGATCGCTAGCGAGAAGGGTCCCCGCGACACCAAACAAGTGGATGTATCCGGCTGAGTCCTGGTCGCTTATCCAGTGGCCGTCGGCGATCTCTTCGCGTCGGCAGGGCATCTCCAACCTCGGCAAGCGATGCCGCGATCGTACGGAGTGATGGAAGATCCCGAACAGATGCCGTTCCATTACCTCCATCGACACCGCTGCCAGTTCGAACTGCTCAGTCCCCGCACGTTCGGAACTTGTCATGGTGATGCCGCCGCTGGCGTTTCGCCTTAGGTAGAAGCGAATCTCGCCGCCGGGGTTCGACCAGAACAATGCTGCGCCCGAGCCGTCCTCCGGGGTGAGCGAGTAGCGGGCGCTAAGCGCCAGTTCCACAAGCCGCTCTGACACCACGGGCGTGGTCATGAGGAGGAGAAACGGCGCATTCGTACCAGCAGGGGTTGACTCCGTCGAGGAACCGCCATGGACACTGTCACTGCAGAAAGCCTATCTTCGCCAAGCGCCGAATCAGATCAATCATCAAGTCGCACTGGGTCATCTAATTCCGACCTAACACGACTAGGAACGCCGCGGTGAGAATCTTCCCGGCGACGTGACAGTTACTGGATTGCTCTGCAAAGCCGCAGACACTTGCTCGTCCACAAAGCGCCTAAGCTCTTCCTTGGTCTCCGGCAGCCCGGGTGCTGAACCGGTCTCAGCAAGTAGCACTACCGGATTCGGCAGTCCGGCAACTTCCACATGGCCGACGGGCAACAGCAACGTTCCGGGAAGGAGCGCAATCTCTTGCTCCTCCGGATGGCGCGACAAGGCCGCAATCGAACGGCCGGTCACCGTGACAATCGCAGCGACGCGTTCGGCGCTGAAATTCTCACTCGCAGTTCGCGCGTCAGCCGAGGTCGGTAATATTGCTGACAGCGTGAAGGATGTCGTGGGGGCCGGCCCGGACATGCCTCTGTACGTTATCGATGGAGTCGCCGGAAGCTGAGCGATTGCGCTCTCCAGACTAGTCGGCATTATCCGCCTCCCTTGCGCCTATCGCAGCTAGCGTCGCAGCTGCCGCACGATGGATGAACTCGCTATCCCGAGCTTCTCCATGCACTCCCCATTGCCAACTTCCAACGTACGTCTTGCCGCGATCCGGAAGGCCGGGAAACCCGACCTGAACTACGTCGGTGTTCGGGGTCGCTGGCACCGGCTGCGAGCTCGATTCAATGAGCTTTACGACAACCTCCGGCGAGTTTCCGGTGTAGCGGGCTTTCTTGTCCCCCACCTGCCCGACCGCATAGGCATCGGGCGGTCCGTCGCCGCGGATACTGCGATTGGCGGCAACCCACAGTTGAGGCTCCATGTCGCCGACCACTACGCCGGCATCTGCCTTGACCAGCGGGCGGCCAAGTCCGATGAGACCCTCGCTGAGCACTTGGATCCCGTCGTAGGGAAAACTGCGGAGTGAATGCGTTGCGGCGCAGCCGCCTATCTCCCATTTCCGCGCATAGGGAACAGAGGGCTCCAGTCCCTTCTTTATTGTGGACCGGAGAGCTGCTGCGACCTCCGGGGTGCTCAACAGTCGACCGGAGCTCAAGGTTGCACCTGCCTCAGGAAAATACGCATGACACCATCTTCTCCCAGCTCTCTGGAGATCACTTCGAACTCCGACCCTCGCGGAAACAGGATCTCGGCCTCATCCGCATAGCGGGACAAGGGTGCCACATCGACTCCGTTGTGACCTTCGATCGAAAGCAAGGTCGGCGTTCGCCCTGGATCGGCCGTCAACGCAAACTGTTCCGCCACTCTCGAATCGGTCGATGTACTGAGGTATGCAGAATCTCTGAAGATATCTCCTTGCTGCAACTGCGCGAGTAAGTCGTCAGACGCATGCAAACCCCGCCACGTGGTCGACATGAGGTCAGTCGGATCGGCTCGATAGGGAGGAAGCGACGCGAGACCTTCGTCGGTGTTCACAATTCGCTGCTCCCACGAAGCTCGCTGATCGTCGGTCATATTTGCGATCGAGTCAGAACCGAGTATTGACTGTTGCTCAGGCGACAGTGGATCAACGTCACGAAGGTAGGGATTCATGCCCTGGTAGTTCTCGGTCGTGTAATCGTAGACGCCGGCTACGCCCTCACTGCTGATGTTCGGATAAGCATCAGCGACTTGCTGCGTCCACTCATCAAAGCGATCCGGATCGACAGCCCCACTATCTAAACGGAACTCGTCGTTGATCGCCGTCAGGTCTGGTAGTTGCCCACCGACCTCGCCGTGGTTTGCGGGTGGGTCACTAAGTCCAGTGTGCGGGGGGTTATGCCCGTGATCGCCGGACTGAGAATCCACTGGATCGGAAACTTGGTCACCCGGCTGCGACGTCGGATCCGTCTCGTTGGGAGTGGACAGCCGACCTCCGTCATCGATGCCGCCATGACCTGTTGGCGTTTCACCGCTTACCTCATCCGACTTCTGGGAGATTTCGTTGCCGGAATCGCCGTTGCCCGAACCTGCCCCACTACCGGCGCTAGTCCAATCGTTCGCACTCTTGTCGCCACTCGACGACGGTCCCGGACCGTCGTCGCCACCAGGCTTACTCGGTCCACTCGGCCCCGGCGACTCACTAGGTGAGCTAATCGACGGGGACGATTGCGAGCCACCCGAAGGTGCGTCTCCGCCGCTCGGACCGGGCGAACCACCCGTCGGGACAGGACCATTCGACGACGGGCCGTCGCCGCCACCGGGGCTGGGCGAGCCACCCGTCGGCGCCGGCCCACCGGAGGACGGGCTACCGGGGCCGGCCCCGACGTCGGGAGACCCATTGGGAGACGGGCTGGTCGGCGACGGACCACCGGGATCGCCGCCCTGCGGCCGAACCGGCGCATTGCCGTTCGGAGACCCCGGGGCACTCGGCGAACCCGGCCCGGCACCCGAGGGATTCAGCACCGAACCCGGAATACCAGCCGGCGGGGTGAACTCCGGAACATGGGGCACACCAGGTGCATCCGGAAGCTCGGGCATATCCGGCGTACGGTGGCCACCGAGACCGGGCAGCCTGGCGAGCGGACCCAGATCGCCCTTCTCCAACAGGTTGCGGGTGAAGTTCAGCCCCTTGGCCACCGACCCGCCCTTGGCGAACGCCCCACCGGGGATGAAGAGTGATCCGATGTTGCCGAAGGCCTCGCCGACACCTCGGGCCGGGTTCTCACCGGTGAGTTCATCCCATGCGATGAACTCACCACCGGCCTGCAGCAGCACATCGTCGATCTTCGTCGGGTCCTTGGCGATCATGACCGCGGTATCGGCGAGCCCCTTCCACGTGGCCGGGTCCGCCAACGCCACCGTGCCGGACACCAAGCCGATCACCGCTGCCCCGAGGCCCACCTCGAAGTCGGTGTAGAGCTCCAGCCCATCCGCGATCAGATTGCCGGCGTCATCGCCGAACGTGGCCACCAGAATCGGGCGCGCCCACTTGTTGAACGCATCAGCGGCCTCGCCGAGCAGTGTGGCCAGCTCATCCAGCAGCCCCAGCACACCCTGTACCTGGTTCTGGAAGTTCTCCAGCACGTTGCCGACATCGTTGGCGATCTCGCGCAGGATATCCATGCCCTCACCGGTGAAGAATCCGGTGACGGTGTCCACCAGCCCACCGAACGACAACCGGTCCAGCAGACGCCGGATCGAATCCTGCGTCTCCTGCACACCGCGCGCGAAATCGGTGATGGCGGTGCCGATCCCGTCAGCGACGGCGGCAAGTTTGGTGGCACCCTCACCGATGTCCTTGAGAGCCTGCGTGATCTGGCCGACCTCGGGAATGTCCTGCGCACCCGCTGCCATCGATGCGGCCTGCAATGCCGGTTCGAAGACCTTCAGACCACGACCGATGTTGGTCCATTGCGCCGCAGTCACGTTCATCATTCCGGAATCACCGGTGGGCCACGTCATCGCGACCCCGAACAGCGGAATCATGTTCAGCAGCGGCTGGATCAGCCACCAGTTCGGCGGCGGCGGGACCAGACTCATCACCGGCGCATACGGCGCGTCACCGGCCTTCGTCTCGGCCTGCTCCCCGCTGACAGCGCCCGTGGGCCCCGACCCACCGGCGGTCGACGCCTGGTCGGAGTGCTGATAGTTGAGCCCGGTGGCCTCCAGCATCAGCCCGACGCTCTTGAACGAGTTGGCCAATTGCGCCAGATACGAACCGAAATCGTCGGCCTGGCGGCCGTAGCTGATCCCGAAGTTCAGGCCCGCGGCGTCCGTTCCCGATGCGATTCCGCCCGAGAGCACCTGACTCATCGCATCCGACAGCGCGCCGAGCTGTGTCCCCAGTGAGCCGACCTGCTTGCCGGCGCCGATCAGCTCCTGCGGCTCTACCTCGATCCGCACGAACTCAGCCCGCCCACATCTCTTTGTTCTTGGCGACCGCGTCGGTGTAGTTCTTGTGTGCGCCCTCGGCGACCTTGCGCAGCTGCTCCAACGATGTCTTCATCGTCTCGGCGCCGTCCTCCCACTGCTGCTGGGCCTGCTCCTGGGTATCGGAGGCCTGCCCCTCCCAGTTGGCCCGCAACGCCGCCATCGCCTGATCGATCTCTTCGAGCACCTCTGCGACCTCGCGGCCGAACTCGGCCATGTGATCGATGGCGCCCTGCAGCTGCGGGAAGTCCACCACCAACTTCGTCATCACAGACTCCGGACGGTCGAATCGGCGGCACCGGGCTCATCCGGCAGCGGCTCGGCCGGCGCGGCACCGGCCGCGTCGGCACCACCTGCGGCCCCGTCGGAATGTTCGGGCTCGCCCTCCGCGCGCTCGGCCGCGTCCGCTGCGGCCGACTGCTGAGCCAGCTCGATTCCGGCCTGCACCGCCTGCTGCGCCGCGCCCGCCGCGATCTGACCCGCCTGCACCAGGCCGGCGGTCAACTGCCCCGCCATCTGTGCGGGAATGGCGCCGAGCTGCGACAGCGGCTGCAGCACCTGGCCCAGGTTCATCTGGTCGGCGAGGCTGCCCTGCCCACCGCTCGAACCGGAACCACCCGAACCCGAACCACTCGCTCCGGAACCGCTGGATCCGCCGGCACCCGACTGACCGGCGGTTTCACCGCCGGCGCCGGAACTCGCAGCCCCACCCGGGGACGCACCGGAGCCCGAACCCGCGCCACCCTGCATGGTCGACCCGATCGCCTGGCCACCCTGCTCATCGCCTGCCGCATAGTTCTGCGCCGCGGTGTCCAGGGCCTCCGACATGGTCTGCAACGCGCGGACCACCTGACCGGCACCCTTGTGCCACTGATCCCAGTACTTCTCGAACGCGGTGGCGGCCTCACCCTTCCAGCCGGATCCCAGCAGGTTGCTGGTCTCCAGGTCGACCGCCGACAGGCCGTCCTGCAGGCGCTGCCCCGAGGCGCGCAGACGGTCCGCCGCGATATGCAGTTCCGAGGTGACGACCTCGACCGACCCGCTCATGAAACCCCCGTTTTCCTCGCCTCTCTAGCACCCTAAGCCGGGTTCGCCGCCCCCACTTGCACCAATTCGCCCACCGCCGTTTTGGCTGCGGCCGCACCCGGAGTACAGTTGCCCACGTGCAGCGGGTGCTCCTCCTCGGACGCCGCGACGGGGTCTGATCCAGACTGGCCTCCCGTCGCGGGTCTTCGCGATGCGCCGGTCTGAAGTCAAAAAACAAGACCCCGGAGCCACCACAATGACCAGCTTCAGCAAGTCCTCAGTAGATTCCCCCGACGCCTTCGCGTCCGTGCGCAGAATCTCCACTCCCGCCGGAGCCCCCAATCCCGGCCAGCCCGCCTGGAACACCCAGCGCGCGACCTCGATGCCGGTGCACCGGTACCGCTCCTTCGCCGACGAGGTCCCGGGCGGGAGCCCGGCATCAGGCGCTGTGAACGTTCCGCCTTTCGACCGCACCTGGCCCGACAAAGTCATCGACGTCGCACCCGGGTGGTGCGCGGTGGACCTGCGCGACGGCAACCAGGCGCTGATCGACCCGATGAGCCCGGCCCGCAAGCGCCGCATGTTCGACCTGCTGGTCCGGATGGGCTACAAGGAGATCGAGGTCGGTTTCCCGTCGGCCAGCCAGACCGACTTCGACTTCGTCCGCGAGATCATCGAGCAGGGCGCCATCCCCGACGATGTCACCATCCAGGTGCTGACCCAGTGCCGCCCGGAGCTGATCACCCGCACCTTCGAGGCGTGCGCGGGCGCCCCGCGCGCGATCGTGCACTTCTACAACTCGACGTCGATCCTGCAGCGCCGCGTCGTTTTCCGGGCCGACCGCGACGCGGTCAAGGCCATCGCCACCGACGGCGCCCGGATGTGCGTCGAGGAGGCCAAGAAGTACCCGGACACCCAGTGGCGTTTCGAGTACTCGCCGGAGTCCTACACCGGCACCGAGCTGGAGTACGCCGTCGACGTGTGCAACGCCGTCGCCGAGATCGTCAAGCCCACGCCCGCGGTGCCGCTGATCATCAATCTGCCCGCCACCGTCGAGATGGCCACGCCGAACGTGTACGCCGACTCGATCGAGTGGATGAGCCGGCATCTGACCCCGCGGGACTCCATCATCCTGAGCCTGCACCCGCACAACGATCGCGGAACCGCGGTCGCTGCAGCCGAACTGGGCTACCAGGCCGGCGCCGACCGGATCGAGGGCTGCCTGTTCGGCAACGGCGAGCGCACCGGCAACGTATGCCTGGTGACGCTGGGACTGAACCTGTACAGCCGCGGCGTCGACCCGCAGATCGACTTCTCCAACATCGACGAGATCCGCCGCACCGTCGAATACTGCAACCAGCTGCCGGTGCACGAGCGGCACCCCTACGGCGGCGACCTGGTCTACACCGCGTTCTCCGGCAGCCACCAGGACGCCATCAACAAGGGCCTGGATGCGATGAAAGTCTCTGCCGACGAACAGGATTCCGACGTCGATGACATCCTGTGGCAGGTCCCCTATCTGCCGATCGATCCCAAGGACGTCGGGCGCACCTACGAGGCCGTGATCCGGGTGAACTCGCAGTCCGGTAAGGGCGGCGTCGCCTACATCATGAAGGCCGATCACGGTCTGGCCCTGCCGCGCCGGCTGCAGATCGAGTTCAGCCAGGCCATTCAGCAGATCACCGACGGAGAGGGCGGCGAGGTCTCCCCCAAGGAGATCTGGGACGCCTTCTCCGAGGAGTACCTGCGCCCGATCGTCCCGCTGGAGCGGATCCGGCAGAAGGTCGACGCGGCCGAGGTCGACGGCGGCACCGACACCATCACCGCGGTCGTCAAGGTCGACGGCGAAGAGCGCGAGATCGTCGGCGCCGGCAACGGGCCACTGGCAGCGTTCTGTGATGCGTTGGCCGCCATCGGTTTCGAGGTCAACGTGCTGGACTACTCCGAGCACGCGATGTCCGCGGGCGAGGAGGCCCAGGCGGCCGCCTATGTCGAGGCATCCATCGACGGCAAGACGGTGTGGGGTGTCGGTATCGCCACCTCGATCACCACGGCGTCGCTGCGTGCGGTGGTCTCGGCGGTGAACCGCGCCGCACGCTGACCCTCACGCCGGCGGCAGCGGAGGTGGCGGGGCCGGCCACGGCAGCACGATCGGCGGCAGCCCGGGGATCTGAATGATGTTGGGCGGCGGCGGCGGTGGCACTTCCGGTGGCGGCGGCGCTCCCGGTGGAGGAGGCTGGTAGATCGGCGCCGGGGCGATCCCATTGCTGGTGTTGATGGTGATGATCGAACCGGGGATGGTCTTACCGCTCGGCGTCGTGCCCACAACCGCACCCTTGTCGGCGTAGCTGTTGACCGCAGTCGGTTGCGCTGCCACCTGGAAACCCGCTTCTTCCAACCGCTTCCGGGCCGCGTCGAAACCCAGCTGGGTCACGCTGGGTATCTCGCTGCCCGGTCCGCCCTCGACGTAGCGGGGGTCGGTCGGCGGCATCGTCACTTCACCGAAGCGGTCGGCGATCGGTTCCATCGCCAGATACCAGGTGCGGGCGGGCTCGCTGCCGCCGTAGAGGTCACCGTCACTGCACTTGCGCAGTGGGTACGAGCACAGGCTCGACGGTGAGGCGGAGTCGTCGAAGATGTAGTTCGCGGCGGCGTAACGATTGGTGAAACCGAGGAAGCCCGACGACCGGTGTGACTCGGTGGTGCCGGTCTTACCCGCCATCGGTAGGTCCCAGCCCACCGAACCCGCAGCGCCGGTGGCTGTCCCGCCGATGTGGTCCTTGCTGAGCGCATTGGCCAGCGTGTTGGCGAGCCCCTCGGGGACGACCTGTTCACAGGGGTCCGTATCCAGTACCACCTCGACGCCATTGCGATCGAAGACCTTGTCGATCGGGTTCGGTGCACACCACATACCGCCGGAGGCGAGCGTCGCAGCCACGTTGGACAATTCGAGTGCGTTGAGTTCGAGCGGCCCGAGGGTGAACGATCCCAGGTTCTGCCGCTTCACGAAATCGGCGAGGCTCTCGTTGGTGCCGGGTTCATAGGCACGCGCGCTCCCCGGCTCCGCGTACGACCGCAAGCCCAGCCGGACTGCCATGTCCACCGCGCGCGGTACGCCGATCTGGGCGATCAGTTTCGCGAACGCCGTATTGGGCGATTTCGCCAGCGCATCAGTCACGTTCATCGAGCCCGCGAACCCGGAGACGTTGCGCACGCACCAGGTCTTCGCTGGACATCCCGGCTCGGAGCTGCTGCCCAGCCCGGTCCCCCGGAATGTCGCAGGGACGTCGAGTTTGGCGTCGATGCCCATCCCCATCTCCAACGCCGCCGCCGTGGTGAAGATCTTGAAGATCGAACCGGCGCCGTCCCCGACGAGCGAGAAGGGCTGCGGCTGCAGCGTCTGCCCGGCGTCGAGGTCCAGGCCGTAGGTACGGCTGTCGGCCATCGCCACCACACGGTGGGTGTCCTTGCCCGGTGTGATGACACTCATCACGCTGGCAACCCCTTCCGTCCTGGGATCGGCCACCTCGTCGACAGCCCTCTTCACGCTGTCCTGTGCCCTCGGGTCCAGCGTCGTGCGGATCAGATAGCCGTTACGGGCCACCTCGGCCCGGTCCAGGCCGGCATTGGCCAGGTACCGCATCGCGTACTCACAGAAGAACGCACGGTCGCCCGCGGCGATACACCCCTGCGGCAGCGGATCGGGCTGCGCCAGTACCCCCAAAGGTTGAGCCCTGGCCGTTCTCAGTTCTTCCGCCAGTTCGGGCAGATTCTCGATCAGGGTGTCCAGCACGAGGTTGCGCCGCTGCAGTGCGGCGTCGGGGTTGGTATAGGGATCGAGCACACTGGTGGAGCGCACCATTCCGGCCAACAGGGCAGCCTGCTGCCAGTTCAGTTCGCCCGCGTTGATGCCGAAGTAGGTCTTCGCGGCGTCCTGAACACCGAACGCCCCGTTCCCGAACGACACCAGGTTCAGATAACGCGTCAGGATCTCTTGCTTGGACAGCGCGGCATCCAGGGCGAGTGCCGCGCGGATCTCGCGCAGCTTCCGGGCCGGACTGATCTCCACGGCGGCGCGTCGTTCCGCGTTGGTCTGCGCCTTCACCAGCAGGTTGAAGTTCTTGACGTACTGCTGCTCCAGCGTCGACCCACCACGTGTGGATTCGTCACCCCGCAGGTACCCGGTCAGGCCCTGCAGGGTGCCCGGCCAGTCGACGCCGTTGTGCTCGCCGAACCGCTTGTCTTCGATCGAGATGATGGCCAACTTCATGGTGTCGGCGATCCGGTCACCGGGAACCACCCAGCGCCGCTGGTCGTACAGCCACGCAATGGGATTGCCCTCGGCGTCGACCATGGTGGACACCGACGGCACCTCGCCCGCCAACAACTGTGCGGATTCCTCGGTGACCGAATCGAATACCCGCATGGCCAGTACAGCCGGCCCGCCGACGAACGGGAACAGGAGCGCGGCAACGAGCACTCCGACGAGCGCACACCAGGCGCCCAATTTGGCGACTGTCGTCCCTTTTGCCCGACGTCGGTCGTGCATGGCGCCAGCATAGGACTGCGGACGGGTCACGGTACGAAAATCGCGCGTCCACCTGTCGTCGCTACACCGGTTCAGCGATGTCCGGTATACCCGGCGTCGATCAGCCACCGCAGCGGTACGTCGACGGTGTCGATCACCGGGTTTGTCCAACTCCAGATCCGCAGCCACCGGGTCAGCGGCAGGGTGTCGGACTTGACCAGCACGTGAATGTTGGTGCCGCCCTTGCTGTTGTGCTGTGTGGTGATGATCCGGACGCGCTCCTGGGTGTCGTCGCGGTGCACCCCCTCGGCACGCTGGGCGTCGGTGGTGTCGGCCCAGGCGACCCGGTAGCCTAGGTGATCCTTCGCCGACAGCAGGGAGTTCCAGACGGCCACCAAGTTCCAGGCGTGGTCCGGGAAGTCGGCGATGCGGTCGTACTCCTGGGCCACGGTGGTCGTGGTGAACACCGTGTCGTCATCGGCACTCAGCGGCGGCAGCAGGTCGCCCATGTTGATGAAATGTCTTCGCATGAACGGCATTTCGCCGCCTGAATTGTTGGTGGGATCACCGAAGGTGATGAACTCGTAGTCTGGTCCCGGGACGGCCGGATCGTCGGGCGCCTGCGCCAGGATCTTCTTGAGCTGTTGGGCGACGGCCGCACCGAGGCTGTAGCCGATGATCGTGTCACCAGGCCGCACCGTCGCGAAGGCGTTGGCGGTGCCTTCGCGCACCGCCGCGCCGAAGGGCCGGCCGGTGTGTACGCCATCGCGACTGAACTGGATCACCGCATCGATACGGGGGTTCGGGCCCAGATCGGCGAGCCGGTCCCGGGCCTGCTCGATGGTCATCTCCGACGGCGAGTTCGCGGTGCGTCCGCCACCGAGGAACCAGGTGGTACCCGAGTCGGTGATGTCCGCGTGCGCGGACGGTGCCAGCAGCAGCGCCGCAGCCAGGGCTACGGCACCGGTGCGGATCATGCGGTGACCGTAGTCCTGCGGTCAGAACAGTGCGAACTGATCCCCGTCACCGGTGACATCGGTGAAGTCCTCGACATCGGTGCCTCCGACCACACGGGCAACCATCGCCATGAACTCGGCATCGCTGACCAGCGGTATCCCCAGCTCAGTGGCCTGATAGCCCTTCCCCTGATCCGGTGTGGGCGTGTTGCACACCACCAAAGAGGTCTGCTGGTCGACGTTTTCGGCGTACGCCAGGCCGGCATCGACGATGCGTTCGATGACCTCTTCATGGGTGTGGGTCATCTCGGCGGACAACGCCACCCGCATGCCCTGCACCAGCGGCCGGCCGGCGACATAGGGCCCCGGATTCTGGTACGTGCAGGGCATCCGCGCGGCCAGCACCTTCAGCGGCCGCAACTCGTCGTGGGTGACCTGCCCGCTGGGCCAGATCCGGCGGCTCACCGACCGGATCGGCAGCCACGCCTTGCGTTCCCGGGCCTGTACCAGCGCCGGTTTGAGGATCTGGGCGAGCACCAGCGCATCATCGAGCGCATCGTGGGGGCGCAACTGAGTGGCACCCCAATGCCGAGCCAGGGTCTCCAGCCGCAGGTTCTCGGTGCCCAGGTCCAGACGTCGGGCCAGCTCCACTGTGCACATGACGGTATCGGTGGGCAGCGCAGTGCCGACGAGCTCGGCCTCGGCGGCCAGGAATGCGTAGTCGAAGGCGACGTTGTGCGCGACCAGGGTGCGGCCGTGCAGCACCTCCATCAGAGCCGGGGCGATATCGGCGAAGGTGGGTTGCCCCTCCAACATCTCGGTGGTCAGACCGTGCACGTGGGTGGGTCCGGGGTCGACGCCCGGGTTGAGCAGTGAGGAGACGCTGTGTTCGACATTGCCGTCGTCACCCACCGCCAGGGCCGCCACACTGACCACCCGTGCCTGGCCGGGCCGGAAGCCCGTCGTCTCGACATCGACGACGGCCCATCCGGCGCCCGTGTCGGCCGACGGCCGGCCCCAGCACTGGCTCATAACCCGAGGATGGCACGGGCCTCCGACAACACCGGATCGCACCGCCGCGTGTCGGGCACCTAATATTCGGTTCGATGGTGTCGACACGAGGACGCGTGGCGCTGGGCGCCGGGGCCGCCGCACGGTGGGCATCCCGGGTGACCGGGCGTGGTGCCGGGGCGATGATCGGCGGCCTGGTGGCGATGTCGATCGACAAGTCGATCCTGGGCCAGCTGGGCAGCGGACGCCGCACGGTGGTGGTGACCGGCACCAACGGCAAGTCCACCACCACCCGCATGACCGCCGCCGCGCTGGCCACGGTGGGTCCGGTGGCGACCAACGCCGAGGGCGCCAACATGGACGCCGGCCTGGTGGCCGCGCTCGCCGGGGCCCGTAAAACCGATCTGGCCGCGCTCGAGGTCGACGAGATGCACGTCCCGCATGTCAGCGATGCGGTGTCACCGTCGGTGATCGTGCTGCTGAATCTGTCCCGCGACCAGCTCGACCGGGTCGGTGAGATCAATCACATCGAAAGGACGCTGCGGGCCGGGTTGGCCCGGCATCCGGATGCGGTGGTGATCGCCAACTGTGACGACGTCCTGATGACGTCGGCCGCCTATGACTGCCCAAATGTGGTGTGGGTGGCCGCCGGCGGATCCTGGGCCGGCGACTCGGTGAGTTGTCCGCGCAGCGGGGAGATCATCGTCCGCAACGGCAGCGACTGGCACTCCACCGGCACCGATTTCACACGTCCCACCCCCGCATGGTGGTTCGACGACACCACGATCCACGGACCCGACGGCTTCTCCGCGCCGATGACGCTGGCCCTGCCCGGCGCGGCCAACCGCGGTAACGCCACCCAGGCGGTCGCCGCGGCGGTGGCACTGGGTGCCGATCCGGCCGCGGCGGTACGTGCGGTCGCTGCCGTCGACGAGGTCGCCGGCCGCTATCGCACCGTACGCATCGGTGACCACACCGCCCGATTGTTACTGGCCAAGAATCCGGCCGGCTGGCAGGAGGCACTGTCGATGATCGACAAAGATGCTGCGGGCGTGGTCATCTCGGTCAACGGTCAGGTTCCCGACGGGGAGGATCTGTCCTGGCTGTGGGATGTCCGGTTCGAGCATTTCGAACAGACGCAGGTAGTAGCGGCCGGGGAGCGCGGTACCGACCTTGCCGTCCGGTTGGGCTACGCGGGCGTCGAGCACACCCTGGTGCATGACACCCTCGCCGCCATCGCGTCCTGCCCTCCCGGGCATGTCGAGGTCATCGCGAACTACACGGCCTTCCTGCAACTGAATCGGCGGCTGCCATGATCCAGATCGGTCTGGTGCTGCCCGATGTGATGGGCACCTATGGTGACAGCGGTAACGCCGTCGTCCTGCGACAGCGGTTGTCGCTGCGCGGTATTGCCGCCGAGATCATCGAGATCACACTCGCCGACCCGGTGCCGGAATCATTGGACATCTACACCCTCGGCGGCGCCGAGGACTACGCCCAGCGACTGGCCACCAAACACCTGATCCGGTACCCGGGTCTGCAACGGGCCGCCGTGCGCGGCGCCCCGGTGCTGGCGATCTGCGCCGCCATCCAGGTGCTCGGGCACTGGTATGAGACCTCGGCCGCGGAGCGCGTCGACGGTGTCGGACTGCTGGATGTGACCACTTCACCGCAACAGGCCCGCACCATCGGCGAGGTGGCGTCCACCCCGCTGCTCACCGGCCTCACCCAACCGTTGACGGGTTTCGAGAACCACCGCGGCGGAACGGTTCTCGGCACCGACGCCGCGCCGCTGGCGGCCGTCACCAAGGGCGCGGGCAACCGTGCCGGCGACGGATACGACGGGGCCGTGCAGGGCAGCGTCGTCGCCACCTATCTGCACGGCCCGTGCCTGGCCCGCAACCCGGAGCTGGCCGATCACCTGCTGTCCCAGGTGGTCGGCGAGCTTCCGCCGCTGCAGTTGCCCGAGGTGGACCTCCTGCGCTCCGAGCGGCTGGCCGCACCCCGGCGGGTCTAGGCAACCTCACTTTCTCGCCCAAACGAACAAATGGACCGAAAAGTGCGAGTAGATCCGGCCTTTTCGTAGATCTCGGTGCCGCCGCGACGGACGAAAGCCTCGCCGACCCGTCCCAGGATCTCGGATTTGGTGTCCTCTGCGATCACCCGGATCACCTCGACGCCACGTGCACGGATCTTCGGCAACCGCCGGATGTCCGTCACATACTGCTGACGGGAAGTCCGATGCTGGTCGCCGTCGTACTCGACCCCCAATCCGATCTCCCGCCACCCCATGTCCACATACGCGAACACGAAGCCGTTGGCGTCGCGCACCGGAATCTGCGTCTCGGGTACCGGATATCCGTTGTCTATCAACAACAGTCGTAACCAGCTTTCCTTCAGAGATGCGGCTCCCGGGTCCACCAACGGAACCAGTTCGCGCAGTTGCCGCACGCCGCGGACAGCACCATAGCGTTGTTCGAGTGCGGCAATCTCTGCAGGATCGAACGGCGCGGCGCGCATCAGCGCGTCGAGCCTGCCCATCGCCAGCGACCGCCTCTGATACCGGCCCAGGTCGAAGGCGGTGCGCGCCCGAGTCGCCACCGGGATGCCGTCGAGCGTGGTCCACTCGTCGGGTTGGATCCGATCCATCCGCACCTGCAGGCCGGGTTGTCGCCGGCGCTGCGCTGTCAGGATCTCGATCGGCTCGTCGTCGTCGACCCAATCGGCTCCGTGCAGCGCAGAAGCCGCCACGCCGGTGATCACGCCGGTGCGATCGGAGGCCAGCCATGCCGCCATAGTGCGGTCCGCCAGTGTCAGGGCAGCGCGCTTCGGTACATGAACGCCGCGGAACACCGGCCGATAGAACTGTCGCAGTATCTGGCGGGGCATCCCCTCACCGAGGGCTTCTCTGCCCAGGAATATCTCTGTCATGGCGGCATCGTCGTCTCCGGGTCTGACACGGATGCCGAGGTTGACGGACGGGTGGGATCTACTCGCAAGAATCCGCCCGTTTGTTCGTTTGGGCGGGAAAGAGACCTAGACCATCGTACGACGGCCGGCCAGGGCGCGGCCCAGGGTGAGCTCGTCGGCGAACTCGAGGTCACCACCCATCGGCAAGCCCGACGCGATACGCGACACCGTCAGCCCGGGGATGTCACGCAACATCCGCATCAGGTACGTCGCGGTGGCTTCACCTTCGGTGTTGGGATCGGTGGCGATGATCACCTCGGCGACGTCGACCCCGTCGACCCGCTCCCCGATCCGGTTGAGCAACTCACGGATCCGCAGCTGGTCCGGCCCGATCCCGGACAGCGGATCCAGCGCACCGCCCAGCACGTGATACCGGCCGCGGAACTCCCGGGTCCGTTCGACGGCCTGGATGTCCTTGGGTTCCTCGACCACACACACCAGCGACGCATCGCGGCGCGCGTCGTTGCAGATCCGGCAGCGCTCCTCATCGGAGACGTTTCCGCACACGGCGCAGAAGGTGACACCGTCGCGGATCCGGCCGAGCACCGCGGTCAACCGGTCGATGTCCGGCGGTTCGACCGACAGCAGGTGGAACGCGATGCGCTGGGCGCTCTTGGGCCCGATACCGGGCAGCTTGCCCAGCTCGTCGATCAGATCCTGGACAGGTCCCTCGAACAAGTCACATTCCCGGCATACCGAGGCCACCCAGCCCGCCGGCCAACGGACCCAGCCGGGTCTGCGCCAGGATGGTGACCTGTTTGGAGGCGTCGGCAAGCGCGCCGACGATCAGATCCTGCAGGGTCTCCGGATCCGACGGATCGATCACCTTGGGGTCGATGGCCACCGCGATCACCTCGCCGCTGCCCTTCATGGTGATCTGAACCAGACCGCCGCCGCCCTGGCCGTGCACCTCGGCGTTGGCCAGCGCCTCCTGCGCCTCCATCAGCTGCTGCTGCACCTGTTGGGCCTGCGCGAGCAGTGCCGACATATCGGGCTGACCACCACCGGGCTGCATAAGGTTCCTTCGACGTGTTGATTGCGGCCCGGTCTCGACTTCGTTGCGCTACGAGCCCAAGGCGCTGTGCACTTTCAACACTAGCCGTCTGCGCGACTACCGTGGCGGCGTGCACGTCCCCAACAGCTTGCGTGTCGGCGCGGCCACCGCGACCGCCGTGCTGGTGGCCGCCGTTTCCGTCGGCGCCCCACCGGCCGCCGCAGCGCCGGGCAGCATCGCCGGCAAGATCGTGTTCCTCGACCCCGGCCACAACGGGGCCAACGACGCCTCGATCAGCCGTCAGGTGCCGACCGGCCGCGGCGGGACCAAGGACTGCCAGGCCAGCGGGACGGCGACCAACTCCGGCTATCCCGAGCACACCTTCAACTGGGATGTCACGCTGCGGGTCCGCGCGATCCTCGATGCCAACGGGGTCCGCACCGCGATGTCACGCGGCAACGACAACGCCCTGGGTCCGTGTGTGGACGAACGCGCCGCGATGGCCAATGCGCTGCGCCCGAACGCCATCGTCAGCATCCATGCCGACGGCGGCCCGGACACCGGGCGCGGATTCCACGTGCTGTACTCGTCGCCCCCGCTCAACCCCGTGCAGGCCGGCCCCTCGGTGCAGTTCGCCCAGATCATGAAGGATCAGCTGCAGGGCTCGGGGATCCCGCCGGCCAACTACATCGGCTCGGGCGGGCTGAACCCGCGCTCGGATATCGCGGGCCTCAACCACGCCCAGTTCCCGTCGATCCTCGTCGAGCTGGGCAACATGAAGAACCCGGCGGACTCCGCGCTGATGGAGTCCGAGGCCGGGCGGCAGAAGCTGGCCGAAGCGGTGGCGCGTGGTATCGCCACCTGGCTGGCCAACAGTTAGCTTTCGAGCTCTTTCTTCAGGTTCTCCAGCACCTCGGCCTGGATCTTGCGCAGGCCCAACGGCGCGAAGGTCTTCTCGAAGAAGCCCTTGATCCCGCCGGCCCCGGTCCACGACGTCTTCACCGTGACGGTGGAACCGGTCCCGGCCGGTGCCACGGTCCAGTTGGTGACCAGCGACGAGTTGGCGTCCTTCTCGATGACGGTCTTGCCTGCCACATCGATGCCGGCCTTGACGTCGCGCGAGCGCGACTCGGTGGCCTGCAGCTTCCAGGTGACGACGGTGCCCGCGCCCTGCCCGCCCTCAAGCACCGCATAGTTGCTGTAGTGCGAGGAGAGGATCTTCGGCCGCACCGTCTGGTAATCGGCGACCGCGGCGAGCACAGCGTCCGGCTCGGCGTTGATCAACACAGTGCTGGAGGCGCTGACCTGTCCCATGAGTGCAAAACTCCCGTCATCACGTATCTGTGCGGTCGCAAGGTCAGCGACCGAGGACTAGCGTATATGTGTGTCTGTCGGTGCGACTGACGCACAAGCTGTACACGAGGCGGGCGTGCAGCGGCTGCTGGACAGCTACCGCGCCATCCCTGCGTCAGCGACCGTGCGGCTGAGCAAACCCACGTCCAACCTGTTCCGGGCGCGGGCGCCCTCGGCTGCCAAGGGCCTCGACACCTCGGGGCTGACCGGTGTCATCGCGGTGAACGCGAACACCCGCACCGCCGATGTGGCCGGGATGTGCACCTACGAGGACCTGGTGGCCGCGACGCTGCCCCATGGCCTGTCCCCGTTGGTGGTCCCCCAACTCAAGACGATCACCCTGGGCGGCGCGGTGACCGGCCTGGGAATCGAATCGGCATCGTTCCGCAACGGACTGCCGCACGAGTCGGTGCGTGAACTCGACATCCTCACCGGGGCAGGCGAACTCGTCACCGCCAGCCGTACCGAGAACTCCGACCTGTTCCATGCGTTCCCTAATTCCTATGGGACGCTGGGCTATTCGGTACGTCTACGGATCGAGCTGGAACCGGTTCAGCCGTTCGTCGCGCTACGGCACCTGCGATTCGGATCGACGTCTGAGCTGATCGCCACGATGGACCGCATCATCGAGACCCGTGGCCACGACGGGATCCCGGTCGATTACCTGGACGGCGTGGTGTTCAGCGCTGCTGAGAGCTATCTGTGTCTGGGCACCCAGACGGCCACACCCGGGCCGGTCAGCGACTACACAGGTGCCGATATCTACTACCGGTCCATCCAGCACCCGCGCGGCGAACTGCACGACCGGCTCACCATCGCCGACTACCTGTGGCGCTGGGACACCGACTGGTTCTGGTGTTCACGGGCTTTCGGCGCACAACACCCGGTGGTGCGCAGGTTGTGGCCGCGGCGGCTGCGGCGCAGCAGCTTCTATTGGAAGCTGATCGGCTACGACCGGCGCTTCGGGATCGCCGACCGGATCGAAAAACGTCACGGCCGGCCACCTCGGGAGCGTGTCGTGCAGGACGTCGAGGTACCCATCGAGCGCTGCCAGGAGTTCCTCGACTGGTTTCTGGCCGAAGTTCCGATCGAGCCGCTCTGGTTGTGCCCCCTGCGACTTCGCGACGACACGAGCTGGCCGCTGTACCCGATCCGGCCGCATCAAAGCTACGTGAACATCGGCTTCTGGTCGTCGGTACCAGCCGGCCCCACCCCCGGCCACACCAACCGGCGCATCGAGTCCGCGGTCACCGACCTCGACGGTCACAAATCGCTGTACTCGGAATCTTTCTACGGTCCCGACGAGTTCTACGGGCTGTACGGCGGCGAGGCCTACAAGTCGGCCAAGAAGATCTACGACCCGGACACCCGGCTGTTGGATCTGTATGCGAAGGCGGTGCAGAACAAGTGACGACATTCAAGGGCCAATCCCACGATCAGGGCCGGCTCAGCCTCGCCGAGATCCTGGAGATCTTCGCCGCGGGCCGACTGCCACTCAAATTCACCGCCTATGACGGCAGTTCCAGCGGGCCCGATGACGCGACCGTGGGGCTCGACCTGCGCAGCCCCCGCGGCACCACCTATCTGGCCACGGCGCCCGGCGAGCTCGGGCTGGCCCGCGCCTATGTGGCCGGCGATATCGAGCCGCTCGGTGTCCACCCCGGCGACCCGTACGACCTGCTGCGCGCCATGGCCGCCACATCGGCCTTCAAACGACCACCGGCGCGGGTGCTGGCCAACATCATCGCCTCGATCGGCCTTGAGCACCTGCTGCCGATCGCCCCGCCGCCACAGGAAGCCCAGCCGCGCTGGCGACGCTTCGCGGATGGTGTGCTGCACAGCAAGACTCGTGACGCCGAGGCCATCCACCACCACTACGACGTGTCCAACACCTTCTACGAGTGGGTGCTCGGCCCGTCGATGACCTACACCTGTGCGTGCTACCCAGACGAGGACGCGACGCTGGAACAGGCGCAGGACAACAAGTACCGACTGGTGTTCGAGAAGCTACGCCTGCAACCCGGCGATCGCCTGCTCGACGTCGGGTGCGGTTGGGGCAGTATGGTGCGCTACGCGGCGCGCCGCGGGGTGAAGGCACTGGGTGTGACGCTGTCCGCAGAGCAGGCCGCCTGGGCGCACCGTGCCATCGCCGCCGAGGGACTGTCTGACCTGGCCGAGGTACGACACGGCGACTACCGCGATATCGAGGAGTCCGGCTTCGACGCGGTGTCCTCGATCGGTCTCACCGAACATATCGGCGTGGCGAACTATCCGGCGTACTTCGCCTTCCTGCAGGCCCGGATGCGTACCGGCGCACTGCTGCTCAACCACAGCATCACACGTCCGAACAATCGCACCGGCACGACCGCCAGCTTCTTCATCGACCGGTATGTCTTTCCCGACGGCGAGCTCACCGGGTCGGGGCGCATCATCACCGAGGCCCAGGACGTCGGGTTCGAGGTGCTCCACGAGGAGAACCTGCGCCACCACTACGCCCTGACCCTGCGGGACTGGTGCCGCAATCTGGTCGAGCACTGGGATGAGGCGGTCGACGAGGTGGGCCTGCCCACCGCCCGGGTATGGGGGCTCTACATGGCCGGTTCACGCCTCGGATTCGAGTCCAATGTGGTGCAGCTGCACCAGATCCTGGCGGTCAAGCTGGACGATCACGGCGATGACCGGGGCCTGCCGCTGCGACCGTGGTGGATTTCGTAGCGTAGACGACGCAGGTAGCGCCACCGGAGCGTTTCGCTTCGTACATGGCGGCATCGGCGTGGCGCAGGACGTCGTCGACGCTGAAATGCGGATCCGCGACATCGAGGGTCGCGATACCGATGCTCGCGGTGAGCGCCATACCCTCGACGCGGGTGTCGGTCAGCGGGCGCAACCGGTCGATCAAATCATCGACGGCCACACGCGGCGCGGTGGTGAAGGCAACGAGGACAAGCTCATCACCGCCGATGCGGGCGGTGAGTTCGTCGGGTGATGCCAACGCTTTCAGCATCCGGGCCATCCCCGCCAGCGCGATATCGCCGACGGCGTGTCCCGCGCTGTCGTTGAGCTGTTTGAACCTGTCGATATCGCACACTGCGGCAATGACAGTGGCGTGCGCATCGACACCGGCAAGGGCCGCGTGGACGGAGGCGTACATGCCGCGGCGATTTCGCAATCCGGTCAGCGGATCGTGGTGCGCTGAGCGCGCGGTCTTTCGCAGCGCTTTGCGGCCATTCTCGACCAGCAGGCCTCCGCATACGGACACGATCACGACCCAGGTGACGGTCGGCAGCAACACCGGGATCGTGTCCCACAGCGTGGCACGTCCGGTGAGAGCGCCGTGGCCGACGATGACCACAATGACCGTGCTGCAGAACGTGAGATGGGCGACGAGAGGCCGCCAGCCGAGCAGAAAGGCGACGTACACGCCGTTGACGCTGAGGAAGGCGGCGACACAGAGGGCAGCAATCGGCGTAGACATCGTGACGGCCGCTGCGGCAATTGCGACATCCAGCCACACCGCGAAGGCCGTGGCCTGTAGGTGGGTCGGCCAGCGTCCGTGCACCCAGCGCACCCCCACCGCCACCGCAATCAGGGCGATGACGACATGGAGCACTCGGGCGCCGACAACGCCGGGGCCGGCGGGATGGAACTGGAATACGACCAGCAACCCGGCCAGCGCGAAACATCCGGCTCCCGCGATCCAGGAGAACAACCGCATGAAGCGACCCTCCCGAAGGGCGCTGGTCGCGAACCGGTAATTCCGGCCACCCCAACGTTCAGCAACCGGTTTACTCACTGACAGCCTCTCACTATCTTCGGATTGAGCAAACAGCTTAACCCGACTCGATAGATTCGTCAGCTAACTCTTTTCGATGCGGCGGGCACCCAGCTCGGTCTGCAGCAACTCGATCGCCACTTCCTCGGGGTCCCGGCGCAACACTTCCGAAGTATCGGCGCTGGCCTCGGCCAGCATGCGCTCCTCCTCGGCTGCCGGATCGGGCTTGGCCGCAGATCCGGCGTCCGACGGTGCCGGCTCGCCGGTATCCGGCACACAGCGGATCTGCCAGTTGACCCCGAGGGCATCCTTGAGCGCCTCGCGGATGACATCGACATTGCGGGCTTCGTTGAGACGCTTGGCCAGCGGTGGGGCTCGGTGGCTGAGGACCAGCACGTCACCGTCGACGGCGCGCACAATCGCGTCGGCGAGCATGGCGTTCACCGGCTTGCTGCGGGCATTCACCTTCTCGCGCACCGTATCCCACATCGATCGAACCGCGGCCGCGTCGGGTTGACCCAGCGCCGGGGCGGGCGCCGGCTCAGGCTCGGGAACCGGTGCCGGCGTCGGAGCCGGCGGAGGTGGTGTCACCGGTTCGGGCGCCGGGGCGGGTTCGGGCTGCGGCAGTGGTCGGGGCGCGGGCTCCGGTTCGGGAGCCGGTTCGGGCTCGGGAACCGGCTCCGGCTGTGGTTCGGGCCTGGGCGGGGGCGCCGGTGGTGGCGGTGGTGGCGGAGGTGGTGCAGTCTCGGTCTGAGCGGCCTGCGCACGACTGGCCCGGACGAACTGGCGGGCCGGGGCCGGTGGCGCCTCGGCCGTGGCCGCACCGGGCATCGCGGCGGGGATGGCCATGTCGAGCCGGGTCTCGATGCGCTCGATACGTTGCAGCAGCGCCGATTCGGTGTCATGGGCCGAGGGCAGCAGCAACCGCGCGCACACCACCTCCAGCAGCAACCGCGGTGCGGTGGCGCCGCGCATCTCCCCCAGACCGGCGTGCACCACCTCGGCATACCGGGCCAGGGTGGCCGCCCCGAGCCGGCCGGACTGCTCGCGCATGCGGTCCAGCACGCTCTCCGGTGCATCGACCACACCGCGGTCGGCAGCGTCCGGAACCGCCTGCATGACAATGAGATCGCGGAAACGTTCGAGCAGATCGGTGGCGAACCGGCGGGGGTCGTGGCCCGCGTCGATGACTGCTTCGACGGCGCCGAACAGGGCGGCGGCGTCCCCGGCGGCGAGTGAATCGACGGCATCATCGATCAAGGCCACGTCGGTGGCGCCCAGCAGCGAGAGTGCCCGCTGGTAGACCACCCGGTTGCCGTCGGCGCCGGCGACCAACTGGTCCAGCACCGACAGGCTGTCGCGCGGCGAGCCGCCACCGGCGCGGATCACCAGCGGGTAGACGGCGTCGTCAACCGTCACGCCCTCGTCGGCGCAGATGCGCTCCAACAGCCCCCGCATCGTCTTGGGGGCCAGCAGCCGGAACGGATAGTGATGCGTGCGAGACCGGATGGTCGGCAATACCTTTTCCGGTTCGGTGGTGGCGAACACGAAGATCAGGTGGTCCGGTGGCTCCTCGACGATCTTGAGCAGCGCGTTGAAGCCGGCCGTGGTGACCATGTGCGCCTCATCGACGATGAAGATGCGGTATCGCGACTGGGCCGGCGCGTAGAACGCCCGGTCCCGCAGTTCCCGGGTGTCGTCCACACCGCCGTGGCTGGCGGCGTCCAGTTCGACGACGTCGACATTGCCGGGCCCGTTGGGCGCCAGCGCCACGCACGAGTCGCACACCCCGCACGGCGTCGGGGTGGGGCCCTGTTCGCAGTTGAGCGAACGGGCCAGGATGCGAGCCGACGATGTCTTACCGCAGCCGCGCGGCCCGGAGAACAGGTAGGCGTGGTTGATGCGGCCGGCCGACAGCGCGGTCGACAGCGGTGCGGTGACATGCTCCTGGCCGACGACCTCGGCGAAGCTAGCGGGTCGGTACTTGCGGTAGAGCGCCACGGTCGCCCAGGTTACCCAGCGGGGCTGACTAGTCGCGCGCCAGCAGCGCTTCGGTGGCCGACAGCAGCGCACACGTCGACAGACCGTCGATCGCCGAACGCAGGTCGGACTCCGAGGGGAAGCTCGGGGCGATCCGAATGTTCTTGTCCTCGGGGTCATTTCCGGACGGGAACGCCGCTCCCGCGGCGGTGACGGCGATTCCGGCCTCCTTGGCCAGCGAGATGGTCCGCTTGGCGGTGCCGGGCAGCACGTCGAGGCTGACGAAGTAACCACCCTTGGGATCGGTCCAGGAGGCGATCTTCGAGTCGCCGAGACGGTCCTGGAGGATCTCGGCGACCAGCGCGAATTTCGGCGCCAGCAGCTCGCGGTGCTTCTGCATGTGCCGGCGCACGCCGTCGGCGTCACCGAAGAACCGCAGGTGCCGCAGCTGGTTGACCTTGTCCGGGCCGATCGACTTCTTCGCGGCGTGCTGCAGGTACCACGCGATGTTGTCCTGCGAGCCACCGAAGAAGCTCACCCCGGCCCCGGCGAAGGTCATCTTGGACGTGGAGGCGAACACCAGCGGTCGGTTGGCGTTGCCGGCGTCGGCCGCCAGCCCGAGGATGTCGATCGGCTCGACGAACTCCGGTGTCAGGGTGTGCGCGATATAGGCATTGTCCCAGAAGATCCGGAAATCGGGCGCGGCGGTGTGCATCTGCACGAGCCGGCGGACCTTCTCCCAGGAGTAGGTGGCGCCGGTGGGGTTGGAGTACACCGGCACACACCACATGCCCTTGACCGCCGGATCGTGGGCGACCAGTTCCTCGATGAGGTCGACATCGGGACCGTCCTCGTGGATCGGCACCGGGATCAGCTCGATGCCGTAACTCTCGGTGATCGCGAAGTGCCGGTCATAACCCGGTGCCGGGCAGAGGAATTTGACGCCGGGTTCCTGGGACCACGGCCGCGGCGAGTCGACGCCGCCGTGCAGCAGCGAGAACACCACCGCGTCGTGCATGAACTCCAGGCTGGCATTGTTACCGGCGATCAGATTGGGCACCGGGATGCCGAGCAGCTCGCCGAAGATGGCGCGCAGTTCCGGCAGGCCGTGCAGACCGCCGTAGTTGCGGGTGTCGGTGCCCTCGGCATCTCGGAACGCGGTGGAGCCGGGCAATTCCAGCAGCGCGTTGGAGAGATCGAGCTGCGCGGGCGACGGCTTGCCTCGGGTGAGGTCGAGCGCGAGGCCCTGGGCTTTCAACTCGGCGTAACAACGCTCTTGCAGCTCGTGCTGCGCAGCCAGCTCGTCACGGCCGAGGGACTCAAACGACACTGAGGGCCTTTCAAAAAAAGACGCTATCAACAAGCTGTGAACATGAAGGGGACCCCGCGCACCCGCCAGAGCCCATTGACCCTTGCTGCCTTCCGGCCCTGGGGGAGTTCACAGGATGGACGCCGCGCGGGGTCCGATTGTCGAGTGTAGTACCCGCCCCGAACCATGGGTGGTCGGGAGTCTCCCGTCAGTCGGCTACCATTGCCGACGGAGGATTCGCCTAGTGGCCTATGGCGCTCGCCTGGAACGCGGGTTGGGTTAACAGCCCTCAGGGGTTCAAATCCCCTATCCTCCGCCGTTGGTCCGGGGCGTGACCGGTGATCGATTCCAGGTCACGCCCCGCCGACCACAAACTCGCCGAGGAGGGATATGCGACGCGGTATCGCCTCGCTGTGGCACGCATCGTCGCTGGTTATCGCCGGAGCCCTCTACTTTCTCTTCGTTCTGCCACGCTGGTTCGAACTGACCGGACAGTGGCCGACGACGCTGGGCACCGTCATGCGCATCGTGTGCGGGGTGCTGATCGCCCTGACCGCGCTGCCGGTACTGCTGACGCTGCGACGCACCCGCAAACCAGAACTGGGTACGCCGACGCTTGCGCTGCAACTGCGGGTGTGGTCGATCGTCGGGCATGTAGCGGCCGGGCTGCTCATCGTGGGCGCCGGGATCAGCGAGATCTGGCTGGACCTCGACGACGCCGGCCAGTGGCTGTTCGGCATCTACGGTGCCGCCGCGGCGCTGGCACTGCTCGGTGCGTTCGCCTTCTACCTGGCGTTCGTGGCCGAATTGCCGCCACCGCCGCCGAAACCGCTCAAGCTCAAGCCCGAACCGCGCGGCCGAAGCACGGCCGAGGACGAGTCGGATGCCGCCGAAACCGAGGATTCCGAACCCGAA
This sequence comes from Mycobacterium sp. C31M, assembly GCF_053345865.1. Taxonomy (NCBI): domain Bacteria; kingdom Bacillati; phylum Actinomycetota; class Actinomycetes; order Mycobacteriales; family Mycobacteriaceae; genus Mycobacterium; species Mycobacterium sp. C31M. The sequence goes on along the minus strand of NZ_JBKFAX010000002.1, from coordinate 19,057 downwards.
ACCGAGGATTCCGAGGATTCCGATGACCCCGTCGAAGAGACGGTGGTCGCCGACGCCTCCGACCCGGTCGCAGACGCCGAACCGGCCGAGGAAAAGTCGGCTGACGAGGGCAAACTGCGTAACCACCGCCCCAGCGGCAAGACCCGTCGTATTCGCACCCGCGGCGGCGTCGCGACCGAGGGCTGACACACCCTGCGCGCATTGGCGTCGACAGTTCGCGCTGCCACCGCCAATATTGATAGGGACACCTCTGGGGGGCGGAAGGCGGCGAATGGGCGGCATATGGGGATAGTCCGAGTTCGGCGGTCGTTCACGGTGCTGTCCACCGCCCTGTCGCTGGCCCTGCTCGCCGCCCCGGCCACCGCCTGGGCCGAACCCGTCGATCTGACCCCCGCGGCGGACCGGGTGGAACCCTCGGTGGTCCGCATCGACACCGTCGTGGACTACCAACACCTACTCGGCACCGGGACAGGGATCGTTCTCGATCCCCGCGGCCAGGTGCTCACCAATTATCACGTGGTGCAGGGCGCCGATGTCATCAATGCGGCGGTGGGTGGCGGCACCTTCGGCGCCGACATCGTGGGTTATGACCGCGGCCGCGACATCGCCGTCCTGCAGTTGCGCGGCGCCGGTGGGCTGCCGGTCGCACCGCTGGGCGATCCCGCCCAACTGGCCGTCGGTGCGCCGGTTGTGGCGATCGGCAACGCACAGGGCAGTGCCCGCGCGCTGACCCGCGAGTTCGGCACGGTCACCGCGTTCGGACGGACCATCAGCGCCGAGGACGAACTGAGCGGCACCGCGACCGAGATGGCCGGGTTGATCGAGTTCGCCGCACCCGTGCGCGCCGGTGACTCCGGCGGGCCGGTGGTCAACGCTGCCGGAGAAGTGGTGGGCGTGACGACGGCGGCCTCGGTGAACTTCCGGATGGGCCCGGGCGGCGAGGGTTACGCAATTCCGATCAACGATGCGATGAACATCGCCAACCAGATCCGGTCCCGCATCCCGTCGGACACCGTGCACATCGGCCCGCCGACCCTGCTGGGCGTCGGCGTGAGCAATGCCGAGCAGCACGAGTCCTTCCCCGGGGTCCTGGTCCACGAGGTGATGGCCGGTGGTCCCGCCGCGGGTGCCGGGCTGGCCAACGGTGATGTCATCCTCACCATCGACGGCACGCCGATCGAGTCCGCCAACAACCTCACCCAAGTTCTGGACCGGCACTATCCCGGTGATGTCATCGAGCTGACATGGGTCGACCGCGCCGGCCAACACCGCCTCGGCAAGGCAACGCTGACGCCTGGTGCCTGAGCCCCGTTCGGGTCGTATTTCGCCGATTCTTCGCTGTGCAACTGCTCAGAAACCTGCACGACACGTGTCACGATGAAGTTTCAACAATATTCGGATCGCACCCCGGCGTCGACTTTGCGGAGTTGCTCGCCGCGACATCGGCGACAGGTAGTGACAACCGCGACAATTGCGCCCGAACTGTGTCGGCGGACACACCGCCCCGCCGTTTGCCGGGTGCCGGTCGAACGCCTCGGCGCGAGTTTGCCCGTTTCGGCGTCAACTCCCGGCATCGTTCACGTTACGTGCACGCGCCCGGGCAACCGACGCGGTCATGCGCGCGCGGCGATGAGCAACGGCCGGCCGCGCCACCAGTCCGCCGAGGCGAACGGGCAGCGCACGACAACCAAAAAGCCCAGCAAATACCCAGTGCCGGTCGGGCTATCGAGGGGCGGCGCCCGGTCCACACCGGCCACCAGGGGCCTTGCCGATACGGCCCATGCGATACCACCCGAGTGCTCGGGGGCACCTCGCCGAGGCACCCGACCGGGCCGATTGCGCCGGCCGCCGGGCCCGTATCCGGGACCGCCGGTACCCGTCCGAGCCGTCCGAAGGTGGCCTTTCGAGGGGCCGCGCGGCGGGTTAGCCTCGGCTAACAAACGACCCCGCTCTGGCAACCACCTGTGAAGTTGCTGGGCCGCGTTTATGGTCCTTGACCTGGCAAATGGTGGCAAACCTGGAGCGCTTCCAGGTCTTCCGCCATGATCGGGCGGAGGTTACATTTAGCTGAACATCAGCGCCCAGGCTTGTGGTTCGCACAATCCGACCCGCCGATGAAGGGGGGAGACACCGTGGTCCAGACGACAGTCGTCGCGTACCTGATCGGTTGGGTTGTCAGTACAGCGATCGTCTATGTGGCCAGCCGGCGACTCAACGACCCCAACAGCCCGGCCTCGCACGGCTTGGTGCTCAGCGCGGTGGCCGCCACGCTGTGGCCGCTGCTGTTGCTCGGCGCGGTCGAGTTCAGCTCCGTCGCGGTCGCCTCGAGTGCGGCCAACCATCTCAAGTCCGAGCCGGCGGAACTCGTCGGCGCCGGAGTCGTGCCTTTCCGCTAATCGGCGACGCGGTTCCCGTCGGCATCCCAGTGCTCGGCGACCTTCTTGCTCGGCTGCACCCGTGGCGGTTCGCCCGGCATCTTCGGATAACTCGGCGGGTACGGCAGATCACCGAGACCGCGCTCGGACTCATCGGCGGCCACCAGCTCGAGTAGGCGCGCCAGCGAGTGTGCGGTGTCGTCGATTCCCGCCCACGGATCGGCCCGGTCGGCGACGATCCCGGGCACGGTCGTGATGGTGTAGTCATCGGGGTCGGCGTCGGCGAGCTCAGCCCAGCTCAACGGCATGGACACCGTGGCGATCGGCGTCTTGCGCACCGAGTACGCCGAGGCGAAGGTGCGGTCCCGGGCGTTCTGGTTGTAATCGATGAACAACCGCTCGCCGCGCTCCTCTTTCCACCAACTGGTGGTCACCGCGTCGGGAGCCCGCCGCTCGACCTCCCGGGCCAACGCTATACCGGCGCGGCGCACCGCGATGAAATCCCAGTCGGGCCGGATCCGCACAAACACGTGCACCCCGCGCCCGCCCGAGGTCTTGGGATAGCCGACCAGACCCAGCTCGTCGAGTACCGGTTTGAGGACATCGACCGCGATCTCGCGGGCCTGGGTGAAGCCGGTGCCGGGCTGTGGGTCCAGGTCGATGCGCAGCTCGTCGGGATGTTCGGTGTCGGGGCAGCGCACCTGCCACGGGTGCACGGTGATGGTGCCCATCTGCGCCGCCCAGGCGATGGCCGACGGGTGGGTGACCTTCAGCGCGTCGGCGGTGCGACCGGACGGGAAGGTGACGGTGCAGGTTTCCAGATAGTCGGGATGCTTCTGGGGCACCCGCTTCTGGTAGATCTCCTCCCCCTCGATACCGTCCGGGAAACGCTGCAGGTGCACCGGGCGGTCCCGTAACAACGCCACCATCGGCCCTGCGACGGCCAGGTAGTAGTCCACGACCTTGCCCTTGGTACCCGCCGCGCCGAGCTTCGGGAAGTACGGCTTGTCCGGGCTGGTCAAACGAACCTTGACGCCGTCGACATCGAGTTCTGTTGCCGTGGATGCCATTTCACGCCCCTTTCCCATTTCCCGTCGCTTCGCTCGCCCCGGCCAACACGTCACGCAGGTCGTAGTTCAGTGGCACGTCGAGCTGCTCGAAGGTGCAGCTCGACGGGTCCCGGTCCGGACGCCAGCGCAGGAATTTCACCGCGTGCCGGAACCGCACCGCCCCGGTGTTGCCCTCCATCTGGTCGTAGGCGACCTCGCACACCTTCTCCGGCCGCACCGGGATCCAGCGCTTGTCGGCCGCGGAATTCCACCGACTCGGATCCCCGTCGCGGACATCGTCACCGATGCGCAAGGGTTCCAGATCCGCCAACAACGTCAGACGGGCTTTCGCCGTGAATGATGCTGCGCCGCCGACCATCTGCAGTTCACCGTCCTCGCGGTGCAGGCCGAGCAGGATCGATCCCACACCATCGCCGCTCTTGTGGATCCGGTAGCCGATGGCCACGCAGTCGGCATCGCGATGGTGTTTGACCTTGATCATCTCCCGCTTGCCCGGCAGATACGGCCCGTCCAGACGTTTGGCGATCACACCGTCCAGTCCCGCGCCCTCGAACTCCTGCAGCCACCGCGCGCCGAGTTCGGCGTCCTCGGTGGTACGGGTGACGTGGCACCACTGCTTCTGGCGCACCGCGTCGAGCAGGTGCCGGCGGCGCTCACGGAACGGTTCGGCCATCAGCGAGATGTCCCCCACCGCGAGTGCGTCGAAACCGATGAAATGCGCCGGGGTCTCGGCGGACAGCTTGTTGATGCGGCTCTCGGCGGGGTGGATGCGCTGGCTCAACGACTCCCAGTCCAGCCGGGTCCGGTCGGCGATGACGCGCGGGACAACGATCTCCCCGTCGAGCACACACCGGGGTGCGAGCTCATCACGGACGGCGTCGATGACCTCCGGGAAGTAGCGGCCCAGATCCTTGCCGCTGCGGGAGAGCAACACGACGTCGTCGCCGGAGCGGAACACCACGGCCCGGAAGCCGTCCCATTTGGGTTCGAACGACCACGCGCCGGGATCGTCGGGCACCTTGGTGGCGGCCTTGGCCAGCATCGGTTCCAGCGGGGGCATGACCGGGAGGTCCATGAGCTCCATAGTCACGTAGACCCGGTTCGGTGGGCAATCTCATCGCACCGGCTACTTCGCCCCGGACATCGACGGCAGGAAGGTGATGACCTCCGGAAAGACGATCAGCAGCGCGACGACCACCAGATCGGCCACCACGAACGGCACGATGCCGCGGAACACCCGGTCCAGCCCGGCCTCGCGGACCGCTCCGGAGTAGACGAACGCATTCATGCCCACCGGCGGGGTGATCAGCGCCATCTCGGCGACCTTCACGATCAACACACCGATCCAGATGCCGTCGAACCCGTAGCCGGTGAGGATCGGGTGCAGCAGCGGCGCGGCGATCAGGATCATCGAGATGCCGTCGAGGAACATCCCGAGCGGCAACAGCACCGCCAGACAGGCCACCAGCACCACGTACGGCGGCAGGTCCGCGGCCGTCACCGCATTCACCAGCGAGGTGCTCGCGCCACTGAGGGCCAGCACGTAGGTGAACACCCCGGCGCCGACCATCAGCAGGAAGGTCATCGCCGTCAGGCCGACCGCCTCGCGTAGCGACTCCTCGATATTGCGCAGCCATGCCGAGGGCCGGGAGCGCAGCAGCAGGATGATCAGTGCGGCGAAGGCACCGAACGAGGCCGCCTCGGTGGGGGTGGCCACACCCAGGTAGATCGTGCCGACCGACACCCCGAAGATGACGATCAGGTACAGCACGCCGGTGATATCGCGTGCGGTCGGCTCGGCCTCGTCATCGACATCCGTTGTGGCCGAGCCGGACCCGGTGCCGACGAGCGCATCGGCCCGGTCGGCCACCCGGCGCCGCTGCCAGGCCACCAGCGACATGATGGTCACGGCGTACACCGCGATGGTGAGCAACCCGGGCCCGATGCCGGCGATGAGCAGCTGCCCGATGCTCTCCTCGGTCACCACGCCATAGAGCACCAGCACGATCGACGGCGGGATGAGCACACCCAGCGTCCCGCCGGCGCAGACGACCCCCGCGGCAAGCCGGATGTTGTAGCCGGCCCGCACGATCGCATCGGTGGACACCCGGGCCATGGTGGCCACGGTGGCCACGCTGGAGCCGGTCACCGCGGCGAACATGCCCGATCCCGCGAGCGACGCCAGCGCGGGGCCGCCCGGGAGCTTGCGGAACGCAGAGGTGGCCAGGTCGAAGGCGGCCTGCGCCAGCCCCGCCTTGACCGCGAACACACCCATGACGATGAACAGCGGGATGATGGTCAGCGAGTACTCGGCGGCGGTGGAGAACGGCTGATTCGAGACCGTGCTCACGCCGGCTCCGGTGCCGCGCAGGATCAGCACACCGACCAGCGCCGACAGCATCAGCGCCAGACCTACGTGCAGCCGGATCGCCAGCAGCCCGAAGAACAGCACCAGCACGACGATCAGTGCACCGATGGTGGTGGCGGTCATCGGATCGCTCCGCTCTGTTCGGCGCGGGTGGCCGCGAAGGTGAGGAACTCCCGCCAGACGGCGACGACGAAGAACGCCGCGAAGGAGATCAGCAGGACGACCTTGGCCGGCCAGGTGGGCAACCGCAGGATGTCGTTGGTCGTCTCACCACGTTCGGCGGCACTGATCAGCACTTCGGTCAGCCCCCACGTCGTCAGTGCGCCCAGACCGACCAGCAGCGCCGCGCGGATACCCGAGAAGACCAGTCGCGCACGGGCTCCCAACCGGTTCTCGATGAGCTCGACGGACACGTGGCGTCCGTCGGCCTCGGCCGAGGCCAAGCCCAGATAGGCGGTGGCGACCAACAGCATGGTCGTGATGTCGACAGTGCCGACGATCGAACGGTCGCGCAGGTTCCGGCTGATCACGTCCGCGACGGTCAGCAGGATGATCAACAGCAACAGCACGCCGGCGGCAATGCCGAGACCCCGGATGAACAGGCTCAGCGCGCGCGGCAGGGTGATTTCCTCACTCATCGGTTCTGCCCTTCCAGACATGCGATGAACGGATCGGCATAGTTCGACCGCGCGGATTCCTCGTCGACGATCCGGCGGTAGTCGGCGAGCACGCCCGCGGCGTCGTAACCGCGTTCGGTGTATCGGTCGACCCACTGATCGGCGATGCCGGACTGCTGTTTCCAGGCCTGCACCGCGTCGTCGGGCATCGAGGACAGCTCGGTACCGGACTCGGTGAGCTCCTCACATGCGCGATTGCCCAGCTTGTCCATCTCCTCCAGGCCGGTGGCGATGGCGTTCTCGGAGGCCTGCGCCAGGGCGTCCTGGTACTCCTGCGGCATGCCGGCCATCAGTTCGGAGTTGATCACCACGATCGACGATCCGTAACTGCCGATGCCCGGGTCGACGAGATACGGCGTGTTCCGCGCGAGGCCGAAGGTCGGCAGGTTGGCGATGGCCAGCGACGTATAGCCATCGACGACACCACGTTCCATGGATTCGTAGACGTCGGTGGCCGTCATCGCGACGGGGTTGGCGCCGACGGTGAGCAGCGCCTCCGAGGTCAGCCCGCCCGACCGGATGCTGCGGCCGGCCAGCTCGTCGGGGACCGCGGCAGGTTCTTGGAGTCCGACCACCGCGATGCCGAGCGGCAGCGGGAACAGCAGGTTGACACCCTGGCGGTCGAAATCGTCACGGTAGGTGTCATTCTCGTTGTAGAGGCGGTCGATGGCCGTCATCTGCACCTCGGGATTCTTGGTCTCGAAGGGCAGCTCGATAACGGTGTACATCGCCAGATCGGAAGCGGCGTACAGAGATCCGACCTGTGCCAGGTCGGCCCGGCCGTCCAACGTGGCCTGCACCGACTCGTCGGCGCCGACCAGGCTCTGCGAGTAGTGGAACCGCACCTGGACACCACCGTCGGTGAGTTCCTCGACATCCTTGGCCCATCGCTGCACGGTGAGGGACTGGTCCGAGGTCGGCGACGAGTACGTCGTGTAGTGCAGGACGTACTCGCCGTCACGCTGGGCGCAGGACACCAGTGCCGACGTGGTCAGCGCGGCCAGCGCGACCGCTGCCGCGCGCCGTGCCGGGAGCATCTCAGGCCCCCGGGGTGACCCGGTAACGCCGCAGCGTCAGGGCCGGGTTGATGGTGCGGACATGGTCGATGCGGTCGCGTTCCAGCAGCGCCACACCGACGCCGGCCACCTCGCCGAGTGCGGCCAGCGGGATTCCCATCGGATCGAGGATGACACTGTTACCCGATCCGGCCGGCGAGATCTGGTCAGCCGCAAGCACATAGACGGTGTTCTCGATCGCCCGCGCCCGTAGCAGCGTGTTCCAGTGGTACTCCTTGAGCGGACCGGGCACCCATTCGGCGGGCAGCGCGATGACATCGGCACCGGCGTCGACGAGGGTGCGGGTCGTCTCCGGGAAACGCAGGTCGTAACACGTCTGCATGCCGATCTTGAACCCGTTGATCTCCAGCAGTTGCGGGGTCGACGGGTCCGCGGCGATCACCCGGTCGGACTCCCGGTAACCGAACGCGTCGTACAGGTGCACCTTGCGATACACCGCGGCCACCTGCCCGTCCTGGATACCGACCAAGGTGTTGTGGATCTTGCCGTCCGGACCGGACTCGTTGATCCCGGCGATGACCGCCAGTCTGAGCTCGGCCGATGCCGCGGCCAGCCGGGCCACCGACGGGCCGTCGAGCGGTTCGGCACTGGCGACGAAGCGGTCGTCCATCGCCGGGACGGTGAAGATCGCGTACTCGGGCAGCACGACGAGCTGTGCACCCCGGGCAGCGGCCTGCCCGAGCAGGCCGATCATGGTGTCGAGGTTCGCCGCCTTGTCCTCGGACGGGGCGAACTGGGCGATCGCGGCGGTCAGGTTCATCGGGTGCTCCCCACTTCGGCCTGGAAATCGCGCAGGTTCTGCCGGGTGGCGGTGAAACCGGCCAGCATGGCGCCGTACTGCATCGAGGCGACGATCGTATGCGCACCCTCGGCGATCGCGAGCTTCTGCTCGGCGGGGCTCCAGGCCGGCAGCACCCACGGCTTACCGGCGGCCCGCGCGGCGCGGGCCAGGCGGGCGATATCGGCGAGGTCGGCGTCGGTGACCGAGTAGGCACCGCGGTCGCGGCGCAGTGACAGATCCGACGGGCCGATGAAGATGCCGTCGACCACCGGCAGCGCCAGGATGGCGTCGATCTCGTCGAACGCCGAGGCATCCTCGATCATCGGGTAGCAGTGGGTGTTGCGGTCCTGCGCTGCGACCCAGTCATCGCTGAATCCGCGGTAATCGGAGGTCCGGCCACCGGCAAAGGACCGGTCACCCAGCGGCGGGAACTTCGCGAAACCGCAGATCTTGGCCGCGTGCTCGGCGGACTCGATATGCGGGATGGCTACCGCGTCGGCACCTAAGTCGAGGGCCTGCTGGATCGGGCCGCGCTCCGGGCCCAGCACCTTGGCGATGACGCGCATGCCCTTCGCCCGGATGAACGGGATCAGTGCGTCGAGTTCACGCAGGTCGAAGCAGCCGTGCTCGATGTCGAGCACCACGGTGTCGTAACCGGCCAGGCGCCCCATCTCGACCGACGCCGCCGAGGGCTCGGTGAGCCAGATCGCGGTGTGTGGATCCGGCGTGGTCGCCGTGCTTGCAGGCTCTGTCATCCTGGGCTGCCTCCTGGCCGAACTAAAAAACACAACTTGTGGACACCTTGTATACATGAAAAATGCACAACGTGTAAATGGTTGAATGGCAGCTATGTCCTCACCAACGCCCGGCACCTCGGTGCGGCCGGCCCGCACCTCCGCGGGGCAACGGGCCTACGAGCAGATCCGCGATGCGATCCTGCGCGGCGACTACGCCGAGGGAGAGTTCCTCGACGAGGTGGCGTTGGCCGAGCGGGTCAACACCTCCCGCACTCCGGTCCGCGAAGCACTGCAACGCCTGCAGGTCGAACGCTTCATCGACCTGATGCCCCGACGCGGTGCCCAGGTGCGGGTTCTCACCGCGGTCGAGATGAGCGAGATCTACCAGGCCCGGTTTCTCCTGGAGTCCGACGCGCTGCGCACCATCTGTCTGCGCCGCGCGGGGGCACCGGAGGCGTTGGCTGCGCTGATCACCGGGATGGACGAGGCCGGCCGGGCCCGCGACTGGAACCGGTTCGCCCAACTCGATCAGGTCTTTCACGCCGCGATCGTGCGGCACCAACGCAATTCCGTCATCGCCGACATGTATGACGCGCTGCAGCCCCGGCAGGTCCGGCTGGGCACCCGCACCCTCATCGAGGCGCCGGAACGGCTGGCCACCATCGAACGTGAACACCACGAGCTGATCGCCGCGCTGCAGAACCACGATGCCGACACGTGCGTCAGCGTGCTGCAGACACATCTACGCGTTGTTCCCGAACTGGTGAATGCCTTTGGCGGCAACGAAACTCGACCAACCAAGGCCGTCTAAGTTCCACTCCAGGGTTTACAGCGGGGCGTCGGCGTTCCATACTCGTGGCAGGCGGCCGCGTGACGGCTCGTCATTCTCGCCGAAGCTTCGGCACCTCTCCCCCGCATGACCTCGGCATTGCGCCGAGGTCTGCCCCATGCACCCCTGTTACGGAGCGAACACCTTGATCACCAATGGCGATGAACGAACACTTCTCGACCACATGCTCGACAGCAACCGCGCAGCGCTCGTGGACACCGTGCGCGGGTTGTCCCACGACGATGCCCGCCGCCGACTCGTCTCGTCCCTGACCACCCCCATCTCGTTGATCAAGCATGCCGCTGCCGCGGAACGTATCTGGTTCCAACGGTTCTGGGCGGGTCTGGACGAGTCGCAATGCGATGGCTACTCGCGGCGCGACGAGGGCACCTTCAGCGTCGACGCGGGCGAGACGCTGGCCGATGTCATCGCCGAGTTCGAGCGTGCCGGTGCGCGCTCCCGCGAGATCGCAGCCGGATTCGATCTCGATGCCACCAAACACAATCCGCGCGAGGGCGTGGTCAGCATGCGTGCGACGCTGCTCCTGATGATCCAGGAGTTCGCCCGGCATGCCGGCCACGGCGATATCCTGCGCGAACAGATCGACGCATCCCGGGAGCCAATCGAGTGACAAACTTCCTGCTCATACCCGGCGGCGGGTCCGACCCGTCGTACTGGCAGTCCGTGGTGACCGAGTTGGCCGCGCGTGGCCATCACGGGGTGCCGATCGACCTACCGTGCGAAGACGATTCCGCGGACCTACTGACCTATGCCGACGCGGTGGCCGCCCAGTGCCCCGACGACGGGACAGCGCCGGTGGTGGTCGCACACTCCCTGGGTGGGTTCACCGGTGCACTGGCCTGCCCACGGGTTGATGCCGCCGCCCTGGTGTACGTCTCGGCGGTGATCCCCCGCCTGGGCGAACCGCCCGGCGATTGGTGGGAGGCCACCGGCTGCGCCGAGGCGCAACGCGCCGCAGCGCAGGCAGGCGGGTACGACCCTGACGACATGGATGCGCTGTTCTACAACGGCGTCGATCCGGCGGTGGTCGCGGGCGTGGTGGAGCGTGATCAGTCGGAAACGCCGATGGCCGCCCCCTGGCCCGGCGATGCGCTTCCGCAGGTCCCGACGCGGTTCGTACTGTTCGCCGACGACCGTTTCTTTCCCGAACCGTTCATGCGTCGTACGGTGGCGCAGCGTCTGGGTGTCGAACCCGAGGTGATGCCCGGCGGTCATATGGCGATGCTGTCGCATCCGGGCGATCTCGCCGATCGGCTCGTTGAAGCCTTATCACGCGACAATAGAATATAGTCGATTGATGGCGGTAGACGGGGCGACGCAACGACCCAAACCTCGTGGGCCGCAGCGGCTCAGTGATATCGCCGCCCACCACGTTCGCGAGCTCATCATTTCCGGGCAGCTCGCCGGCGGCGAGTTCATCCGGCCCGAAATGGTTGCCGAAGATCTCGGGATCAGCGCCACACCCGCCCGCGAAGGACTCCTGCAACTGCAGAGCGAGGGCTTCCTGACCGTCGAACCCCGGCGTGGTTTCGCCGTCTCCGCGCTGTCCAGTGAGGACGTCGGCGACATCTACGACGCGCAGGCGCTGCTCGGCGGCGAGTTGGCGGCACGCGCGGCCACGGTGTGCGGTCCCGAGACCATCGCCTCGCTGGAGGGCATCCAGGACCAGCTCGAAAAGGCGGCGGCCCAACACGATTACGACTCGGTCGAACGACTCAACCACCAGTTCCACTCGACGATCTACCGGACCGCCGGTGCCCGCCGCATCCAGTGGCTGCTCAAGCGGACCCTGGCATTCGCGCCGCGGAAGTTCTTCGCCGCGGTCGAGGGTTGGCCCGAGGCGTCCGCGCACGATCACCGCCAGATCATCGAAAGCCTGCGAACCGGCGACGCCGAGCAGTCACGTGCCGCGATGGCCACCCATATCCGTAATGCCGGCAAGTTACTGGCCCAGCATCTTTCGGTGTCCGATCAGCTCAGGTGATACAGCGTCGCCAGGCTGTCGTGCAGCTTGAGCGGCAACTCCGGGGAAACGTAGGGTTCGGTGATCACCTCGATATAGGCGGCCGTGTATTTGTCGCCGGCGACCTTCATTGCCATATCCAGTTCCGCCGGTGTACGCACCGTGGCGGTGAACCAATCCTCACAGCCCAAAGCGTGTGGCAACTCGGCGTAGTTCCACCGTGCGACATCGTTGTAGGCGCTGGCCGGATCGGCACACAGCATCCGTTCGATCAGATAGCCGGAGTTGTTGAGCACGAACACCACCGGGGTCAGACCACGCCGGTGGAACTGACCGATCTCCTGGGCGGTCAACTGGTGTGATCCCTCGCCGGTGATCAACACGATCCGCCGTTGCGGGGCCGCGACCGCTGCTCCGAAGGCTGCCGGAGTTGCCCAACCGATGGCACCCCATAATGTCTGATTGTGGAACTCTGCGCCCTCGGGCAACTGCGCGAACGCCAGACCCATTGAGCAGGTACCGGTTTCGGCGACAACAACATCGCCGGGTTCCAGGAATTCGGCCCACCGCGGATACAACGCCTCGGCCGTGATGGTCTCGGCGTCGATGATCGGCCCCACCCCCGCCGGCCGGATCTCGGGAACGCGGTCACGATGGTCGACCTTGGCGGCGACACCGCGTAGCACGTCGGCCATCTGGACATCGCGGTACACCGTGGTGCCGACGGTCGTGCTGTGCAGACCCATGTCGATGAGGCGGCTTTGTTCTAATCCGGAGGTGAAGGCGCCGGTGTTGAAATCGGTCTGCCGGGTGCCGACGAGCAGAACGGTATCGGCGGACTCGACAAAAGCGCGGACATCCTCGTCCATCAGCGTGCCGTCATACATCCCGATGTACTGCCGATGTTGTTCCCCGAGAACAGATTTGTCGGCGAACATGGTGGCGTACGGGATGCCGGCGCGTTCGACGACGGCGGTCGCCGCGGCCTGCAAACCCAGACCCCGGATCAGCAGCCCGGGAAGCATGACCGCCGAGTCTGCCGCATCGAGTGCCTTGACGACGGCGGCGACGGCGGCGGCCAGCACGGCCGGTTGACTGCCCGGCCGATCCAGTGGACCCGCCCAGGCAATGACCGGTTCGTCGACGATATCGCTGGGAAACGCCAGGTAGACGGGGCGGCGGTTGCCGAGCGCCTCGGCGATCAGGCGTTCGGTCTCGGCGACGGCGTTGGCCGGGGTGAGGATCGCGCTGGCGCCTACCACGTGATCGGCCATCTGCCGGAACAGGTCGAACTGACCGGTGCCCAGGGTGTGATGGACCAGTGCATGCTCGGCCTGCGCGGTCTGAGTCGGCATCCCGACCAGGTGGAAGACCGGAAGATGTTCGGCGAAGGCGCCGGCGATCCCGCTGATGGCGCCCAGTTCACCGACACCGAAGGTGGTGCTGACGGCACCGACACCCTTGATGCGGGCGTATCCGTCGGCCGCGTAGGCGGCATTGAGTTCATTGCAGCAGCCGACCCACTCGATGTCCGGGTCGGCGAGGATGGCGTCCTCCACCGGGAAGGCATAATCGCCCGGGACCCCGAAGATATCGGTGACGCCGATGTCCTTGAGCCGCCGAAGTACGTACTGGATCACGGTCGGGTTGGTGGTCATCGTGGGGTCCTTCCGGTCCGGGCATCGTGTCTTCGATGGTCGTCCCGTTGCGGCGGCATTTCGACGGTGCCAGCGGCCAACGTCGCCTACCGGGTAGCGGTAAGTGCAGGATGGGTTGCGTGCCTGTACCCACGCTTCACGACCAGCACCACCGCGGCTTCGCCAGCGACAACTACGCCGGGATCCATCCGGAGTCCCTCGCCGCGATCGCGGCGGCCAATGGAGGTCATCAGATCGCCTACGGCGAGGACGCGTACACCGCTCGCCTGGCGGAGGTGGTACGCCATCATTTCGGCCCCGCTGCGCAGACGTTTCCGGTGTTCAACGGCACCGGCGCCAATGTGGTCGGGCTGACCGCCATGTTGCCGCGCTGGGGTGCGGTGATCGCTGCGGAGACCGCCCATATCAACACCGACGAGGCCGGTGCCCCGGAGCGGGTGATGGGCCACAAGCTGCTCACCGTTCCCACCCCGGACGGCAAGCTGACCCCAGAGCTCATCGCCCGGCAGGCCTTCGGCTGGGGCGATGAGCACCGTGCGCAGCCCCTGGCGGTGAGCATCACCCAGACCACCGAACTCGGCACGATCTACACCCGGGACGAGATCCGGGCGATCGCCGACTACGCGCACGGGCACGGCATGGCGGTCCACACCGATGGTTCCCGGTTGTGGAATGCCGCTGCAGCACTCGGACTTTCGTTCCGAGAGTTCAGCACCGACGTCGGGGTGGATGTGCTGAGTCTCGGTGGCACCAAGAACGGCCTGCTCGGCGCCGAGGCCGTGGTGGTGCTCGCCCCGGAGCGCGCCGAGGGTTTGGTGTACCTGCGCAAGCTATCGATGCAACTGGCCAGCAAGATGCGCTTCGCCTCGGCACAGTTGCTCAGCCTGTTCGACGACGACCTCGGCCTGCGCAGCGCCCAGCATGCCAATGCGATGGCCCAACGGTTGCGAGAGTCATTGGAGCAGGCCGTATTACCCGGCTTGGCCTTCAGCCAGCCGACCCAGGCCAACGCGGTGTTCGCGACGATTCCCAACGAGGTGGCCGACCGCATCCGCGAGCGGGTCCGGTTCTACGACTGGGACCGAGCACGCGGCGAGGTGCGCTGGATGACTGCATGGGACACCACCGCCGAGGATGTCGACCACTTCGTCACCGCCATCCGCGAGGAACTGCGACGCTAGAGCACGCTGCCCAACGCGTCGTCGAGAATCTCCAGCCCCTCGTCGAGTTCGGACTCGGCGATGGTCAGCGGCGGGGCGATCCGGAAGATTCCACCCATCCCCGGCAGCTGGACGATGTTCATGTGCAGCCCGCGCTTGAGGCAGGCCGCAGTCACCTCGGCACCCAGCGCATCGGCCGGTGCCTTACTCGCCTTATCGGCGACGAGTTCCATACCCTGCAGCAGACCACGGCCACGAATATCGCCGACCTGCTCGTAACGCTGTTGCATACCGGCAAGTCCGGCCCGCAGCCGCGCACCGAGCCGCGCCGCCCGTTCGACCAGCCTGTCACGTTCCACGACGGTGAGCACCGTCAGCGCCACGGCCGCGGCCAGCGGATCGGACACGTGAGTGGTGAAGAACAGGAAACCCCGTTCATGGCAGACACTTTCGATCTCGGCACTGGTGACCACCGCCGCGACCGGGAGTCCGGCGCCCAATGTCTTGGACAGCGTCAGCAGGTCGGGCACCACCCCGTCGCGTTCGAAGGCGTACATGGTGCCGGTGCGGCCCAGCCCGGTCTGGGCCTCGTCGAGGATCAACAGCATCCCGCGCTCGGCACACAGTTCTTTGAGCCGGCGAAGATAACCGAGCGGGGGCTCGATGATGCCGCCGGAACTCAGGATCGGCTCCACCAGACAGGCGGCCAGGCTGCCCGCCGACTGGGCGTCGATCATCGCGAACCCGTAGTCGAGCTCTGCTGCCCAGTCGTAGCTGCCGTCGGCGTGCCGGAACGGGGATCGGTAGGCGTTCGGGGTCGGCAGCGTCAGGTTGCCCGGCATCGGCGGCCCATAACCGCGCCGGCCGGCACTGAACGTGGCCGATGTGGCGCCCGCGGTCATCCCGTGCCACGACCGGTCCAAGGACACCACCTCGTAACGGCCGGTGTAAAGCTTGGCCATCTTGAGGGCCGCCTCATTCGACTCCGCACCGGTGGTGAGCAGCAGCACCTTGCTCAGCGAGCCGGGCAGCGTGCCGGGCAGCGTGCCGGCCAGGGTCTGGGCGAACTCGACGACGGGTCGGCTGAGCATGCCGCTGTACAGGTGGTCCAGGGTGGCCATCGATTGGTTGACGCATGCCACCACGTCGGGGTGCGAATGGCCGAGGACCGAGCTCATCTGGCCGGAGGTGAAGTCCAGCATCGCCGCGCCGGTCTCGTCGTACACGTGTGCACCCTGGGCCCGGCTGATGATGCGCGGGACGAACGCCGCGCCGTAGCGCACCAGGTGGTTGTCAGCCGCTGACCAGAAATCGCCGGTGTCCATACCTCTATCTTGGAGCACGATGCGATTGCCCATCACACCGCCGGTGTCGCCGATGCTGGCCAAACCCGTCGCGGAGATCCCCGCCGGGGCCTCGTACGAGCCCAAATGGGATGGGTTCCGTTCCATCCTGTTCCGCGACGGCGCCGAGGTGGAGTTGGGCAGCCGCAACGAGCGCCCGTTGACCCGATACTTTCCCGAGCTGGTGGGCGCGGCGCTCACCGAACTGCCGCCGCGGTGCGTCATCGACGGTGAGATCATCATCGCCGGCGAGTCCGGGCTGGACTTCGAGGCCTTACAGCTGCGACTGCATCCGGCGGCGTCGCGGGTGGCGAAACTGTCGATCGAAACCCCGGCGGCATTCGTTGCCTTCGATCTGCTGGCCCTCGGCGACATGGATTACACCTCGCGCCCGTTCGCCGAGCGCCGCGCGGCGTTGGCGCAGGCGCTGGACGGCGCCGGCCCGGTCTTCCACCTCACCCCGGCGACCACCGATCCCGTGGTCGCGGCGCGGTGGTTCACCGAGTTCGAGGGTGCCGGCTGCGACGGTCTGATCGCCAAACCGCTCGACGGCGTCTACCGACCAGACAAACGAGTCATGTTCAAGGTCAAGCATTCCCGCACCGCGGACTGTGTGGTCGCCGGATACCGACCGCACAAGTCCGAGCCCGAGGCGGTGGGATCTTTGCTGCTCGGGCTGTACCGCCCCGATGGCACGCTGGCCTCGGTCGGGGTGATCGGCGCCTTCCCGATGGCCAAGAGGCGGGACCTGTACACCGAATTACAGCCACTAGTAACCACATTCAACGATCACCCATGGAACTGGGCGGCGCACATGCCCGCCGATACGACCCACAACACCAACTCCCGCTGGAACCCTGACAAGAGCCTGTCCTTCGTCCCACTGCGACCGGAACGTGTGGTGGAAGCCAAGTACGACCGAATGGAAGGGCGCCCCGTGGGCGAGCGAAGCGACGGGGGACAACTCAGATTCCGGCACACCGCCCAGTTCGGCCGCTGGCGGCCAGACCGCGACCCACATACCTGCACCTTCGAGCAGTTGGAGACACCGACGACCTTCCGCCTCAGCGAAATTCTCCCAAAACTCACTTGACCTCAACCTTGGTTGCGGTTGCAGGCTGGGATGCAAGACGCTGACCCAGCAAAAAAGGAGGCCCCTATGCGGCAGATCCGCACCGACCTGTGGGAGACCCGAACCGACAACCCGTTTCCCGGCCTGACCACCCACGGCTACCTGTGGACCGGTGGCAAGGAAGGCAACGTGCTGTTCTACAGCACGGCCACCGACGCCGATTTCGACGACATCGCGGGCCTCGGCGGCATAACCCACCAGTACCTGTCCCATCAGGACGAGGCCGGCCCGCAGCTGGCCCGCATCGCCGAACGGTTTGGCGCGCGGTTGCACGCCCCGGCCGCCGAGGCCGACACCATCGGCAAGCACGCGCCGATCGATTTCGTGCTGTCCACACGCCATGTCGACGCGAACGGTATCGAGGTCATCCCGACGCCGGGCCACTCCCCCGGCAGCACCAGCTATCTGGTGCCCGGCGCCAACGGTCAGAGCTACCTGTTCACCGGCGACACGGTGATCCTCGGGGAGGACGGCGACTGGTTCGCCGGCAATCTGCCCGGCTACAGCGACCCCGCGGCGCTGGTCAGCAGCCTGCGGGTACTCGCCCACGAACGTCCCGACCTGGTGATCTCCAGTGCGTTCGCGGGGCCGTCCGGAGTGCACGCCCCCGGCGCGCACCGCTGGGCCGAATGTGTCGAACAAGCCCGCGCCGGGGTTAAATTGCCTGCATGACCCGCCCACCCGGTGCGGGCCGGTTCGCGCCGAGCCCGTCGGCCGACCTGCACATCGGCAACCTGCGCACCGCAGTGTTGGCCTGGTTGTTCGCCCGGTCGACGGGGCGGCGGTTCCTGATCCGGGTGGAGGATCTCGACGATCGGACGTTCGGCAATATCGCCGTCCGTCAACTCGCGGATCTGGCCGCGATCGGCGTCACCTCCGATGACCCGCCGGAATACCAGACCGCGCACACCGACCGGTACGACGCCGTCATCGCCGAGCTGACCGAACGCGGGCTGGTCTACGAATGTTATTGCAGCAGAAAGGACATCCTGTCCGCACCGCGTGCCCCGCACACCCCGGAGGGCGCCTATCCGGGGACCTGCCGGGACCGCGCACATCCACCCGACCACGACCGGCCCCCGGCCCTGCGATTGCGCAGCGACAACAAGCCGTTCACGGTCGACGACCTGCTACACGGTGAATTCACGGGGCTGGTCGACGATTTCGTGCTGCGCCGCGGCGACGGGGTGACCGCCTACAACCTGGCCGTCGTGGTCGACGATGCCGCCCAGGGAGTCGACCAGGTGGTGCGTGGTGACGACCTGCTGTCGTCCTCACCCCGCCAGGCTTACCTGGCGCGGCTGTTGGGTTATCCGCCGGCAAGCTACGCCCACGTTCCGCTGGTGCTCAACGCCGAGGGACAACGGCTCGCGAAACGCGACGGTGCGGTCACGCTGGCCGAACTGGGTGTCGAGCAGGCGATCGGTCTGATCTCCGCCTCGCTGGGCTACCGGGCCCGGACCGTGGCCGACATGCTCACCGAGTTCGACCCCGCGGTGTTACCGCGCGCACCCTGGGTATACCGCCCGGTGTGAGCGAAACCCTGTTCCCGGCGGGCAAGCGTTGCTACGGTCCGGCCGTGTTCGGAAATCTTCGGCAGGTGCTGCTCGCCGCCCTCCTCGGTGTCCTGGTCATCGCCGGTGTCGCCGCCTGCGGCTCATCCGGCGATGCCGGTGACGACCCGATCAAATCGGCCGGTGTGCTGCGGGTCGGCACCGAAGGTGTCTACTCACCATTCAGCTACCACGATCCGGCGACCGGCGAGCTCGTCGGCTATGACGTCGACGTCGCCCGGGCCGTCGGCGAGAAGCTGGGTGTACCGGTCGAATTCGTCGAAACCCCCTGGGACTCGATCTTCGCCGCTCTG